>ONEJ01000001.1 GCA_900316805.1 uncultured Lachnospiraceae bacterium
ATATGCCGTGAAAATACTGTGATTATGTGAAATTTTCAAGATGCAAATTTATGGTGAAAAGCGTTAGCTTTTGACCGGCGAATCATTCTATTGTTATTGGTTCATTGCCATATATTCACGTTGATGCCGTACCACTACTAAGTTGTTAACATTGATTACAATATATCAGAAGTATCCACCATTTTTGGTCAGCCGAAGCAGAGCATTCTATCATGTCTCAGTATAAAGATAGGCGGTTTGATATCAAACCGTTTATTTTTTTATATTGACATATACCCTATAGGGGTATATAATGCAAATACCCCCATAGGGTATGAACGAAAGGAGCAGATAACATGACCGATAAAGAAGTATGTGGATGCTGTGAGAAAACAACAGATCGTTCAGAGGAAGAGCGAAAGAAACTGATACACCGTCTGAACCGAATAGAAGGACAGATACGCGGGATACGGGGGATGGTGGAAAATGATGCCTATTGCACGGATATTCTCATGCAGTCAACAGCCGTGAATGCAGCTGTGAATGCTTTTAACAAGGAGTTACTGGCAAGTCATATTCGTGGTTGTGTTGCAAGAGATATCAGGGATGGTAAGGATGAAGTAATCGACGAGTTAGTGTCAACCTTGCAAAAATTAATGAAATGATATAAGGGTCAAAAGTCAGAAATCGTTCCTGCTTGCAGGAAAAGAGTTCTGACTTATTGACCCGCAATTCGTATATCATGTAAGTGGCAAAAATCAGAATATCAAAAGGAGGCGATATAATAAAATATGGAACAATATAGAGTAACGGGAATGAGCTGTGCCGCCTGCCAGGCCAGAGTGGAAAAAGCAGTATCCGCGGTAAAAGGTGTTACTTCCTGCTCCGTTAGTCTGCTCACCAATTCCATGGGAGTGGAAGGAACTGCCAGTCCGGAAGAAATCATAGCTGCGGTCAGTGGGGCAGGATACGCAGCGGCATTAAAAAATAGAAATCAGGAAAAACAGGCAGTAACATTTGACGAAGAAGGTGCATTAAAAGACCGGGAGACACCAATACTAAAAAAACGGCTCATTGCTTCCGTGGGTTTTTTAGTTGTCCTTATGTATGTTTCCATGGGACATATGATGTGGGGCTGGCCTCTGCCGGATTTTTTTCAAAATAATCATGTGGCAATGGGACTTTTACAGCTGCTCCTGACCGTGGCAATAATGGTGATTAATCAAAAGTTTTTTATAAGCGGATTTAAGAGCCTGTGGCATCGTGCCCCGAATATGGATGCGCTGGTTGCACTTGGCGCTGCAGCTGCTTTCGGGTACAGTACTTTTGCACTTTTTGCCATGACGGATGCACAGGTTAAGGGCGATGCAGATTCTGTCATGTCCTATATGCATGACTTTTATTTTGAATCCGCGGCTATGATATTAACTTTGATCACGGTAGGCAAAATGCTAGAAGCCAGATCGAAAGGAAAGACCACCGATGCATTAAAAGGACTGATGCGGCTTGCCCCCAAGACAGCCAACATTATTAAGGATGGTGCGGAAATGACGGTTCCGGTTACGCAGGTGGTAAAGGGAGATGTCTTTGTGGTCCGTCCCGGTGAGAATATACCGGTGGACGGAATTGTTATGGAAGGAAACAGCGCAGTCGATGAATCCATGCTGACAGGTGAGAGTATTCCGGCAGATAAAACAGTCGGTAGTACCGTTTCAGCGGGCACCTTAAATCAGGCGGGATTTATTCGCTGCGAGGCAGCAAGGGTCGGTGAGGATACCACACTTTCACAGATTATTCAGATGGTCAGTGATGCGGCAGCCACAAAGGCTCCCATAGCGAAGATAGCGGATCAGGTGTCGGGAGTGTTTGTACCTTTTGTCATTGGGATTGCATTCATAACCATCATCGGATGGCTGATTGCCGGCCAGACCATTGGCTTTGCCCTGGCAAGGGGAATCTCGGTACTAGTCATTAGTTGTCCCTGTGCCCTTGGTCTTGCTACCCCTGTGGCGATCATGGTTGGAAGTGGAATGGGAGCAAAGAATGGCATTCTTTTTAAAACTGCCGTTTCTTTGGAAAAGACCGGAAAATCCGGTATCGTGGCATTAGATAAGACAGGAACCATCACCCGGGGAGAACCGGGGGTTACAGATCTGATCCCGGTAAAGGGAATAGATGAAAAAGAACTGTTGTCGATGGCTTATGCATTGGAACGCAAAAGTGAGCATCCGCTGGCAGGAGCCATCGTTCAAAAGGCAAAGGAATGGGAGCTGGCTGCAGAAAATGTGGAAGAATTCAAAACTCTGCCGGGCAACGGACTTACCGGAAAACTTGGAAGTGATGTCCTTTTTGGCGGCAATGATGCATTTGTGCGTGAACATGCAGCGATAGCAGAGGAGTTAAGACAGCGGGCGGAAATTCTTGCCGGGGAAGGGAAGACTCCTTTGTTCTTTGCCAGACAGGGTGTGCTTTTGGGCATGATAGCTGTTGCAGATACCATGAAAGAGGACAGCCCTTCTGCCATAAAGGAAATGCAGAATATGGGTATCCGTGTAGTCATGTTAACCGGAGATAACGAGCGTACCGCAAAAGCAATTGGCAAAAAAGCAGGTGTGGATGAAGTCGTTGCCGGTGTGCTCCCGGGGGACAAGGAAAGTGTCATTCGAAAGCTTAAGAAACAAGGTACGGTTATCATGGTAGGTGACGGAATCAACGATGCCCCGGCACTTACAAGTGCGGATATCGGAATTGCCATCGGTGCGGGCGCAGACGTTGCAATTGATGCAGCGGATGTGGTTCTGATGAAAAGCCGTTTGTCTGATGTTCCCGCGGCAATCCGTTTAAGCCGTGCAACACTTCGGAATATCCATGAAAATCTGTTTTGGGCTTTTATTTATAACATGATCGGGATTCCTCTGGCAGCCGGCTTGTTTATTCATTTGCTTGGATGGAAGCTTAATCCAATGTTTGGAGCTGCAGCAATGAGTCTGTCCAGCTTCTGTGTGATCACCAATGCGCTGCGTCTGAATTTCTTTAAGATATATGATGCAAAGCGGGATGATAAAATAAAAAGAAACATCAAAAAAAGAAACGAAAAGGAGACAAAAACAATGGAAAAGACAATCAAGATTGAAGGTATGATGTGTGGGCATTGTGAGATGCATGTACGGAAGGCTCTTGAGGCACTTGATGGGGTGGATAGCGCAAAAGTAAGCCATAAAGCCGGAACAGCTGTTGTAACATTGAAAGAAAATGTATCAGACGATGTTTTAAAGCAGGCGGTTACGGAACAGGGGTATCAGGTAACAGAGATTCGATAGTGATCATATATTGCCAGGGGCAGAGGAATTATAAAATGAGCCAGTATCAGTTTGAACACTGATACTGGCTTATTCTAACATGATGTAAATTCAGTTCGGTGTTTATTGCGAATCACTCATTCAAAGTATATAATGATATTGATACAATCCCATATTTTGTGTATTTATGATCAAAGAATCATTGAGGATCCGGTGAAAAGAACCCTGAAGGTGGACGGACTGCACGTTGGCCGGTATACGGTGAGCGGGTTTGATAAAATCTTTATTGATTCTATTTTGGCATCAGAGATTGTAGATGGATCTTACTGTCCGGTGAATCAGAAACTGGTGGAGGACATTTCCATGCATCCGGAACACTACAGGAAGCTTTTCCACAATGTGTCCAATCTCAAAATACTGAATTATCTGGAAATGTGCAACCGGCTGGACATCACGCCCTATTATACCGATTATGAACTGATTCATTTTCTGGATCAGGATAGCTTTACCGGGGAAACTTATCCTCTTTCGCAGGCACAGTTCGAGGAGATTATCCGGAATTTTCATTATCAGTTAGATTATAAGAAAAAGCAGCCCGGCGGGCAATTGCATATCCAGCAGCTGGCGATGAATGTTCTAAGTCTCCATACGAAAAAGGGCTTATATGTTCTTGCATACCGGAAGCTCAATCTGGATGTAAAAAACAGATGCTTTCATCCGGACGAGGATATCACGGTCTGTACAGAGTTTACGATCAATGGGAACAAGGAGAGTATCCGCAGATATCTGGATGCGGAGGAATATGAGATGCTTCAGGATTTCGCAGAAAATCAGGAGCAGATCAAGGATGCGATTGCAAGAAATAATCCCTACGTGCAGGTCAGTGACATGCCTTATGTGATTGGACTTGGGATGGATATTGTGCTGGATCTCCATGAGGAGTACGGTGCCATCATTGAGATGTATCAGGCAGATACTGTCACGTTTCCCATTAAGGCTTTTTTCGGGGATGTTCTGTCGAGACCGGTGCGGCGGAAAACGTACCCCATTGCATTGATTAATCAGAATATTAATCTGGATCAGCTTCTGGCCATCAATAATGCCATGAAATATCCGATTGCATATATCCAGGGACCGCCGGGGACAGGCAAGACCAATACCATTATAAATACGTTGGTCACCGCTTTTTTCAATGAGAAGACCGTGCTGTTTTCCTCTTATAACAATATTCCAATTGACGGTGTCTTTGATAAACTCCGGGGACTGAAATATCATGAACATATGATCCCATTTCCAGTCCTGCGGCTGGGAAATCAGGAGAAGATTAAGGAGGCAATCGTCTATATACAGTCTCTGCGGCGGCAGGTGGCGGATGTGAGCATTTTTGCATCCACTCTGGACAAGCGCAAGGACAGCCGTATTGACCGGGCGAAGCAGTTGTCCGGACTTTTGAAAAATTATGAGGAAATCCTTGACCTCAGAGAGCGAAGGGAGACGCTCCTTCGGGTGATGGAATATCAGGAGGGAATGAAAAATACCACATCCCTTTTTCCGTTTCAGGCGGACTTGCGGGGACATCAGTTGCAGCAGATCGAACAAAAGATTGCTGAGATTGGGGAGATTACGGAAGCAGATGCCCTTGCACTGCTGGACCGCAACGAGGAGGAATTTTACCAGTATCTCTATTATACGTCGGCAAAATATATTAAGAGACTGGAGTCGGAACGGTATGCGGACTTAAGAAAGATTCTGGATGAAGATGTGGATCCTGACAGGCAGGCGGTTCATTTTAGCAAGTATCTGAGAAAAACGGAAAATATCAAAAAACTGCAAAAGGTATTTCCAATCATAATTACTACCTGTATCTCTGCACACCGCCTGGGAGAGCCGGAACCTGTCTTTGATATGACGGTGATGGATGAGGCCAGCCAGTGTAACGTGGCCGTGTCGCTGGTTCCCATCATCCGGGGAAAGGAGCTGATGCTGGTAGGGGATCCGCAGCAGTTAAGTCCGGTGATTCTGTTGGATGAGCTGACCAATCAGAAGCTGAAACGCAGATATCATGTGGCAGAGGAGTATGACTATAAAAAGAACTCCATTTATAAGACATTTCTGGCTTGTGATGCGGTCAGCGATGAGGTTTTATTACACAATCATTACCGTTGCAATAAAAAGATCATCGAATTTAACAACCGGAAATATTATAATTCGAGACTGCAAATCTGCTCAAAGCAGACGGAGGAACAGCCGCTTATTTACATGGATGTCAAAGAGGACAGATCGGATATGAAAAATGTCTCCCTTGCGGAAGTGGAACAGATTCTGTCCTATGCACAGCTTCACAAGGATCAGAGCATCGGTGTGATCACACCCTTTGTGAATCAGCGCAACGTGATCGAGGAGGCGGTAAAGCATCAGAAACTGACGAATCTTTCTTGCGGAACTGTCCATGCGTTCCAGGGGGATGAGAAGGATGTGGTGCTTTTTTCCACTGCAATTTCTTCGAATACAAAGCAGGGCACCTATATGTGGCTAAAAAATAATAAGGAACTCATCAATGTGGCAACCTCCCGCGCCAAAAACCAGCTTATTGTTCTGGCAGACATGAGCCAGATTGAGCGTCTGCACAAGGATGTGGAGGATGATGACCTGTACGAACTGATTCAGTATGTGAGAACCAACGGGACATCTGTTGTCACACCAAAGCAGGCAAATTCCAGGGCACTTGGAGTGAAACCTTTTTCCACGAAGACGGAAACCGCTTTTCTTGAAAATCTGACCCATGCGCTGGAGAAAATCTGGCTTTCACAGAGCAGAAATGAGATACCGATGCTGGCCATTGAACTGGATGGGAAAGAACACTTAGAGGATGAGGTGGTGAGAGAGCGGGATCGTAAGAAGAACCGCATCTGTGAGGCTCATAATCTGCAGATTATCCGGGTGGAAAATTCCTATGCGAGGAGATATAATTATATCAAGGAAATTCTGATGGACTATTTCTCAAGGCTGCACTAAAAGAGGAAATCATCAGGTTCGGCTTTCCGGTCATTCCACTGCCAATAAAAGAATTGACCGATAACTATTTGAATGGTAAAATTCCTAATAAGGGATTATGAGTAAGTTTTCTATTACCAGGAGGGAGGAGAGAGGATAGAAAGCAAAAGGAGGACTGAAAATGGGAAAGCACAGGAAAAAGAATGATCAGAATACCACCATCCGGGCACGGCTTGTCCGTCTGTTCGGTTCCGGTTTTCTGATTACCACGATACTGATCGCACTGGTTACAGGCATTGTGGCGACCTGCCTGATCACAACGAAAAGCAATCGTTTGAAAAATGCATCAGCGGATGCGGTAGTCAATGGCACCACCGGATGGTTTGACGCGCAGATTGCACGGGTGAACCTGATCGCAAAGGAACTTGCCTACGAGGATTATGTCGGAAGCCGGTATACTGAGGCAGAGGCGTTTCTTGCCGACTGTACACAGGAAAATCCTGCAGCATATGCATATTATTTTGGCCTGGACGATGACCGGTGCGTATTCAGTGACGGCTGGGAAGTGCCGGCAGATTACAAAGCAACCGAAAGAGACTGGTACCCGGATGCCTTCGCATCACCGGAGGAGGCTTCTGTGTCAGCGGCCTATGTGGATGCGGATACGGGACGGATCGTCATCACGATTTCAAAGGCAATTATGGAGGATGGCACACCGATTGGTGTGTTTGCTGCGGATTTCTTCGTGGACGATCTCATCGAGATGGCGAAGGAGCTTTCCACGGACTCATCCTTTGCGATTCTGGTGGATAAGGACGGGACGGTTCTTACACACAAAAATGAATCATTCGTCCCTACGGTGGACACCGAGGGAGAGATGGTTTCGACAACATATGATAAGGCGGGTATCTCAAAGAATCTGATCTGTCCGGCGAAAAGAACCCAGAAGACGTCCGGTTATATGTACACTTCGGAGTATATTCCGTCGGCCGGTATTACGGTTTTATTCGCAACGAGCCTGATGAGTTATTTCGGAGGCCTGATTGCCTTTTATCTGATCAGTATTGTATTGATCATTACGATTTATTTTGCAACCACAAAGAAGGTTGGGAGTGTTCTTTCTACATCGCTTGCACCCATGGGAAATCTCGTTGAGGTATCTAAGAATATGGAGAGCGGAAAGCTGGATTACGTGTCGGACTATGCCACAGAGGATGAAATCGGTTCCCTGTGTCATGCCATCGAGCGTTCAAACACAGCAATCAAAAGATACGTTTCTGACATCTCGGGAAAACTCTCAGGAATCGCATCTGGAGATCTCACGGTGTCCGTATCAAATCAGTATGCAGGGGATTTTGCACCTCTTGGGGAGTCTATCAATGATATTGCAGACTCCACCAGAAAGGCATTGCAGGTCATCTCGGATGCCTCCGAGTCCGTATACCATTCTGCAGGAGATGTGCAGGAAGGTGCCGGTTTCCTGGCTTCTGAGGTGGAGAATGTAACCGGTCTCATAAGTGGCATTGATGCCCAGATTGATGAGATACGAAGCAGTTTTTCGGAAAGCATGCGCATTGTTCATGAGGCCGGCTCTCTTTCCTGTGATGCGATCGCACATCTGGATGAAGGGGAACGTGCACTTCAGGAATTGGTACAGGCCATGGATGAAATCACAGAGAAGTCAAAAGCAATCTCAGCAATCATTGATATCATCAACGAGATTTCGTCCCAGACGAATCTTCTTGCTCTGAATGCATCCATCGAGGCAGCCCGGGCAGGAGAAGCTGGTAAGGGCTTTGCGGTGGTTGCAGATTCTGTCCGGTCGCTGGCAGAGGAGACATCCGCTGCAGCTGCACGTACTACAGATCTGATCAACCAGTCCAATGAGGCCATTGCAAAAGGAAACGGACTTGTTGCAGTAACCTCTGAGCAGATGCAGAGTATTGTGAATATTACGGATGAGATGAATGGAAAGATCCGCGGTGTGGCTTCCAGTATAGACGCGGAAAACAAGATCCTTCAGGACGTAAAGGCGGCAGTCCGCGACATGGACAGCTTCGCTACAAATACGCAGGCAACTTCTGAGGAATGCGTTGCACTTTCTACTGCGCTAAACGAGCAGGCGGATCAGATGCAGCGGGCGGTGAAACGATTTACCTTTTAATACATAGCAAAGAGGCTGACTTACTCGTGAAAGACCTCTTTTAGAAAAGTTTTCTTCATAATCGTTCCAATCTCCAGGGTGCCGTATGCGTTTTTCAGCTGCACATACCGGTTTGTGCTGTCGATAGAGTCGATAAAGCTGCTATTGACGATTACAGACCGGCTGCAGCGGATAAAATCCTCGGAATCCAATTCTTTGATGATCTGGCTGTTGGACTTGTAGCTGATCTCGAGCTCGTCCTTTGTGGTCTTAACGAGCATTTTCCCGGCACTGCTTTTGATGTATACGATATCCTGCATTTTCTTCAAATAAATATTTCTGTTGTCCTCCCGGGGATGGGAAAAGTCCATGGCGTCCTCCAAAAGCCAGGTCAGCTTTTCCGGATCGTAGGGTTTGGCCAGATAGCCATAGCAGTGAAGCTCCTTGTAGGCATGGAGCTCAGGATCCTCCAGCCCCGTCAGGAAGATGACAGGGGTAAACTTGTATTTCTCGATCTGGCGGATGCGGTCGGCAAATATCATGCCAGACATATCACCGGGCTTCTGTGGATCCAGAATGATATCCAGCAGAAAGACATCGATGTTCCGCTCCATGGCGATCTGGTAAGCCTTTCCGATTTCCGAGGTATCATAGATCTGGATCTCTTTTCCCATATTCTGAATCATATTCACAAGAGAACTGATGCTTTCCTTTTTGTCTTCCAGAATTAAAATCCTTTTCATGTGTAAAATCCTCCAGACTTTAGTTTAAATATATATTTCAAAGGAGAGCCAGTTGACTCCGTCTTTTTCAACATTTTGCGTGATAATCTGTCCTTTGTATTTTTCCACAAGCTTCTTAAGCTTGGGAAGACCAAGGCCATGTTCCGTTCCTTTGGTACTGAAGCCCTTCTGATTTTGTTATTCCTACAGAGATTTCCTTCGGGGATGCGGTATCGGTCAAGGCATCCACAGCATTATCATACAGAATTCCTAACATCTCTATCAGGTCAAAAACATCCATATCCTTTTCCTCGGAAGAAGTGTTCAGATGGTATTGGGTCTGAATCCCTTTTTCTTCTGCTTTGGAAAATTTATTGTAGAGAAATCCTGCAACGATTGGGTCTTTACAGTCGTAGATGATTTTATTGTATTTATTTTCCTCCAGAATTTCCTTACAGTACTGGCTTTGGAGCCGGGCTAATTCCTCCATGGACTGGCAGGAGTAACACATGCCCTGAAGGGCTGCCAGATGATTTTGAAACTCATGCTGACGGTTCCGCACCTCTAAGATGAGCTGTTCGTAGGATTCCTGACAGATCTGCTGCAGCAGAAGCCGGATTCAACTCTGGGAAGCAGAAGATTCATGGTCAAAAGTATCTGGATGCTTCTTTTTATGCCCGGCCGGAATCTGACATATATGTATAATAGATCGATCACTATAAACAGGTGTGAAATGACCTGCAGATAGGGAATGATGCCAATAAACTGGTTTAACAGCAGATACCAGAGGTTATATGCCAGTACAAGGGAAACCTCCGACAGTATTTATTCTTCCCTAAATTCTTTTGAAGCAATCTCGAAAGAAATTGCAGCGGCCACCGGTGAGATTTCCGGAAGTACGGAAACCCAAACCAGAGAGGTAGAGGGAAGTCTTGCCATCTGCAACAATCTGGCAGAAATGATCGAGTGTTCTGAGGATGAAGTGACGGAAACCGTAGATAACATGAACGGCCTTAAATGCTGCCATTGAAGCAGCCCGGGCTGGAGATGCGGGAAGGGGATTTGCAGTGGTTGCGGAGGAAATTCAGACAAGTCATATGGCCAGATATTTATTATTCGGTGTACTAGGTATAGCGTGTAGCTCTTCCTCTAGGGCTCAAGGCCTCTGGTACTTATTTTAGAAATGAGTGCCGGAGGCGTTTTTTATTTTCTGTAAACTTTATATTGACAATGATACATAAAATGTATATATTGAATATATACAATAAATATTTTACATGGCAGCAGATTCTCATGGGTTAAGGTGCTGCCATACGCGCGCAAAGGAATTCATATGGATATTATTATTAGCAACAGCTCCGGTGTGCCCATCTATGAGCAGATCAAGGAGCAGATCAAGAGTCAGATCATGACAGGGGAACTGAAGGAAGGGGACGCCCTTCCCTCCATGCGTATTCTGGCGAAGGAACTGAAAATCAGTATCATTACTACCAAGAGAGCCTATGAGGATCTGGAGAGGGAGGGCTTTATCGAATCCTTCACCGGACGGGGCAGCTTTGTCAAAGGCGTCAACAATGATATGGTAAGGGAAAACATGCGGTTCGCCATTCAGGAACTGTTGGAGACCGCGGTGGACAAGGCACTTTTGGGGAAGGTATCTCTGGAGGAATTAAAGGAGATGCTTACACTTCTTTATGAGGAGAAGGATCAGTAGGGAGGATTGAGATGGAAGATGTGAAAAATGTGATTGAGATAAAGAATGTCGTCAAGGACTACGGCGATTTCAAGCTGGATAACGTCAGCTTTGCCGTGCCGGAGGGATCGGTCTGTGGATTTATCGGGCAGAACGGTGCCGGGAAAACCACGACGATTCAGCTGATATTAGATGTGACCAAGAGGGATGCCGGGGAAATCCTGCTTTTTGGCAAGAGCATTGATCATGACAGCGCCGGGCTTCGGGAGGATATCGGCGTGGTATTTGATGAGATGGGCTTTCATGAGTTTATGACCGGAAAAGACATCAATATTATGATGAAAAATGTGTATAAGAACTGGGATGAAAAGGAATTTTTTTCCTATCTTAAGCAGTTTTCCCTGCCGACAGGCAAGCCCTGTGGGGCATTTTCCCGGGGTATGCGCATGAAGCTGCAGATTGCGGTGGCGCTTTCCCATCACGCGAAGCTTTTGATTATGGACGAGCCCACCAGCGGTCTGGATCCCATCGTGCGAAATGAGATCCTGCAGATTTTCCGGGAATATGTTGTGGAGGAGGATCACACGATCCTGCTATCCTCCCATATCACGGGAGATCTGGAGAAACTGGCCGATACGGTAGTATTTATCAATGGCGGAAGGATCGTCCTTTCCGGAAATAAGGATGAGATCCTTGAGAAACACGGGCTTGTGAAATGCAAGAAGGATGAGCTGCCCCTCATCAGCAGCAGTCTGGTGGTGAATGTCCAGCCGGGAACCTTCGGCGTGGAGGTTCTTGTGAATGACCGGCAGGCGGCGGAAAAGCTCTATCCACAGATGGTCATTGAACCTGCGGCACTGGAAGATATTATGATTAATTATGTGAATAAAAGTAAGGCGGAGCTATGAAGGGATTAATTTTAAAGGACCTTATGTGTCTTAGAAAACAGCTGATCATATTTGGTTATGTGGTTTTTGGGGTACTGGTGGTGTCCATCATGTATGTAATGAGTGCCAGATTTGGAAATATTGCACTGGCAGGAGGAAAACTTCTGACGGATCAGGGCCTGTCTGCCTTTGATGTGGTGAATATTGCCAAACTTGCCCTTGTCATGTTTATGTTACTTCCCATTGCCACCGTGGGCGATATGGCCAATGTCTTCGCAGAGGATGGCAGAGCTGGTTTTACAAAGGTGGCATCTGTACTGCCCTTGTCCATCCGGCAGAGGGTTATGGCAAGGTACATAACGATTTTTGCCATGTTTGGTATTGGCGTGGCAGTGGATCTTCTGATTGCCTTTACCTTATCTCTGCTGACGGATATGATTTCCTTTGGAGAACTTCTGGGGATTATTATCTCTGCCGCATCGGTGATGAGTATCTACAGCGCAATGGTCATTGCCTTCTGTATTATGCTGGGATACGGAAGAGAACAGTACGCTACGCTCCTTTCTGTGGGAATCATTGCCGTCGCAGGAATCGGGTTGAATTTTCCAAAGATCAAAGGGATTCTTCTGGATCAGGGAACCGGGGGAGAATTGCTTAAGAGTTTTATGAACGTTATCAGTCATAAGTCCTATGTGCTTCTGATCATCGCAGTGATTACCATCGTGTTATCCTTTACTGCTTCAGTGGCCATAGCAGATAGAAAGCGAGGCAGAATGTAATGGGTGGATTATTATATAAGGATTTTTGCCTGGTCAGAGGGAAACGGCTGGTTTGGCTGCTTCTTGTTCTGACAGGGGCGTTTTTACTTCTTCGCGTTGCTTTACCCGGGAATGTGGTCAATTCAGCCTTTATGGCAGTAAATGAACAGGGACAGGAGATCAACCTGGCGGATGCTTTTCTCATTGTTGCACCCTTTGCACTGATATTGTTTGCTATTACCGTGGTCAACCAGTGGGTTGGCAGGATTGTGGAGGGGGATCATAAGAATAAGATCAAAAGTTATATCAGTTCTTTTCCCTTGGAGAAAAATGCATACGTTGCCTCCAAATATCTATTTATCGGAATTGCTCTGTATGTCCTGCTGTCCTTAAGCTACGTCTGGATCACAATTTACAGCAGCTTTTGCGGGAAGGGAATGTTTGAGGAAATGATAACCGTCATAAGCTCTTTTCTTCTGCCTTTCTTTGGCCTGGCCCTGTTTATGGCAGCCATTGAGCTTCCTATGTATCTTTTGATGGGAACGAAAAGGGCAAAGCTAGTGAAGACCGCTGTTGTGATGGTGATCGGACTTCTTGTGGTAGCTTTTCTGTTTTTTGGTGATATCACGTGGCTGGCAGACAGAATTGATATAGGAAAACTGGCAGAGTGGATTAAGAAGCATTCCTTCGGAGTGATGCTGCTGGAGGTATTATCTCCTGTGATTACACTGGTTCTGTATGGTCTTTCCTACCGGATCTGCTGTCATTTTTGGAAAAAGGGGGTGACCAAAGATGAATAAGACAGAAGGTAGAATGGAAAATAAAAAAGAACTGACCCGGCTGCTGATCTATCTTGGCTTCGCCTTTGTTCTTACATGGCTTGTGTTTTTTGTCTTTATTCTGACCGGCCACACATGGGATTACTCCGGTCAGGATCTGCAGCAGCTGTCAGGTTCGGATGCGACAAACCAGAATCTGCAGCAGCTGGTGGGACTTGGGATGCTGGCACCGGTCATCGCTCATGTACTGACAAGGAAGATCACGAAGGAAGGCTTTGCCATGACCGGCCGGGACTCCATGATGCTTGGCATCAGCTTCAGAGACAGAAAGTGGATATATTTTGTCATAGCTGTGTTGCTGCCCTGGATCTATACGGAGCTTGGCAATGGAATTACCCTGCTTCTGTGCCCGGATTTATTTGATAGCGGATATTACAAGACCCTGGGGGTGGAGAAAGGTATGACTTTTATCCAGCCTGCATCGGCGATGGTAAGTGGTGTCTTCGTATCCTTTGCAGCCTTCGGAGAAGAGGGAGGCTGGAGAGGATATATGATGCCGAAGCTGATGAAGTTCATGAGCCCTGTGAAAGCCATGATTGTGGGCGGAATCATCTGGGGCCTGTGGCATGCGCCCCTCACCTGCATCGGTCACAATTTTGGCACGGATTATCCGGGATTTCCTTATGTGGGGATTTTCCTTATGTGCATTTACTGTATCCTGGTGGGGATTATCCTTACCTATGTCACGGAGAAGTCCGGCTCCATCTGGCCGGCGGCCATATTACATGCCGTCAATAATGCGGGACCCAGCATCCTTTCCATGTACATGAATTTCGGAAAGGTATCCGGAGTCTGGGGAGAGACCATGGCACCCTGGACGAGCCGCATGCTATCAGCTGCAATCTTTGCAGTGATCTGCTTTGTGGCATATGCAGCACCTAGACGCGTATCGAGGTGTTCAGCGTAGAATTATGCAGTGTTGAATCATGCAGTGTTGGGACAGAAAACAATACAATTTGAAACAATACAATTTTACAAAAACGCATCTTTTACTTTTATAACTCTTCCCATAAGCAGGGACACCTTCCACCTGTCAAAAGACTCGCCGTAGTCTATTATGTCTTCGTTTTTTGCATGAGACTCTGAACTTTCGAAACCGTATTCTCGCTCAATGAATCAACAACCTAATTTTCGCTGCTCAAGTCGGAAAAATGGGCGACGAAGAGGAATAACAGTGCCTGCCGCCCAAAACCCTAGGACAGAGTTGAGAAAATGGGCGGCAGATGGCAATATCAGTTCCCCTCCACCCAGAAACTCTGTGACATGGCCGGGAAAGTGGGCGACAGAGAGCAATATCAGTTCCCATCGCCCAAAACCCATAGGGCAGAGCCGAAAAAATGGGCGATAGAGAGGAATAACAGTGCCCACTGCCCAAAAACTCCCAAACAGTGGCCGGGAAAAGTGCGTGAGGGGGTTGACAAATGACGAATTCGAAAGAAAATAAAAATTGAAAAGTGTCAGAATGCAAATTCTTCATGTACCAGATATGCAGCAGGGGAAAAATTGCGAGGAAAAGAACGACTTACTTATAGAAGGAAACAACAGGGAGAGCAAAAGAATGAAAAGAAATTACAATGCAGTGGTTTTTGACATGGATGGAGTCATTTTCGACTCGGAGCGGGCGGTTATGAACTGCTGGCTGGAGCTTGCGGAAAAATACGGAATTGAGAATATAGAGAAGCCTTATTTCGCCTGCACGGGAACCACCATGCAGAGAACAAGGGAAATTATGCTGGAAACTTATGGAGAGGATTTCCCTTATGATACCTATGCGAAGGAGGCTTCTCTTCGCTATCATGAGAAATATGATGGTGGACGGCTTCCCATGAAACCCGGGGTGGTTGAATTATTAAGTTATTTGAAGGAGGCGGGCAAAAAGATCGCTCTTGCCTCCTCCACCCGAAGACAGACCGTGGAAAACCAGCTGCGGGATGCGAAAATTCTGGATTACTTTGAGGCGGTAATCTGCGGGGATATGGTAAAGCGCAGCAAGCCGGCACCGGATATCTTTCTGAAGGCTTGTGAGGAATTGGGGGCTGCTCCTGAGCAGGCGTTCGCAGTAGAGGATTCCTATAATGGGATCCGCTCTGCCCACGCAGGGGGCTTACGTCCCATCATGGTACCGGATCTGCTGCCGCCGAATGAGGAGATGGAACAATTGACAGAGGTGATTCTTCCCTCTCTTCTGGAAGTTCGGGATTATTTAGGGGAGTTTTATTTAGGGAAGTTTTAAAGAGTTCGTTTTTTGGCTACGTCCCTCTGCTGTGGAACATTTGTACAATAAAAAGTATTGTAAAATAGAAAGGCTGTGTTTAACATAGTAAATGTTTGGTGTTACAGTTTGCACGTGAATTCCCTTGCAGGAAAACCGCTGGAAGGTTACAATAAGGGAATAAGCGAGTTTATTTTGCAAGTGAGGGGAATTATGGATTTACTAAAGCTGGTGATTGTAGATGACGAACCGATTCTGTTACAGGGGTTGTTGAAAACCTACGATTGGGAAGGAATGGGATTTGAGGTAGTGGGTTCTGCCCAAAGCGGGGAGCAGGCCATTGAGGTTATCCGGGAAAAAAGACCCCACGTGGTGCTGACGGATATCCGCATGAAGCAGGTGAGCGGTCTGATGGTGATGGAGGAGATCCGGAAGGAAGGCATTGAATGTCTGTTTCTGATTTTAAGCGCCTACCGGGATTTTGAGTATGCCAAGCAGGCCTGTGATCTGGGCGCCTTTGCCTATCTTTTGAAACCAATTGAGGATGAGAAACTGCAGGAAGCTATGAAGAATGCCTGGGAAACCTGCATGAGGCAGATCAGGGATGAAGCGAGATTTGACAGCTGGGAGCGGCTTTTGAAGGAGGATGAGGACAGCTTCCTTCAGGTGATCGTGCAGAAATATGTCCGGAACCGGCTGCCCCAGGAAAAAATCGAGGAAGTGTTCGATACCCTTCAGGATGTTGTGGAGAAGGAAGACCGGTTTATTGCGGTAAGCGTGGATATTGATCTGGCTTATAAGATAACAAATGCCCTGGAGTACGAGGCAGCCCGGTTTTCCATGGTTCAGCGTCTGGAGAAAATGATTGCGGAGCAGTTCTTTTACTGGAAGATGGAAAGTGAAGATGGAAACACGGTCTTTGTGATCAAAACCCAGGACAATTCCTCGGTGAGAGTATTGAGGCAATGTCTGGAGAGGACGAAGGAGGAAGGACACAGTCCCATTGTTGCAGCGATTTCCAAGCCTTATAAGGGCATAACAGGGATTAAGAAAAGCTGTGAGGAAGCAAGACAACTATTTGAACATGCAAGTACTTCCGGAGCAGAATCCTTTACCGTTCCGGAGGAACTGGCACAAAAAAAGGACAGGAGATATTCGGCAGATGCGGAAAATTTGATTGTCAACGCGGTACGGCGCAATGATTCCAAGGATTTGAAGGCGGCCTTCATCCACTTTATTTATGAGCTGCCTAATGATGAGGAATTCCAGTGCCAGTATATACATAAGACCATGCTGAAGACAGAAATCATGTTGAAGGATTCCTATGGAATGGATGAAGAGCTAAAGGGGCAGTTTCAGAATTATTATTCGAATATGCAGAACCTGAATGCGGCCCTCTCCATCGATGTCTGCTACAAGATTCTGGGACGTGCCATTGAGCTGCGGATAGAGAATGTTGACAAGGAGGATACCAAGTCTTTCAAGGAGTATATGTCCTCTGCCATCGCCTATATCGAGGAACACCTGTCCGATGAAAATCTGTCTATTGTGCAGGTGGCGACCCAGGTTTATCTGAACCCGGTATATTTCGGACGCGTATTCAAAAATACCTTTCAGATGACCTTTAAGCAGTATCTGCTGAAGAGGAGGATGGAGAAAGCCAAGGAACTTCTGGAGGATGGAAAAATCAGCATCGGTGGCATCTGCGAGCAGGTGGGAATCAACAATCCTTCCTATTTCTCCCGATTGTTTAAGCAGTATACGGGTCTTTTGCCCAGTGAGTACAAAAAGGAATATGTGCCATGAGAAAAAGGAAAATGAAATCCGGGATTCAGGCAAAATATTTAAAATATATGATTTCCCTGCTGCTGTTGGCATTATTTCTCTCCTCCGTGGGCGTGTGGGGGTATGTGCAGAGAAATATGACAGCCGTCATTGTGGACAAATATGAATTCATGAATGAGAAAATGGGGCTGGCCCTGGATGAACTTTATCAGAAAATGGACGCTGTAACCGCAGACTGTATCATGGATGACAACGTCCAGAAAAGTCTCAGAAACCGGAACCTTGCGATGACGGAAAAGATGGCACTTAGCAAATACTTTTCCTATATTGACTTGGAACATGTGGCGGAATACTGCTATGTGGACAATAAGAAAAATGTCTATACCAAGTCCTATTCCAAGATTACCTATCAAGATTTTGAAGAGAGTGGTTTTGCGGACATGCTGGGGGACGACTATGCCAAGACCCAGTGGTTCTGGGCAGAGGATACACTGTTTGGTAAAGGCGGCCGTTCCTTATTCGTGGGCAGATACGTGCACAGCATGGATTATGACCATGAACCGGGGATGCTGTTTCTGAAGATGAATGCAGCTGTCTTTTACGACTTTGTGGAGGATCGCGGGAAAATGGAGGATGAGATTGCAGTGGGTATTACCGCGGCTGACGGGAGCGTGTGCATGAGCTGGTGTCCACAGAATTATGTGTTTCCGGAGCAGGTGTCAGAACGAGTAAAGGAGCTTGCAGCAAGCAGCGAGTCGGGGATGATCCTGCAAGCAGAGAAAATCAGGGGTGGTGTGTTATCTGCATACCGGCAGAAGGACAGTGGACTGATCATTTTTACATTGGTTCCCAACGAGGTGCTGACCAGCGGACTGGGACAGATTTTTGCGGTTATGGTGGTCATTTACCTTCTGGTCATTGCGGTAGCTGTGGTGGTAAGTGTTTTTCTGTCCCGGATCTTTACCCGGCCCATCCGGCAAATCACCGAGACTATGACGAGCTTTGACGGAAAGGATTTTAGTAAGACTATTGAGCTTCATACCAACACGGAGTTGGATCAGATCGGTCATTCTTACAATGAAATGCTGGGGAATATTGAACAGCAGCTGCAGGAAATCAAGGATCAACAGAACGAGCTTCGCACCAGCGAATTGAATATGCTGATCAACCAGACCAATCCCCACTTTTTGTATAATACATTGGACACAATCTATATGCTGGCAAGGATTAACGGGGAAGAGACGACGATGCGGATGATCCAGGCATTATCCAAGTACCTGCGTCTGTCCCTGAGCAAGGGAAGCGATACGGTTACGGTGGAGGATGAGTTGGAAAACGTGCGCAGTTACATGGAAATCCAGCAGATTCGCAACGAAAACCTTTTCCGTTATGAGATCCAGAGTGAAGTGGACACAAGGAAACGCTGGGTGATGAAGCTGATTCTGCAGCCTTTGGTGGAGAATGCGGTTAAGTACGGATTCTGTGATATTTTTGAAGGTGGCCTGATCCGGATACGGGTGTGGGAGGAGGAAGGAAGACTCAGCTTTTCCGTGTACAATAACGGAACACCCATACAGCGGGAGGTTGCAGATCAGATTAATGCTTTGGGAAAATTTCCCATTTCGGAGATGAAAAACTGTTTCCCGGATAAGAAACATGGGTACGGTGTTGTCAATATCATTACAAGGCTTCGATTGAAATATGGAGAGGATGTGGAATTAATCTATGAAGTACACCAAGAGGGGACACAGGTGCTCATCCGCCTTCCGGTGGACGGAACGCAGGAAACGGAGTCATAACCGTGGGCTGTCTGTCTGCCTGGTGATAATGCTTGTGATGGGGCTTGTTTCAGGCTGTACCAAACAGGTCAAGGACAGGGAACAGGGTTCTCAGGGGGTGATTACGATCCCCGTAACTTTTACGGTGGATCCTTCCTCCGGAAAGAAAAACAATGAGGAACTGGTTAACGCCTTTAATCAGGCCTATCAGGGGAAGTATCAGGTGGAAGTGGAATGGATCATGGAGACGGAGGAGGAGTACCGGATGAATCTCAAGCGTCAGAACGTTACGGGAGAACTTCCGGCAGTGATCACAGACGTTCGTATACTTCCGTCTTTTTACCAGATGATGGTGCGCCAGGGAAGAATTGAGAATCTGAAACCTTATATTGATGCGGATCCGGAGTGGCGGGAAATGATTGAGCCTGCAGTGCTGGATGCCTGCAGTGAACCGGATGGAAGCATTTATCTGGCTCCCATCAGCACCGCAGCCTTTTCCTGCTCCGGGATATACTGGAATGAAAAGCTCTTTGCGGAGGCCGGAATTGAAGAATTCCCTGAGACATGGGAAGAATTCTGGGACTGCTGCAGCAGGCTGAAGAAAAAGAAAATTACGCCTCTTGCCCTTCATACGGAGGGAACCGGCTGGTCGCCTATGCTGTTTGCCACGGCAGAACTGGCTGACACGAAAGAAGGGGCTGAGTTTATGAAACAGTTTTATCCTGACAGCTACTGCAATGACAGCGGCATGCGTCTGGCTAAGACCTTAAAGAGGCTGTTTCGGTATACTACAAAGGATGCTCTCCACAGCGATTTTGATGTAGCCTATACCAACTTTGTTTCGGGAGAAACAGCCATGATTGCAAACGGATACTGGATGATTGACCAGCTGCCGGAGGATTTCCGGCAAAATGTACGTTTTAGCAGCTTCCCCGGCAATAAACTGATTTCGTCTCCCGAGACCTTTGGCTGGGCGGTGGTATCGGATTACAGCGATGAGGTGAAGCAGGGGGCTGTGGAATTTCTGAAGTACCGGACAAAGTATAACAAGAGACAGAAGGAGACGCTGATCAATGAAAATGCAGAAAACAGCCCCCTTCTTCAGGACTACATTGACGCATTCTGTGGGGAACCCCAGATTGTACCGAACTATCAGGTAAAGTGGAATTCCATCCTGCAGGAGGAAAACTTTGGAGACTGTCTTCCCCAGCTGGCAGGGGGGAAAATGACGATAGAGGAATTCCTTCAGAGGGCGGATGACAGTGTAAAAAAATATGAGGAGGAACAGTAGAAGGGTATATTTTTTTGTATTTTAGGTTTAGTAATTGCTATTCAATTTCCACTCCGACTGATATGATATATGCATAACACAGAAAACGATTGTTTTCAGAAAGGAAAGGTAAAAAATGAAAAAGAAGAAAGTAATGCCATTATTATTGGTAGCAGCAATGACTGTGGGAATGTTCGCAGGATGCGGAGACAAGGGGGGCTCTGATGCACCGGCTGCAGGCGGCGATACTCAGGGAGCAGCAGAGACAAAGGATACTGAGGCAGCAAAGGGGGATGGCTCTGTTTACTACCTGAACTTCAAGCCAGAAGCAGATGAGCAGTGGCAGGTTCTTGCAAGCGAGTACACCAAGGAGACAGGTGTTCCGGTAACTGTTCTTACAGCAGCTTCCGGTGAGTATGAGAAGACCTTAAAGTCTGAGATGGCTAAGACAGACGCTCCTACATTATTCCAGGTAAACGGACCTGTTGGTCTGGCAAGCTGGAAGGATTACTGCTATGATGTTGCAGGATCTGATGTTGCAGGACAGCTTTCAAGCGAAGATTTCGCACTGAAGGATGGCGATCAGACATTAGGAATTGGATACGTTATCGAGAGCTACGGTATCATTTACAACAAGGGTCTTCTTGAGAAGGCTGGATACTCAGCAGACGATATCACCAACTTCGACAGCTTCAAGAAGGTAGTAGAGGATATCACAGCACGTAAGGACGAGCTTGGATTCTCAGCATTTACATCAGCAGGTATGGACGGATCTTCTGACTGGAGATTTAAGACACATCTTGCAAACCTTCCAATCTACTATGAGTACAAGGCTGACGGAATTGACAACACAGACGCTATCAAGGGAAGCTTCCTTGACAACTATCGTCAGATTTGGGATCTGTACATCAACAACGCTACATGTGATCCGAAGCTGTTATCTACCAAGACTGGTGACGATGCAGTTGCAGAGTTCGTAACAGAGGAAGCTGTATTCTACCAGAATGGTACATGGGCATACAACGATGTTAAGGATCTTGGCGATGACAACCTTGGAATGCTTCCAATCTACATCGGAGCTGAAGGCGAGGAGAATCAGGGACTTTGTACAGGTACTGAGAACTACTGGTGTGTAAACAAGAATGCTGCTCCTGAAGATATTCAGGCAACTCTTGATTTCATGAACTGGTGTGTAACTTCTGAGACCGGCCTTAACGCTATGTGCAAGGATATGGGATTCGTTATTCCGTTCAAGGGCAATCTTGAGTCTGATAACGCATTAGTAAATGCAGCAAACGAGTATGTTCAGGCTGGCAAGACACCTGTAACATGGAACTTCACAACTATGCCTTCTGAGGAGTGGAAGAATGGTGTAGGCTCTGCTCTTACTGCATACGCAGCTGATCAGACAGATGCAAACTGGGATGCTGTTAAGTCTGCATTCGTAGATGGATGGGCAACAGAGGCAGCAGCAGCTAACTAATTTCACGCTGTAAGAAAGAAAGGGGCATTTTTGTGGAAAAGGGTATGAAACGCTATATGCCACTGTTCGTACTGCCCACGTTTTGTGCGTTTATCATAGGCTTTATTCTCCCGTTTGTTATGGGAATCGGACTTTCCTTCTGCAAGTTTACAACAGTTACAGATGCGAAGTTTGTTGGATTTTCCAATTATGTAAAGGCACTGCAGGATACTGTATTCCGCCATGCTTTCTGGTACACGGCACTGTTTACGATTGTTTCACTTCTGGTGATCAATGTCATTGCATTTGCACTTGCAATGGCATTGACTCAGAAGATGCGCGGAACTAACATTTTCCGTACAATCTTTTTCATGCCGAACCTGATTGGTGGTATTGTACTGGGTTATATCTGGCAGTTGATTATTAATGGTATTCTTGCAAAGTACAGTACAGCATTGGCACTGAATGAATGGTATGGTTTCTGGGGATTGATTATTCTTGTAAGCTGGCAGCAGATTGGTTACATGATGATCATTTATATTGCCGGACTTCAGGCAATCCCTGGTGATGTAATGGAGGCTGCACAGATCGATGGAGCAAACGGATGGCAGAGACTTTGGAAGGTAACCGTTCCGATGATGATGCCTTCTATTACAATCTGTTCGTTCCTGTCAGTAACCAACGGATTTAAGCTCTTCGACCAGAACCTGTCTCTGACGGCTGGTGAACCGGGAAAGATGTCAGAAATGATGGCATTAAATATTTACAATACATTCTACGGTCGTACCGGATGGGAAGGTGTTGGACAGGCAAAGGCAGTGATGTTCTTTATCCTGGTTGTAATCATCGGTGTCCTTCAGTTGAATGCAACACGTTCGAAGGAGGTGCAGCAGTAAATGAAGTGGAAGAGAAGCCTAAGCGGGGTTGGAACCGTTTTATTTACGATTCTGGGCATTGTTTATATTGCACCGATTTTGATCGTACTTATGAATTCCTTTAAGAAAAAGGTATACATCAACAAGGAACCATTTACCATGCCGTCAGAAAAGACATATGCCGGCTGGGAAAATTATATTGTTGCAATTAATAAATATCAGTTGTTAAGTGCAGTAGGCTGGACTGTATTTATCACAATCGGATCTGTTCTGGTTATTTTGATTTGTACATCCATGTGTGCATGGTATATTACCCGTGTACAAACGAAGTTTACAAAAATGCTTTATTTCCTTTGTGTATTCTCAATGGTTGTACCGTTCCAGATGGTTATGTTTACTCTGTCTCTGATTGCAGACCGTACCGGTCTGAATACACCATGGGGTATTATCATTATCTATCTGGGATTTGGAGCGGGACTGGCGGTGTTCATGTTCTGCGGATTCGTAAAGGGTATTCCGCTGGAGATTGAAGAGGCAGCAATGATTGATGGCTGTACACCGATTCGTACGTTCTTTAGTGTAGTACTTCCTATGTTGAAACCAACCTATATTTCTGTAGGTATTCTCGAGACGATGTGGATCTGGAACGATTTCCTTCTTCCATATCTGGTATTGGATTTGAATAAGTATAAGACAATTTCTATTATCATCCAGTACATGAAGGGAAGCTATGGACGTGTTGATATGGGCGCTATTATGGCAGCTTTGATTATGGCGGTTATTCCTGTTATTATCTTCTATCTGTGCTGCCAGAAGCATATCATCAAGGGAGTTGCAGCAGGTGCTGTAAAGGGATAATACATGAACATGGAGGATAAGTAGCATGAGGACAAGCGGAATACTGATGCCGGTTTCATCATTACCGGGCAGTTATGGTATCGGTTGTTTCTCGAAAGAAGCTTATCGTTTTATTGACATTCTGAAGGAAGCCGGACAGTCCCGGTGGCAGATTCTGCCACTGGGGCCCACCGGATATGGGGATTCTCCTTACCAATCGTTTTCAGCGTTTGCCGGGAATCCCTATTTTATTGACTTGGAATCCCTGATTGAAGAGGGACTTCTTACCGAAGAAGAATGTAACAAGGCTGATTTCGGAGACGACGATTTAGAAATTGACTATGAAAAAATTTATTATGCAAGATTTGATGTTTTAAGACTTGCCTACGAGAGAGCCAAAGAGAATGGCCTGCAGACCAGTGAAATGTTCCAGACTTTTGTAAAGCAGGAGCAGGAGTGGCTGGATGATTATGCACTTTATATGGCTGTAAAGAATCATTTTGGAGGCGTGAGCTGGGAACAGTGGGATGAGGACATCCGATTAAGAAAGCCGGAGGCTGTCCGCCACTACAGCAAAATGCTTCAGGATGAAATTGGATTTTATCAATATCAGCAGTTTCTGTTTTCGGTTCAGTGGACTGCCTTAAAGTCCTATGCCAATGAAAATGGAGTCCAGATTATTGGAGATATTCCGATTTATGTGGCATTTGACAGTGCAGATACCTGGGCCGGACCGGAAATGTTTCAGTTGGACGAAGAAAACCTTCCCATGGGGGTAGCAGGATGCCCGCCGGATGGATTTTCCGCAACCGGACAGCTCTGGGGAAACCCGCTGTACGATTGGGAGTATCATAAATCAACCGGATATGCATGGTGGGTTCGCAGAATTGCTCAGTGTTTCCGTTTATACGATATGGTCCGCATTGATCATTTCCGTGGTTTCGATGAATATTATTCTATCCCATATGGGGATGAAACAGCGGAGAACGGAAAGTGGATGCCGGGTCCGGGAATCGATCTGTTCCGTGTAATCAAAGAGAAACTTGGAGATCTTCCAATTATTGCAGAGGATCTGGGATTCCTTACGGACAGTGTTAAGAAGCTTTTGAAAGACAGCGGCTATCCGGGAATGAAGGTGCTGCAGTTTGCATTTGATTCCCGCGAGGATGGTGACTATCTGCCGCATAACTATACGAATAACTGTGTTGTCTACACAGGAACCCATGACAATGACACCATAATCGGGTGGTATGATAATCTTGCTGAAGAAGACAAGAGAACATCCCATATCTATCTAAACAACTGGGAAACGCCGGAAGATGAAATTCGATGGGATTTTATCTGCATGGCAATGCGAAGTGTAGCGGATACCTGTATCATTCCCATGCAGGATTACCTTGGATTTGGGTCTGAGGCGAGAATCAATACGCCATCTACCCTGGGTGGAAACTGGACATGGCGCATGGAAGAGGAGGACTTTACGGAAGAGCTTGCAGCCAGAATTAAAGAACTTACACAGGTGTGCGCGCGAATCAGTGAATAGTCTTTTCGATTCATATATTTTTACATTTATAAAAGCTCCGACGGTGCAGATGTATACTGCACCGTCGGAGCTTTTTTCAGCTTTTCAGATAGTTGAGGGTTCCGGCTGGGGCTCCGGTTCCTTTTTCCAGCAGGGAAATCAGCCCTGCGATGGTGTCCTCCACGTCATTGTCGGAAGCAGGCAGCAGTGAGCGATCCAGCTTCACGGTAAGGACAATCAGGACAATCTCGGACAGAGCCGTCGGATAGTCAAAATCGATGGAGCCTGAGTCGATACCCTGCTGAATGATTTCTGTCAGGACGGGCTTAAGCTCTTTGACCAGATACTGAATATATTTCTGGTGCAGAAAGGCCTGTTCCTTGTCGTCTACGGCAGAGGTAACCGGATTTTGTGTGGTGAATTCACCGTTGGAGTTACGGCATGCCTGAAAGATCATGGCCATGCGCGTGAAGGGGGAAATATCCTTCTGCTCTGCCAGATGCTTGGCGGTTTCCAGCGGTTTTTTGTATTTGCGTTCGATTAATGCTTCAAGAATTTCGTTCTTGGAAGAGAAATAATAATAAATGCCGCCTTTGGCAATGCCTGCTGTCTGTGCAATCTCACTGACGGAAATATCCTGGATCTGCTTGTGGGTCAGCAACGCCTCAAGGGCATCAATAAATATCCAGTTTGTGGATTTTTCCAAAAATTCCATGGTGGAGGCCTATGAGGTTATGCGCCAGTGGACCCGTGTACCTTTTGAGAGAGAAGATTCCTGCATGAACCGCATTGTCATGATCAGAACCATTGACGGCTATAATGGTCTGTATCTGCTGATCAATCATATGAAGGCAGATGCCCAGGCTTTGATCGGTTTCTTCAAGGATATCATCGAGATTTACTGTAACACCTTGTATGAGGGTGTTCCGTATCCGAAGGAGATGTCCTCCTATATTGAGCAGCTGAAGAAGGATCTGGCTTACGAGGGAAGTAAGGCTCAGGAGAGAGATACAAAGTTCTTCCAGGATCTGATCGACAATACGCCTGGAGCCGGGACCGACCAAGAGACTTATGGATTTCTGTGAGGAGTATCATGTATCCTTAGTTTGCCTGCTTCTTATGGGCCTGCGTACCTATTTCCAGAAGATGAACGGCAATGATGATGTCTCCATCAATACGGCCATTGCAAGACGCGCCACCTTAAAGGAGAAGAAGAGCGGCGGTACCAGAATTCATTCCTTCCCCTTCAGAACGGTTATCGGATTGGACAAGACATTCCTGGAGGGAAGCTTTGATTTCGCACCGGAGCGGGAAAGCCTGTGTACCATTATGTTTACCTCCGGTACGACCGGAAAGAGCAAGGGTGTTATGCTGACCCACGGCAATCTGGCGGACAACGCCACCTGCCTGGACATGAAGATCCCACCCAGAACGGTAATTCTTTCGGTACTGCCGATTCATCATGCTTACTGTCTGGGTATGGATATCTTAAAGGGAATTTCTCTGGGCAGTATCATCTGTATCAATGATTCTCTTTTGCATGTGGCGAAGAACATTAAGCTGTTCAAGCCCAACATGATCCTGATGGTACCGTTGATGATCGAGACCATGGCAAAGAAGCTGGAGAGCACGGCAATGCTTCCACCGAAGCTCATTAAGAATAAGGTATTTGGCGAGCAGTTCCACACCATCTGCAGTGGCGGTGCATACCTGAACCCGGACTATCTGGATCTCTTTGCGAAATATGGTATTACCATTCTTCAGGGCTATGGCATGACGGAATGTGCTCCGGGTATCAGTACCACTGTGAGCTGGGATATCCGTAAAGGTTCTGTGGGGCATCTTCTTCCGAACTGTGAAGGGAAGAGTGTGGACGGCGAGCTGTGGGTTCGCGGTAGCAGTGTGATGCAGGGCTACTACAAGATGCCGAAGGAGACGTCAGAGACGCTGGTGGACGGCTGGCTCTGTACCGGAGACTTAGGCTATGTAGATGAGAATGAAGGCGTCATTGAGGCGGAGTTTGAAAAAACGACTTCCAAGAAAATTAAAAGATTTTAAAAGCCGACCCTATAGATATTTTTGAAAGCTGCTGCATAAACTATACAGAATTCAAAGAATGACGGATTCTATGAAAAGAAAGAATGTGCTGCGGCTTGTTCTGTTGTGCCTGATGTATATGGCCGGTTTTATGGCGGGGGGCATGGTTAGACGGATTTCGGAGACGGCGCCTGCCATGGAGGTGTCGGAGTATCCGGATACATTGGCAGAGGAGAAGAAACAGATTGCCATTACCTTTGATGATGGACCGAATCCGAACTATACGAAAGTGCTTTTGAAGGGACTGAAGAAACGTGGTGTAAAGGCCACGTTTTTTCTATTGGGATCCGAGGTGGATGCATATCCGGAAATTGTAAAAAGAATTCAGTCGGATGGACATCTGATCGGGGTGCATTCCTACGAGCATGTGAATTTCGGACAGATCGGCGATGTAAAGGCGTTAGAGCAGGTGGAAAAGACCCAGGAGGCCATCTACCGGGTCACAGGGGAGTATCCGGATTTTATCCGTCCGCCTTACGGATGCTGGAAAAAGGAGTTGGATGAGGAAATCCCCATGATTGAGGTGCTTTGGGATGTGGATCCCTGTGACTGGGCAACCAGCAATTCAGGGACGGTAGTAAAGAGAATTCTTTCCCAGGTAAAGGATGGGAGTATTATCCTGCTTCATGACGCTTCGAAATCCTCCGTACAGGCCGCTTTTACCGTCATTGATGTACTTGGGGAGGAGGGATACGAATTTGTTACGGTAGAGGAACTGATGCTGGGATATTGACGAATTTTCAAAAAAATGTTATTTGTTATTACAGGCATTACGTGATAGAATAAAAAAAAGAAATTATGATAAGGGGTAAGAGGAGAAACAAAGGATGAAAAAAAGCCACAGAAAAGACGTTATCATTGCGAGAGTTTTTTTTGCTCTGGTCTGCTTGCTGCTGATCGTAGGCATTGCAGCGGCTGTTATTCAGCTGCGGGACCGTTTTTTCCAGAACCATAAGGATACTCCCAATACGCAGACGGAAAGTCAGGTTCAGGAAAACATCAATCCTGTGCTTCCGCCTGTTACGGAGAATCCGGGGACGCAGCAGCCGCAGGAGGAATTTGTTCAGCTTTTATGGACGAGTACATCAGTAAATCTTCGTACTGAGCCGGGTACCGATTCGCAGGTGATCATGGTTCTTACAGAGGGAGCCAGACTGGAACTCTTAGGAGAAGAAGAGGGCTGGGTGAAGGTGAACTTTGCAGGACAGGAGGGCTATGTGAGCACAGACTATGTGACGGATGAAGAGCCGCAGGAACAGGAAGAAAATCAGTAACCGAAAGGAACAAAGCCGCATAGACTATACTGAATAACAGGTTGGAGTATGCGCTTGGAAGATCAGAATGCATTTTAC
This sequence comes from uncultured Lachnospiraceae bacterium, assembly GCA_900316805.1. Classification (GTDB taxonomy): domain Bacteria; phylum Bacillota; class Clostridia; order Lachnospirales; family Lachnospiraceae; genus Roseburia. The sequence continues at coordinate 28,505 of ONEJ01000001.1, forward strand.
CCGAAGATGCCCTTTTATATGATGTATCCCGCCGGAAATCTGTATCTTACAGAAATGGAATACGAGAAGGATCTGGAACGGATGCTGTCCTATTATCCGGCTGAGACGAAGAAAGTCATGGAGATTGTGGAACGAAGACTGGATGAACTGGACTATGAGGGCAGCCGGATTTATGATGAGGAACCGGACCGGATGATGTTTCAGGAGGAATTGAAAAATCTGTACCGCCAGGTGGAGGACACTTTGGAACCCCGGGAGCGGCAGATGCAGGCAGAGGGGGGAAGACAGACGTATTTTTCCATGGTTCCCATGGCAATTTCCGGGAGACGGCCGCCACACGGACGACCGGAAAGAGACTGCAGCGACAGCTGGCTCTGCAGTATGGTGGGAGTTCTTTTTGGGAACGGAATTTATAAAAGACGCTGCCATCACAGACGTTGCAGGAGATGGTACTAAGAAGGATAGAGAAATGAACAGAAAAATTGTGAAACCAATTGTGCTGTCAGTGCTGTTTCTGGCAGCACTGATTGTCTTTAGTATAACGACCAATCAGGATAATAAGGATCTTACAACTACCATGAAGGAGGCAACCCTGCCCATCGTAAGATATTACCAGGGCAGCAACAGTGTGGCACAGCTCCATGCCTATGTGAACAAGATGGACGTGCCCTCCATGAGGGATTCTATTGTTCCCATTGATGACCGGCGGATTTTACCTGTTTCTGTCTCTACCTTTGGAAGAAAAATCGATTTGATTCGATATGAAATCCGGAATCTGGACGGCACCCGGCTGGTGGCAAGAAATGATATTTCGGATTTTGAAGAAAAGGATCAGACCATACGGGCGCAGCTGGAAATTCAGAATCTGCTGGAAAAGAATGAGGAATATGAGCTGGTTTTAACACTGGTTTCCGGAAAAAAGGAACTGTACTACTATACCAGACTGATCCAGACAACGAATTGTTACACCGATGAGTGTATGGATTTTGCCCTGGAGTTTCACGAGTATACCTTTCGTGAGGATGCCCAGCAATTTATATCGAAGTATATGGATGCTGCCACCTCAGATACCACATCCCTGCATTATGTGGATCTTGGAAGCACATTAAGGCAGATTACCTGGGCGGATTTCAACCCTCGGAAAATTGGAAAGGCCAATGCTTCTTTTAAAGAAATTAACGATTCCTACAATGTCATTACCCTCCAGTACGTGGTATCGGGAAAGGACAGCGAGGGGAATACCGGCTATTATAATGTAGAGGAATATTATCGCCTGCGAATGACGGATACCAGAATGTACGTGCTCAATTTTGAAAGAACCATGAACCATATTTTCCGGGGAGAGGATTCTTTTATTACGGATCAGAACAGAATTCAGCTGGGAATCCGTAATCCGGATATCGAGTATGCTGTCAGTGAGACCGGCGATGTGGTTGCCTTCGTGCAGGAGGGAGAACTTTGGAGTTTTGACCGGGTGAATCACAAGATCGTACAGGTTTTCAGCTTCCGGGGAACGGAGGGAATTGACGAGAGAGAAAACTGGGATCAGCATGATATTAAAATTGCCCGTGTAGATGAGGCGGGCAGCGTGGATTTCGTTGTTTATGGCTATATGAACAGAGGAACCCATGAGGGAGAGGTGGGAACCGCTGTGTATCATTATGACGGAATTGTCCATACTGTTGAGGAGGAAGTTTTTATTCCTTCGGACCAGTCCTTCGAAGTGCTGAAGGCACAGATGGGACAGCTGTTATATGTGAATGAACAGGGGATTTTGTATCTTATCATGGATCAGAATATGTATCAGGTGGATCTGGGAACCCATAAGCCGAAGATCCTTGTGAACAACCTGACAGAAGGCTGTTATGAGATCTCAGAATCCAACCGGTATTTTGCATGGGTCGATTCGGAGGCAGAATATGAAAGTGAAGCGCTGCAGCTGATGGATTTGAATGACGGGTCAGTACAAAAAATCACGGAATCAGGGAAATACTATGTAAGACCCCTTGGGTTTATTGATGATGATTTTATTTATGGTGCGGCAATGAAGAAACAGGTGGTTGTCACCAATGCCGGTAATACGGTTTTCCCAATGGATTATCTGAAGATTATGGGTACCAGGGAAAATGCGGGAAAAATATTAAAGGAGTACCAGCCCCAGAGGGGGAAGATTGACTCTATCCAGGTAGAGGACTATACGGTTACGGTACAGCTGGTTCACAAAAAGAATGGACAGTATTTAGATTATGGAACGGATTCCATTATGAACCGGGAGGCTGACACGAATGAGAAAATTTCCGTTGCCACCACTGTTACCGATATCTGGGAAACACAGTACCAGCTGCTGTTAAATGACAACGTGGATGACGCAAAAATCAAAATGATTACAGCAAAGGAAATTCTGCTGGAAAATCCATGGACGCTTTCCCTGAAGGACAGCGGCAGTCAGGAACTGTTTTATGTGTACAAAAAGGGCAATGTCATTCTGGCAACGGAAAGGATATCAGATGCCATTGTATGTGCCAACGAGAATATGGGAATTGTTGTGGATAACAGGCAGCAGTATATCTGGAAACGTGCCCGTAAATCGGTTCAGAATGCTTTTTCCGGAATAACGGTATCAGAGGATGATCGGAATTCCTCCGGTGTGGTGCAGGCTGTGAGCGCTTTGCTGCAGTATAATGGTGCCGGCGTATGTGTGAATAACCTGACAGAACGGGGGAAGACGCCAAAGCAGATTCTGGAACAGGAACTTAAGGATTGTCTGGTACTTGATATTTCCGGCTGCGGGGTGGAGGAAATCTTATTCTATGTCAGCAGTGGGAGTCCGGTGATTGCCATGACGGGAACAGAGTCGGCAGTTCTTGTGACAGGATACTCTGCAGAACGGATTTATTATTATGATCCGGCGTCATCATCCATGAAATCAAAAAGTATGAAAGAGGCAGATGAATGGTTCTCGGAAAACGGAAATATTTTCTTTACTTATTTGGAACAATAATTTTACCTCTGTTTTACGGTGGTTTTCGTGGTAAAATTGAACAATTTTGCCGGAAACAAGAGGATTTCTTCGTTAAAATTTAACAGAAATAAACTTCCTATATTGCAATTAAATAAGAAGTGATATATATTTTTTTTGGATGTTATACAGAGTCGGAAAGGGAGAACATATGAGTAAGAAAAAGGTTATTGTTTCGGATGTTTCCAAGGAACATGATAATCCAATTGCAGAGCTTGTTCAGGTTGCGTGCAAATTCGACAGCAAGATTACATTGGAGAGTGATAACCACAGCATTAACGCAAAGAGTATCATGGGAATCATGGCCTTCAACCCTTCCAAGGGAATGTCAATAGACATTGTTGCAGAAGGGGCTGACGAGAAGGAAGCATTAGATGCAATTGAGAAGTTTTTAGTATGTGAATAATTAAAATGTGATTTAGGAGGCGTATCATGGCAAGACCAAGAAAGAAAACAAACGCAACTGTGAATGTAGCTGCAGAGGTAAAGCCGGCAGTAGAGGAAGCTGTAAAGAAGGCTGAGGAGACAGTTGAAGCAGCAGCAAAGACAGCAGAGGAAGCTGCAAAGGCAGCAACAGGGGAAGTTAAGACCGCTGTAAAGAAGGCTGTAAAGAAAGCTCCTGCAAAGAAGGAAAAGGAGCCGGCAAAGACAAACGTGATTCTTCAGTTCGGTGGCAACGGAGAGGCTGATCTTGGAAGCCTTGAGGAGAAGGTTAAGGCTCAGTTTGTTGCAGAAGGTCATCGTGCAGGCTGCATCCGCAATCTGGACATTTATGTAAAGCCGGAAGATGGCAAGGCGTATTATGTAATCAACAATGGTAAGTTTAGTGGAGATGTAAACTTATTCTAATATTTGAATATTTCTCGAGAAGAACCGCTGCGCGAAAGAGTGTTTTCGTGTGGTGGTTTTTTATTTTCTGAGGTTGTGTATATTCGCCAGCTGAACACTTCCCCGACGGATACGGCCGGGGAAGTGTTCAGCCGGCGAATGAATAAGGATGACAAAAAAATAAGAGAAACCATTGATAATAACGGTTTCTCTTATAATAGAGCGGGTGATGGGAATCGAACCCACGTATCCAGCTTGGAAGGCTGGTGTTCTACCATTGAACTACACCCGCATAATGCCTAGTTCCGGAATCGAACCAGAGACACGAGGATTTTCAGTCCTCTGCTCTACCAACTGAGCTAACTAGGCAGGTTGACAAATCCTATTGCGAAATCTCCTTCGCGGAACAAGTTATATTCTACCCGAACATGTTTGGGTTGTCAAGGATTTTATGAAATTTATATGGAAAAAATATGACAGTTACGTTATAATAAGGATATTTAAAATAAAGGAGCAGGATAAATATGCAGGAAATTTACGTGTTAGTACCGGTAAAACGGTCAACAGCCAAAACTGTGACAGCAATTATTTTTCTTGTGCTGGCAGTAACTTTTTTACTAATGACTTGTGTGATGCCGATTGTGGCGCCCATCGGAATTGCGTTTCTGGTTCTGGGGTTCTGGCTGATGTTTCGTTCTTATAAGGAGTACGAGTATGCCTATTTTGACGGGGAATTCCGCTTTGCCAAAATTATGAATAAGAGCCGGAGAAAACGTCTGGGCATCTATTCCATGGACGAGGTGATTATCATTGCACCGGAGCATGATCGGAGTGTCAATAACTACGAGAACGATAACATGATTCCCGTAAAGGATTATACTTCTCGTGAAGGAGAGCATCAGGTCTACGATCTGGTGGCGCAGAAGGATGGCAATATGGTGCTGATCAAATTTGAGCCGGATGCGAAGTATCTGGATACGGTGGAGATTAAGTTTAAGCAGAAGGTGGTTCGAAAACGTGAACAGTAATTTACAGAGGAAACGGTCGATTGCGGTGTTCGATTCCGGTGTTGGCGGGATCAGTGTTCTACGGGAACTGATTAAGATCATGCCCAATGAGGATTATATCTATATGGGGGATTCCAAGAATGCTCCCTATGGGACAAAATCCAAGGAAGAGGTGCGAAAGCTTACGGTTTCCTGTGCACAGAATCTCTTTTCCCAGGGGGCAAAAGGGCTTGTGGTTGCCTGCAATACAGCTACCAGCGCTGCGGTGCGTGTTCTCCGGGAAATGTATCCACAGGTTCCCATTGTTGGAATTGAGCCGGCGGTGAAGCCTGCGGCACTCTGCATGGAATATCCCCGCGTGCTGGTTATGGCCACTCCTATGACGATTCGGGAGGAAAAGTTTCATCATTTGATGGAGCGCTATGAGAATGACGCGGAAATTATTCCGCTTCCCTGCCCGGGGCTCATGGATTTTATCGAACGGGGAGATCTGGACGGAGAGGATCTTAAGAGTTACTTAGGGGATTTATTGTATTCCTATAGCGATAATCAGATGGACGCGGCGGTGCTGGGATGTACCCATTATCCTTTTGTCCGACGCCAAATCCAACAGGTGTTGGGAGAGCACGTCCGGATATTTGATGGTGGAGAGGGAACTGCCAGGGAAATGCGGCGCCGGTTGGGAGAAAAGGGGCTGCTGCAAAGTGAGGACAGGCATGGTGTCATCAAATTCGAAAACAGTCTGACAGATGTTTCGAGAATCGAACTTTGCCGCAGATTGCTGGCTTTGCCGTAATTCTTAAGCATTTCTAAAATTTTTTCCTTGAATTTTAGAAATGTTTTTGAAAAAGGACATAATATGGACACAATTTGTGCATATACTATATCTTGTAAACGGAAAACATTCCTTTACATTATTCCCTTTTTATTTAATAAACATTTTCATAACTAAACTCCTCGAAAGGAAGTTGACCTGAATGGGTCAGCTTCTTTTCATGTGCTAAGAACCCCGGGAACAAAAAGAGGCGTGGCGGAATTTGGCAGAATAATGACCAAAAAAACGCCAATAATTTGTTAAATTTCTAACAATTAGCTGATTTCCTTTTCAAAAACCGGGGTGTACAATAGACAAAGAAAAAGGAGGTGGTTGGTATGGAAAATATACCACTTTGGTTATGTATTCCATTTGTAGGACTGCTTTTGTGCATTGCAATCCTTCCCCTTGTAAAGGGCGAGTGGTGGGAGAAAAACCGCTCATGGGCAGTTCTTGCGTGGTCATTGCTTTTTATTTTTCCCTATGCAGTGAAATTTGGTGCAGGGGAGGCTGCAGAGACGGTGTTGGATTGCCTGATCAACGATTACATGACTTTTATTGTTCTTCTGTTCGGACTGTTCTGTGTGTCAGGCAATATCAATCTGGAGGGGGATTTTGTAGGATCTCCGCAGATGAATACGGGGCTGCTTGCTATCGGAACCCTTTTGTCCAGCTGTATCGGTACGACAGGAGCCAGCATGCTTCTGGTTCGTCCCATGATCCAGATGAATTCCTGGAGAAAAAATAAAAGTCACATCATGGTGTTCTTTATTTTTCTGATTTCAAACATGGGAGGATGTCTGACACCCATCGGGGATCCGCCGCTGCTCATGGGATTCATGCGGGGCGTTCCCTTTACCTGGAGTCTGCACCTGCTGCCGGTATTGATTTTTAATATGATCATCATGCTGACGATGTTCTATTTCATCGACCGGAAAGCATATCGGAGGGATATTTCACTTGGCATGAGACCGGACATCTCAAAGCCCAGTACAACCTTTAGGATCAATGGCCTTCACAATGTGGTCTTTATGGTCATGATTGTGGGAGCTGTCATTTTAAGCGGGATTCTTCCTGGATTTTCCTGTTTCCAGGATGCGCAGGGCAAGGTGCAAGGCATTCCTGTTTTTGGGGAGGTTACCCTGACCTGGCCTTCTGTGATCGAGGTCATGATCATTCTTCTTGCTGCCTTTTTGTCTTTTAAAACAACGAAGCAGGAAACCCGTACCAAGAACCATTTCACCTGGGGAGCCATTCAGGAGGTGGCGGTGCTTTTTATCGGTATCTTTATCACGATGCAGCCGGCACTTATGATTTTAAAGGCCAATGGAGCGAAGCTTGGCCTGACCCATCCGTGGCAGATGTTCTGGACCACCGGCGCACTGTCCAGCTTCCTTGACAATACACCTACGTACATGGTATTCCTTACCACAGCCGGCACTCTGGGAGCTTCCAGGGGTATTGCCACCACCGTGGGTACCATTGAAGGAAATATGTTGATGGCAATCTCCTGTGGTGCGGTATTTATGGGAGCCAACAGCTATATCGGAAATGCCCCAAACTTTATGGTAAAATCCATCTCCGATGAAAACGGTATCAAAATGCCGTCCTTTTTTGGATATATCCTTTGGGCACTGAAGTATCTGATTCCACTGTTTCTTGTGGATACACTGGTATTCTTTTTGAGATAGGGAGGGAAAAGCGATGGAAAACGAACGTGAATTGTGTGAAAAGCTTGCCAGCCGAATCTATGAACTGGATGCCAAGGTCTACAAAGCATCCGGATCTGTTCTGGGACGAACCCTGTCCGGCAGCCAGGAGCATAATATCGAAAATCTGGTCATTCTCATTATGTCAAACCCCCAGGGCCATCTGCTCAGAAGCCAGATGGCATTGATCGGCAATATGGCTCGGAGTATCCGTGACAAGAAGGTGCGCCACGATCTTTTGGTTGAGTATAATGAAATTTTGGAACAGATTACTAAGCTGCCGAAAAGCTTTGGTTCCATAGATATTGTCGATAAGGATCTGGCGGAGTTGAATTCTTCCCTCCTGAACCACAAATTTCGGGAGAAGGATCATCTGGTCATCTGTATCAGCCGCTCCCATGGAAGCGCAGGAACTGATATTGGGTTTGCCCTCTCCGAATCCTTAAGGATCAATTATTATGATGAGGATGTGTTGAACCAGATCCTGACCAGAAGAGAGACTGCTAAGTCGGGGGCGGGTAAGAAGGTCAGCGATTTTAGCAAATACCATGGGCTCCCCAAAAAGGATGCGCTGTTTTTCCGCCAGAGCGATCTGATCTGTGAGCTTGCCCAAAAGGAGGATATGATCGTGATGGGGCGCTGTGCGGACGTGATTCTTACCGGACGTCATATTCCCCACATTAGCATTTACATTACGGCTCCAATGGGGGTTCGTGTGCGGCGTATGATGGAGCTTAAGAATCTGGATCTCAAGCAGGCCCTGAACATGGTCCGCAAGATGGATCACAGGCATCAGGAATATTACCATGCCTATACCGGCAGAAGATGGGGAGAAGCCATCAATTACGATCTGTGTATCAACAGTGCCTGCTATGGCATCGAGGAGTCGGTGGAACTGATCGAGCGTTTGATCAACCGTCAGGCAAAGACGAATCATCATAAGAAAGAAACAAATGAGAATTAGGGTGTTTTGCAGGAAGGACTGTGTGGTTTCACACGGTCTTTTTTGTTTTCGTCCATTTTCCTTATTCCCATAGAGGGATGTTTTATGTTATAATGTAGCGTATGTTTTACGATTAACAATGGAAAAGGAGTAATTTATGAGTGCATCAACGATTTGTATTATGATTACGATTGTGGTATACCTGCTTCTGGTATTGGCAGTAGGTTTCCACTATGCCAGAAAGAATGAATCCGTATCGGACTTCTATCTGGGCGGACGTAAACTGGGACCGCTGGTTACTGCCATGAGTGCAGAGGCTTCGGATATGTCCAGTTACCTTCTGATGGGACTGCCGGGGCTTGCTTACCTGACCGGTGTGGCTGATGTGGGCTGGACGGTAATCGGTCTGGCAGCAGGTACCTACCTGAACTGGCTGTTTACAGCAAGAAGACTTCGCCGTTATACCCATGTAACGAAGTCCTTTACCCTGCCACAGTTTTTCTCCAGAAGATTTCACGATGATAAGAATATCATCTGTGCTATTGCGGCAGTTATTATCATTATTTTCTTTATCCCGTATACGGCTTCCGGGTTTGCAGCCTGTGGAAAGTTGTTTGGTTCTCTTTTTAATGCGGATTATATGATTGCGATGATCATCTCTGCCATTGTCATTGTGGCTTATACCGCAGCAGGTGGATTCCTGGCGGCATCTACCACGGACTTTATCCAGAGTATTATCATGACCATTGCGTTATTGTTTGTGCTGGTTTTCTCCACCATCTCAGCCGGTGGTGTCGGTGCGGTTATCGAAAATGCCAAGGCTATGCCCGGATATCTTTCCGTTACCCATACTTTTGTGCAGGATACCGCAAGCGCAAAGCCATACAGTTTTCTGCAGATTATTTCTACGCTGGCCTGGGGGCTGGGCTATTTTGGTATGCCTCATATTCTCCTTCGTTTTATGGCCATCGAGGATGAGAAGAAGCTTAAAATTTCCAGACGTGTAGCTTCCGTCTGGGTGGTGGTCGCCATGGCGGTTGCTGTTTTGATCGGTATTGTGGGAAGAGGGTTGACAGCTAACGGAATGATCGCACAGCTGACCGGTTCCGACAGTGAGACTATCATTGTAAAGGTGGCACATTATCTGTCTACCTTTGGATATTTACCGGCACTGATGGCTGGACTGATTCTGGCGGGTATTCTGGCAAGTACCATGTCTACTGCAGATTCACAGCTTTTGGCTGCATCCTCCAGTGTATCCCAGAATATTATGCAGGAAGCACTTCATATGAATGTTTCCAAGAAGACCAGCATGGTGGTGGCAAGACTGACGGTTGTCGTGATTGCTGTGATCGCCATCTTTATTGCAAGGGATCCCAACAGTTCGGTATTTGAGATCGTATCTTTTGCCTGGGCGGGCTTTGGTGCTGCCTTTGGACCGGTGGTAATCTGCGCACTTTTCTGGAAGCGTGCCACCTGGCAGGGGGCATTGGCCGGTATGGTTGCAGGCGGTGCCAGTGTGTTTGTATGGAAGTATCTGATTGCACCGATGGGCGGGGTATTTGCCATCTATGAGCTGCTTCCGGCATTCCTGATCGGACTTCTTGCCATTGTTGTGGTAAGTCTTCTGACCAAGGCACCGGGACAGGATGTCATTGATGAGTTTGAATTGGCGAAGGGAACTGCAGAGATTCAATAGAATTTGGGATTGGGCGATAGGAACGAAATATTTCCTATCGCCCATTATATTACATCTGGTGTCGTACTACCTTATATTCGTCTCCGGATCGGAAGAAGGGGCACTCCCGGTAACTGCTTTGCATGAAGCGGGCCATGTCATCCTCGTCCATATTGACGGAGCAGTAATAGGAATCATCCTCTTCATCGTATTCATTATATGCGCAGAAATCACAGCTGGTTTTCATCTACATTCTCCTTTTGCAGTAAACAAGTGTATATCATTGTCGAATAAAAATAGCCATTACAAAATTCATCTGTGAGATCAGATAAACTGGTTCTGTTCTTCATCATAGTGGTAGTCTACAGTGGCAAGTACTGTGGTGATGCTGTCCTCCGTGGTCATGTAAGCGGCAGCCAGTTCTGCAAGGCTTGGGTAATTGTCCCGAAGCTGGGTATTGACCACGCTTAAAAGCATGATGGGATCCTTGGGTAAATTCATGAGTTGTTCTCCTTTCTATAGGAAGCTAATATGTTCTTCAGATACTGTTGGTATTCCCCTGCCACCGATTCCGGTGCATAGATGCGGACTTTATCGGAGAGACCGGCCAGCCAGCCAAAAAACTGAGGGCTGACAGCCACATGGGCCCTGGCAAGGACATGGGTGGCATCAAAGGGCCGCAGGGCGACGCTGCCTCCAAAGCGGTCGATGATGACGCCGGTCATGGAATTATCGCAGAGAAGCTGAATGGTCTTTTCCTCTCCGGAAAACATTCCGAAGGTCTTTTTGGAGTAGGAGGAGACGTCAATCTCATCGTAGGCCTTTCGTCCATCCCGTTCCTCCTTCGAAAGTGCAAGATCCATCATCTTGTCCACCCGGTAGTGTTTCATGATGCCGGCAGTGCTGTCAAAGGCCACCAGATAATAATTTTCATCATCCCAGGTAAGAAGCCAGGGGCTTACCTCGTAAAAGGCACCGTCTTTGCGAAGCTTCATCTGTTTATTCACATCCCACTCAAAATAGTGGAAGCGGATACGGCGGTTGTCTGCAATGGCAGAGTAGATGATATCTACATTATAGTAGATTTTCTCGTTGGCCGTTTTGTTCCGGTCGGTTACGATTACCTGGCGTTGCAGCGCGTGGGCATCGTTGTCGCTGACAAAGCGTTCCAGCTTTCCGATCAGCTCCCTGGATTTCTTTGTGGTGATGAATTTCGAAGACTGTACAAGATCTACCAGCAGCTTCACCTCGGGCAGTTCGAATTCCCGGCTTCCCAGGCGGTAGCCGTTGTTTGGACCGGCGCCATGAATGATATCAAAGCCGTAGTCACAAAGAGTCTGGATATCGTTGTAGATGCTTTTTCGCTCTGCCTTGATGCCGTTGGAGGCAAGATGAGAGATGATCTGTGCGGATGTCACACTATGAGTCTCATCGGTGTGGTGGCGCAGATAGTCCAGAATATATAATATTTTTTGTTTTTGGTTCGTTGATTTTGGCATATGGATATTATAGCATAAGAAAACGGATGGTCAACTGGGGATTTGGAATTGCTGCGGCACTGTTTTTTGATTATCGTAGAAATTAAGATATAAGAAAGATAAAAATACCCTCCTTTCAGATTGTCATTCTGAAAGGAGGGTATTTTTATTTTAGGAAACTAAAATCCAGTCTCCAAGCCACTGGTTGGTAGAGTAGTTATATAGACGCTTATAAAGCTTGCCGTTTACGGTTTTATAGCGCCAGCCGATGTCATCCGATTGGGGTGTGATCGAGGAATCAGATGCAGAGCTTTGTGCCGTGGAAATATATGAAATATCTGCCGCTGAGATTTTATTGTTCAATGGTAGAAATAACAGTGCAATAGCACAGAAAAAAGGAAATAATGTTTTAAAATAGTTTCTCATTTTGAATCCTCCTTTGGGTTTTGATAAACTGGTAACTCTACGAAACCTTCATCAATAGTGTGTAAATTTGACATATAGCTATCTTTATAGTAGAGATCATAGGTGCCGTCTTTCTTTTCCACAAGATAAGCATTTTCCGGGGTTGGAACAAATGTCCCTTCTGCTTCTTCCGGAGACATATAATGCGGCTCAAAAATGAAAAAGGTAGAAAATGCATACAGCCCCACGAAGAGAAGCGAAAAGGAAATCTGTTTCCAGCGGCTTTTCTTTTTCCGGTGACTGATAATCATGGAGAACCGCTGCTTAAGTAGCGACTCACTGGCATTGCAGAAAGAAATCGCCGGCTCTGCTGCCTGCTGTTCTGACTTGGCAGCCCGTAGCAGACAATCCAAATAGTTAACTCGAATTTGGGGATCGGGTGAAGCCGTAAGCTGTAAATCAATCCGTAACTCAAGCATGGTAGAAATCTGCTTTTTGAGCAGTCCCGTAAAAGGGTTCCACCAGTAGATGACGCAGAGAAACTGCGCCATAAGCTTGACCACCATATCATGATGGAAGATATGCGAGACCTCGTGACTTATAATATAGTACAGATCCTGCCTGTCCGCATTTAGATTATCAGGAAACAGAATGTAAGGTTTACGGATTCCTGTGACCATCGGGGACGAAATTCCTGGCAGCTGCACAATGTGAAATCGGCACCTTTTATGGCGTTCCTGACAGATCTGCTGCAGCAGTGACCGGTATGGCTCTTCCCTTGAGATGTCTGTGCCTAGCCGTCGGACAATCTGGTAGAAACGATGGTATGACAGAAGCAGCCGGAGGAATGCGATACCACTCCCCACTAACCATACAATAAGAAACAGATGCCAGACCGACAGGGTACACTTCCCTAGCACAATATTCGGTGTCTTTAAGAATATGATGATTCTCGATAGAGTTTCCGGAAGCAGAATATTGGTGCTGCAGGCAATCTCAAAAGGAAGGAGAAATCGCAGCAGCGTGATGATAAGGAAGAGAGCAAGAAGCCGATAGCCAATGTCGATCATAAACCTGGTGTTTCGAAACAGAATGTACAGCAGAATGAAGAGAATGTTGCTGAACAACAGGCACATCAAAAAAGAGGAGTTGGTAAAAAACAATGAGATCAGCCTTCTTTCGTATCATTGGTCATGAAACAGACCGTTTCTGCGTACTTATTTGGTTTCGTCCGACAGATTTTTTTTATAGTCTTCGAGAAGATGTTCTAACTCTTCAATCTCTCTGGCTCGATTTTCTTTGTCAGGCTCCGTGTCTAATAACGCGGCAACGAAGGTGGAGGCTGAGATGCCGCCTGCAAATTCCTTGATCTCGCTTGTAAACTGTGAGATGGTAAATTCCTGTGCGGTCATAGCCGGACGATAGCTCCGGCATAGTACCGTTCCACTGTATACAATGTCCGCAACGGCAATCAGTTCCAGCTTTAGGAGCTTTCGCAACTCTGCCTGTACCGTGTTGATGGTAAGCCCTTCCTGCGAATTTGTGATTTCCTGCGCGGTCAACGACTTAGGAGAATCCCACAGGATATTGAGGATATCCAAATCGCGGTTCGTAAGTTTTGCATAAGGCCGTTTAATTTTCATCATGACACCTTTCCTTGTCTACCGAAAAAGTATTTTCCATACAATAACATTAAAAAATATATAAGTCAATATTGACTATGAAAAATAAAGAATGTATACTTGAAACTGTAAAAAAAATACAGTGTACGTATACAGTATAATTTTAAACATAGGAGGAACTATCATGTTAAAAAATATAAAAAGAAAATTTTGTTGGGATTGGTAGCGGCAAGTATGATTTTTTCGGTAACGACAGTTGTGCACGCAGAGCCGTTCACTGTAACGGTTACAAAATTAAAGGATGGAGAGTCGACAGAGGTAAAAAAGCTGGCGAATCATTCGAAAGCACAAGCTGTAGTGTCGAGCATGAATGTAAATAGTACATATATAATGTGGGTTGAAAAGACGTCAACAGGAACGAATGTTACGAATTCGAAAGAGTTTAGTTCGCCGGGGACATTCACGATGACTTATAACAAACCTGTATATGCATCAGATACTTATAGTGCGAGGTTAAATATTAGTACAGTGATAACTAATTTTAGTACCGCAACAATCGAAGGAACATGGACGCCAAATCATTAGGATTGACATTGCCAAATAACCATATGTAATATATGGCTATTTGGCATATAAGGAGATTACTCATGCGGAAAAAAATAATATATAAATTAAAACAAAATCGGTACTTTCTGACAGCCCTTCTGATTGCCCTTTCTTTGTTGGAATATTCTTACTATGGTATGATGTCATTTGGATATGAAGGTGCAGGAAATGTTTTGACACTGTTCCTCTTTACAATGGCTTCAGGGTTGTATGGATTTCTAGGAATCGTATTTCCAATGGTCGCGGCTCTGCCATATGCGACAACCTATGTTCGAGAATATAAATCGGGGTATCTAAGGTGTGAGAGAATTCGTAAAGGACAGGCACACTATATTGTAGGAAAGCTAGTTGCTTCTTTTTTTTATGGTGGGTTTGCGCTTGCCATACCAGTAGGAGTTTATGCGATTCAGTTGAGTCTGACGAGGGAAAATACAACACCTTTATTGGATGAGAATGGAAATTCTTTTGTAAGTTATTTGAGGGACTTTGCACTTGCATCCCCAAAAGGTTATATGGCAATGAGTGTAGGGATTGTTTTTTTGTGTGGGGCTGTTTTTTCCGTATTGGCACTTGGAATTTCTACATGGATAAAAAATGAATTTTTGACAATTGTTCTTCCGTTTGCAATGTGTATATTGGTTGCAATTCTTTCGCCGGTTGGCTGGTTTAATTTCCTGCTTTTATTTTGTCCATCGGAGTACGGTTTGGTGCAGACATGGCAGTTGGTGGTGATGGGAGTGGCACTTTTGATGGTAGGTGTTTTACTTTTTTTATTTGGGGTAAAGTGCAATGAGAAAGAATAGGGATGATATTTTACTATTTGTTCTGTTTCTCCTTGTGATCGAGTTTTATTATTATAATTATCACATGATGAACGCAGAATTTGACCTTTTTGAATGGGTGATTGAGACGTTGAATGATCGTTTTATCGTTTTACTCATTCAGGGGATGGCAGTAAATATTACGGCCTATTGTTTTCTGATACGTTTGGTAGAAAACTCTTATCGGGTACTTAGATATGGAAATTGCAGAAATTTGATTGTGGAAGCAGAAAAGGGATTGGCAAAACTGTCTTTGCGCGTCATTTTAATTCTTTTGGTAGTTATGTTCGGCGTGGCACTTGTGGGAGAAGGAAGGGGAGTGTTGAAGCTGAGTTTTGGAGAACTTAGACTCATTGCTTTTCTGGAAATTAACATATTTCTTTTTCAATTTGTTTTGGGAAACATTTTGTTTTTTTTCCTAACATTTGGTATAAAAGAAAAAATAGCAGCTTTTCTTGCAATGGGACTTTTGTTCTGCAATTATGCTGTAAGTAATGATATTTTTTATGCAGAGAAACCATTTACAAAGCTGACTTGGGTAGGAAATGTATTAATTACTTCGGAAGAAGCGTATTCAATTCATTTTCATTATTGGATGACATGGATTGTTGTGCTTCTGGGATGCTGCTTGCTGCGTATGTATGTTCCGTGGAATCAGCTTTTTGTGAAAGTGCATACGAGGTATATTAATTGGATTATTGTGGCATTGGTCTCATTTAGCACATTTACAATATTTGTATTTGCAGGAAAATCATATATAACAATTTCGAGTGAAAATATTGCAGCAGATTTAATGCAGTACTTTTATGGATTTCAAAGAATGGATCTCTTTATGCTTTTATATCTTCTGTATCAGCTGCCGATTTGGATTCTTGCATATATATTTTTAGAATATCGAATGAATATATTTTTTGTGCAGTACCTGCTTCGTGGGAAAAGTGTGATATATTGTCTGATAAGAGTGGTGGCAGGAATGATTGCAGATATAGCTCTTTACTATGCAATCGGTATCGGAACATTGGCATTGTGGAGTAGAAATATAATTGGAGAAACGAATGCTATGTATACGAATGCTGGTTCCGTGATTTTGATGATTTTTAATTTGTTTTTGCAGAGTATGTTAATAATCATGGTTGCTTTTGAGATTGGTATTTGGTTAGAAGAACAGAAACATATTAGCATGGTTATAACTATTAGTGCTCATTTGATTCTTGTGCTAGTTTCAGAGACGCAGACAAAGCTTACTGCATGGATTCCGCTTAGTGGAGGCGTGTATTGCTCACATAGCAACTGTCAGATTGCTACATGTATTTCTCAACTAGTATATATGCTTTTGTTATTGACGGGAATAAGTAGAACATTCATTTCCCGATATGAAAAGATTATTGAGAAGAAGGGTGAGGTGTAAGGATGATAGAATGTAGGAAAATATATAAAGAATTTCGAGGACAGTCAGTTTTAGAAGATGTGAATCTGAAGTTTCAGGATGGAAAAATATACGGTATTATTGGTAAGAATGGAAGTGGAAAAACTCAATTATTGAAAATAATTGCAGGACTTTCCCGACCATCGGAGGGAGATGTTCTGATTGATGGTGTTGTGTTAAAAAAAGGGGAATATGCACAGAATATTGGACTGGTTAGCGACTGTATCGGTTTTTTGCCGCAGTATACAGCAACAGAAAATCTCTATTCGTTAGCGATGATTCAGAAAAAAATTGGAATGAACGAAATTGAGCAAATACTTCGTATTGTCGGGCTTGATCCAAATTCAAAGAAGGTATATAAAAAATTTTCCTTAGGGATGAAACAAAAACTTGCAATTGCGCAGGCATTTATGGAGAAACCGAAAATTCTTCTGTTGGATGAACCGATGAATGGATTGGATGAAGATTCAATTGGAGAGATGCGCCAGTTTTTCAAAGAATATGTGAAGAAAAATCAGGCTCTTATGATTCTTACCAGTCATAATAGGGAAGATATTGAGGTGATGTGTGACCGGATTTATAAGATTAGCAATAGAAAAATAAGGGTTGAAGAAGAGTAGGCGAGGATATGTATACTGTGAATTGGATTTTGAAGTTGAATAGGATCTACAAAAGCAGGTTCGAATGAACCTGCTTTTGTATTATCAATTTATCTCTTACAGTTAGTGGCCGCCTCAACAAATCCGCGGAACAGCGGATGTGGTCGGTTCGGTCTGGACTTCAGCTCTGGATGTGCCTGGGTTGCAATGAACCACGGATGATCCGGAAGCTCTATCATCTCAACGATTCTTCCGTCCGGGGAAGTACCACAGAGCTTCATACCGTGCTCGGTAAGAGCCGAGCGGTAATCATTGTTGACCTCGTAACGGTGGCGATGGCGCTCGGAAATTTCCTCCTTGCCGTATAAGGCATATGCCTTGGAGGACTTGTCCAGAATACATGGATAAGCGCCCAGACGTAAGGTACCGCCGATATCCTCCACACCGTTCTGATCCGGCATCAGGGCGATGACCGGATGGGTGGTATTGGGATCTAACTCAATACTGTGGGCATCATTGAAACCGCAGACATGTCTTGCGAACTCGATGATGGCAACCTGCATACCGAGACATAAGCCAAGGAATGGGATGTTGTTCTCTCTTGCATAGCGGGCAGCGAGAATTTTGCCCTCTACGCCTCGAATTCCGAAACCTCCCGGAACAAGGATGCCGTTTACATCCCCCAGAACCTCATCTACATTGTCTACATTTAATTCCTCAGAATCCACCCACTTGAAATCGATAGTGGTGTGGAGTGGAATTCCACCGTGCTTCAAGGCTTCTACCACAGAAATATAAGCATCGTGTAATGCTGTGTATTTACCAACTAATGCGATCTTGACCTCCTTGTCCGGATGGCGGAGATCATTGACCATCTGCTTCCAGTCCGCAAGATCCGGTTCCGGGCAGTCAAGGTGTAAGCATTCGCAGGCAACCTTGGCCAGATTTTCCTTCTCCATGGCAAGAGGTGCCTCGTAGAGATATTCTACATCCAGATTCTGCAGTACATGGGTATTCGGTACATTACAGAAGAGGGCAATCTTGTCCTTGATGCCCTGATCCAGAGGCTGCTCGGAACGGCAGACGATGATATCCGGCTGGATACCCATTCCCTGAAGTTCCTTAACGCTGGCCTGGGTCGGCTTGGTTTTAAGCTCTCCTGAGGCACGGATATAGGGGATCAGGGTTACGTGGCAGAGAATGGCATTCTCATGTCCTACCTCATGCTGGAACTGACGGATTGCTTCCAGGAATGGCTGGCTTTCGATATCACCTACGGTTCCGCCTACTTCTATGATTGCGATATGCATATCATCTGAGGTAAAGTTGCGGTAAAAACGGCTCTTGATTTCATTGGTAATATGGGGAATCACCTGTACGGTTCCGCCTCCGTAATCGCCACGGCGCTCCTTTTGAAGAACAGACCAGTAAACCTTTCCGGTGGTTACATTGGAATTTTTCGTCAGGCTCTCATCGATAAAACGCTCATAGTGGCCTAAATCCAGATCTGTTTCTGCTCCGTCATCGGTTACGAATACCTCTCCGTGCTGGATCGGGTTCATGGTTCCCGGGTCAATGTTGATGTAAGGGTCGAATTTCTGCATGGTCACCTTGTAGCCACGGGCTTTAAGCAGACGACCGAGGGATGCGGCCGTAATTCCTTTTCCGAGACCGGATACAACTCCGCCGGTGACAAAGACGTATTTTACTGGCATAATTTTCCTCCTCAAAGTAATATGCATATATTTATACAAATGATATAACTTATATAGTATACCGCCTGTCATGAAAATATTCCACACTTTTTTAGAAAAACTTTAGAAAGAACAAGAAATCTTCACGAACAAATTGTTGATTTTACGTAGTCTTTTACATATAATAGTAGACGTATCACATTTAGAAAGACAGGTGCAGCATCTGCTGCAGGTGCGGAGGAACTATGGACAATCAGAAACCGAATGATTACAACAATGGTAATTATAACGGCAATTATAATGGCAATAACGGAAATAACGGGAATAATGGGAACAACTATCCCGGTGGGGACAATGGCGGTAACGGAGATAACAACAAGAAGAATAACCGCAACGGCCAGATGCTCTTAAGCTTTATCATGGTCACGCTGGTGGGATTGTTTCTGTTATCCTTTTTCTCAAACAAATTTTCCCAGATGAGTACGAAGGAAACTACATACTCGGAGTTCTTAGAGCAGCTGGAAAAGCAGAATGTTAAGAGTGTGGAGTTTGATTCCTACCAGCTGGATTACACGCTGGTGGAGGACAAGGCGTCCTATGAGGTTACCTATTATACGGGAATTGTGGACGACCCGGATCTGATTCAGACCCTGAAGGCAGCGAAGACTAAGGACGGCAAGAGCATTGAGGTTTCTGCCAGAGTTCCGGATAACACCTCTACCTGGATCATCAATATATTAAGCTTTGTGATCCCACTGGTCTTTTTGTGGATCCTCTTCGGCTTTTTGATGAAGCGGATGGGCGGCGGTGCCATGGGGGTGGGCAAGTCCACAGCTAAGGTGTATGTGGAGAAGACCACCGGTGTTACCTTCAAGGATGTAGCGGGGCAGGATGAGGCCAAGGAGTCCCTGCAGGAGGTGGTGGATTTCCTGCACAATCCGAAGAAATACCGGGATATCGGTGCAAAGCTTCCCAAGGGAGCCCTTCTGGTGGGACCTCCCGGAACCGGTAAGACTCTTCTGGCCAAGGCGGTGGCAGGAGAGGCCAATGTGCCGTTTTTCTCCTTGGCCGGTTCTGATTTCGTGGAAATGTTCGTGGGTGTGGGAGCTTCCCGTGTGAGAGACCTCTTTAAGGAAGCCCAGAAGATGGCACCCTGTATTATTTTCATCGATGAGATCGATGCCATTGGTAAGAGCCGTGACAGCCGTTATGGCGGCGGAAATGACGAGAGAGAACAGACTCTAAACCAGCTCCTGGCAGAGATGGATGGTTTTGATCCTTCCAAAGGAATTCTGATTCTGGCTGCCACCAACCGTCCGGAGGTGCTGGATAAGGCACTGCTTCGTCCGGGACGATTTGACCGCCGGATCATTGTGGATAAGCCGGATCTGAAAGGACGTCTGGAAACCCTTAAGGTACATTCCAAGGATGTCCATATGGATGAGACCGTGGATCTGGATGCACTGGCGCTGGCAACCGCCGGTCTGGTGGGATCGGATCTTGCCAATATGATCAATGAGGCAGCCATCAATGCCGTAAAGAACGGACGTAAATTTGTTAACCAGTCGGATCTCTTTGAGGCCTTTGAGCTGGTGGCTGTGGGCGGTAAGGAGAAGAAGGACCGCGTCATGAGCGACAAGGAACGTAAGATTGTCTCCTACCACGAGGTGGGACACGCCCTTGTATCCGCTCTGCAGAAAAATACGGAGCCGGTTCAGAAAATTACCATTGTGCCTCGTACCATGGGGGCACTTGGCTATACGCTGCAGACACCGGAGGAGGAGAAGTATCTGGAAACCAAGGATGAGCTGCTGGCGAAGATTACCACCTACATGGCAGGCCGGGCAGCGGAGGTACTGGTATTCCACTCTGCCACCAGCGGAGCTGCCAACGATATTGAGCAGGCCACCAAGATTGCCCGTGCCATGGTCACCATGTATGGTATGTCGGACAAGTTTGGCATGATGTGTCTTGCTACGGTGGAGAACCAGTATCTGGATGGAAGGGCAGGACTGATCTGTGGAGAGGATACTGCCGGTCAGATTGATGAAGTGGTTTTGTCGGTCATTAATTCCAGCTACGAAAATGCAATGCAGCTTCTGACAGAGAACCGGGATATCCTGGATCACATCAGCGAATACCTCTACGAGAAGGAGACCATTACCGGTAAGGAATTCATGAAGATCTTCCGTGAAATGAAGGGACTGCCCCAGGAAGATGACAAGAATCTGCAGGGAAAAGCCCAGTCCGGTGAGACTCCTGTCCGGACAAAGGAAGAGGACGGAGCACCAAAAGCGTACTAAGAGGTAATATATGTTCGATATTCAAGAGGATCTTCGTAAACTCCCGGATCAGCCGGGAGTTTATCTTATGCACGATAAGACGGATGCAATCATATATATCGGAAAAGCGGTCAGCCTGCGGAAACGTGTGCGCCAGTATTTTCAGCCCAGCCATGATGAGGGAATCAAGAAACGGCAGATGGTGGAGCATATTGCAAGATTTGAGTACATTGTCACGGATTCGGAACTGGAGGCACTTGTATTGGAATGCAACCTGATTAAGGAGCACCGGCCCAAGTATAATACCATGCTAAGGGATGATAAAACCTATCCCTATATCCGGGTAACCATGGGGGAGGCGTACCCGCGGGTGCTTTTTTCCAGACAGCTTAAGAAGGACAAGTCCCGCTATTTCGGCCCCTATACCAGTGCGGGGGCAGTCAAGGATACCATTGAGCTGATCAATAAAATCTATAAGCTGCGCACCTGTAACCGAAAGCTGCCGAAGGATATCGGTGCACAGCGGGCCTGCCTGAACTATCATATTCATCAGTGCTCAGCCCCCTGTCAGGGGTATATCAGCGAAGAGGAGTATGCCGCTCAGGTGACCCATGCACTGGAATTTCTGGGTGGTAACTTCGGACCGGTGATGAAGGATCTTAAGACCCGGATGGAGGAGGCTTCGGAGGAGCTGGAATTCGAGAAGGCCATGGAATACCGTGATCTTCTGGAAAGCGTCCGCCAGATTGCCCAGAAGCAGAAGATGACCAATACGGACGGGGAAGACAAGGATATCATCGCTATGGCATGCGATGATACAGATGCGGTGGTACAGATCTTTTTTGTCCGTAGCGGAAAAATTATCGGAAGAGATCATTTCCATGTCCGGGTGGGAACGGAGGAGAGCTCCTGTGATATTCTGGTGGATTTTGTGAAGCAGTTCTACTCCGGGACACCCTATATTCCCCGGGAAATCATGCTGCAGGAGGCCATTCCGGACATGGCCCTTCTGGAGGAGTGGCTGACACAAAAGCGCAGGCGAAAGGTTACGATCCGTATTCCCCAGAAAGGACTGAAGGAGAAGCTGGTGGAACTGGCGGCAAAAAATGCCCAGCTGGTATTAAGCCAGGACAAGGAAAAAATCAAGCGTGAGGAGGGGCGTACCATCGGTGCGGTCAAGGAGATTGCCGGGCTTTTGGGGATGAAGGAGATCAGCCGGATGGAGGCCTATGATATTTCTAATATCAGTGGATTTCAGTCGGTGGGATCCATGGTGGTGTATGAGCATGGAAAGCCCAAGCGCAGTGATTATCGGAAATTTAAGCTTCGCACGGTTTCCGGTCCCGATGATTACGCTTCCATGCATGAGGTGCTGACCAGACGTTTCAGCCATGGCATGCAGGAGGCGAAGGAACTTGAGGAGCAGCAGATGCCTGAGGAGATGGGGAGTTTTACCCGATTCCCGGATCTGATCCTGATGGATGGAGGCCGCGGGCAGGTAAATATCTGCCTTAAGGTGCTTGAGGAACTGGGACTGGATATTCCGGTGTGCGGAATGGTGAAGGATGATAATCACCGCACCAGAGGGTTATACTTTCATAATAAAGAGATACCCATTGACCGTCATGGAGAAGGCTTTATGCTGATCACCCGCATTCAGGACGAGGCCCACCGGTTTGCCATTGAATACCACCGCTCCCTGCGGGCGAAATCCCAGGTACATTCGGTGTTAGATGATATTGACGGCATTGGCCCAGCAAGGCGGAAGGAATTGATGCGGGAATTCCAGTCCCTGGAGCGCATCCGTAGTGCATCTGTGGAGGAACTGGCGGCGGTGGAAAGTATGAACCGGGCGGCGGCTCTTAAGGTGTATGATTTTTTTAATTCCGGAGAGGAAAAGGCGTAATATTGCGGCAAAGGAAAAAGCATGATACAATACTTTTGTCTGATTGATAATTGTTTTATGAGGGGGAAATTATATGATCAAAAGCAGTGTGAGTGTAGCAAAAATTGCGGAATTGCTCGATCTTAAGAACTTTACCAGTGATATGAATCTGAAAAAGTGCAAAATCACCACCAGCGATGTCAATCGTCCGGCTCTGCAGCTGGCCGGATATTTTGAGCATTTTGAGGAAAAGCGTGTGCAGATCATCGGAAACGTTGAGTATGCCTATATCCGTCAGATGAGAGAGGAGAAAAAGAAAATCCGTTATGGTGCATTTCTGAAGTTTGAGATGCCCTGTGTGATTTTCTGCCGTGATCTGGAACCGGACCCGATTTTCCTGGCAGAGGCAATAGAAAATGGGGTTCCGGTGCTGGGAACCGGAAGACAGACATCGGAGTTCATGGCGGAACTCATTTATACCCTGGGCGAACAGCTGGCACCCTGCATCACCATTCACGGAGTGCTGGTGGATGTCTATGGCGAAGGTCTGATGATCACCGGAGACAGTGGCATCGGTAAGAGCGAGGCGGCTCTGGAGCTGATCCGCAGAGGCCATCGTCTGGTGACGGACGACGTGGTGGAGATCCGAAAGATCAACGAGCATACCTTAATTGGTACATCGCCGGATGTGACCAGACATTTCATTGAGCTTCGGGGCATTGGTATTATTGATGTCAAGACACTGTACGGTGTTGAGTGTGTAAAGGAAAAGCAGCAGATCGATCTGGTCATCAAGTTGGAGGACTGGCAGAAGGATGCGGATTACGACCGGCTTGGGCTGGAGGAAGAGTATATCGAATATCTGGGCAACAAGGTAGTCTGCCATTCTCTTCCGATTCGCCCGGGACGAAATCTGGCAGTAATCTGTGAGACCGCAGCGGTCAACCACCGCCAGAAGAAGATGGGCTACAATGCAGCCCAGGAGCTGTATCGCAGAGTGCAGGCCAACATGACCAGAAACAGTGATGATGAATAAAAGGATCGCATAAGTAAGCAGAAAAGAGGAGACAGATATGGACAGAAAGAATGCGTGGGAGAAGTATCCCGAAGGAGAAAAGAGAGACCAGGTATTTGCCTTTGCGGAGGAGTACCGGAAGTTTCTTTCCACCTGTAAGACAGAGCGTGAGTGCACAAAGGCTTTTTATGAACGGGCAAAGAAAATGGGCTTTATGGATCTGGAGGGGTTGATCGCTGCAAAGCAGCAGGTGAAGCCGGGGGATAAAATTGTTACCACCAACATGGGAAAGGGGCTTGCCCTCTTTGTCATAGGGCAGAAGCCCGTGGAAGCGGGCATGAATATTCTGGGAGCCCATATTGATTCCCCACGCATGGACTTAAAACAGGTTCCACTGTATGAGAACACCGACTTGGCGATGCTGGACACTCATTATTACGGCGGCGTGAAGAAGTACCAGTGGGTGACACTGCCACTGGCACTCCATGGCGTCATCTGTAAGAAGGATGGCATCACAGTGAACGTTAATATCGGGGACAAGCCGGGGGATCCGGTGTTTGGTGTCAGTGATCTTTTGATCCACCTTTCAGGAGAGCAGCTGGAGAAGAAGGCAGCCAAGGTCATCGAAGGAGAAAATCTGGATCTTCTGATCGGAAGCATTCCGGCCCAGAAGGGTGACGGGGAGAAAGAAAAGAAAAAAGAGCGTGTAAAAGCGAATATTCTGGATATACTTTCGAAAGATTACGGCATCGAGGAGGAGGACTTCCTTTCGGCAGAGATCGAAGTGGTTCCGGCAGGCGAGGCAAGGGATTACGGTTTGGATCGCAGCATGATCATGGGCTATGGCCATGATGACAGAGTATGCGCTTACCCTTCTTTCGAGGCAATACTTCAGGTGGAAAATCCACAGTATACCAGCGTCTGTCTTCTGGTGGATAAGGAAGAGATCGGAAGCGTCGGGGCTACTGGCATGCAGTCCCGCTTCTTTGAAAATACTGTGGCAGAGGTGATGAATCTCACCGGAGCGTATTCTGAGCTTGCGCTTCGCCGGGCTCTGAAGAATTCCAAGGTGCTGTCCTCTGATGTTTCAGCAGCCTTTGATCCCAACTATCCGGCGGTGATGGAGAAGAGAAACTGTGCCTATTTTGGAAAAGGCATCGTTTTTAACAAGTATACAGGATCAAGGGGCAAGTCCGGTTCCAATGATGCCAATGCGGAATATGTGGCAAAGCTCCGCAAGATCATGGATGACAATGAGGTATCCTTCCAGACCGCTGAGCTTGGAAAGGTAGATCAGGGTGGTGGTGGAACCATCGCCTACATTCTTGCAAATTATAATATGAGTGTGATCGACAGCGGAGTTGCCGTGCTGAACATGCATGCACCATGGGAGATCATCAGCAAGGTGGATCTGTATGAGGCCTTAAGAGGCTACATGGCATTCTTGAAGGAGGCGTAATGACACAGTTGATTGAGAAACTGAAGAAAACTCTTCCGGATCTTACTGTCCGGACACAGGAACCTATGAGGCAGCACACGACCTTCCGTATCGGGGGCGAAGCGGATATTTTTGTTTCTCCGAAGGCACAGGAACTGGCGCAGCTTCTTGCCATGGCAAAGGAGGAGCAGCTTCCCGTGACGGTAATTGGTAATGGAAGTAATCTTCTGGTAGGCGATCAGGGTGTCCGGGGAATGGTCATCGAGATCGGATCCGGCATGGCGGACATTCGCGTGGAAGGAAATACGGTTACTGCCGGTGCGGGAGCCCTGCTTTCAAGAGTTGCAAACGCAGCAGCGGAGGCAGGTCTTGGCGGTATGGAGTTTGCGGCGGGAATCCCGGGGAGTATCGGGGGCGCCGTGTCCATGAATGCGGGAGCTTACGGCGGAGAGATGAAGGATATCCTGCAAAAAGTGACAGTTATGACGGCTGACGGTTCGGTTAAGACATTGTCCCTGGAGGAATTGGAGCTGGGATACCGGCACAGTTGTATTCTGGATAAAAACTATATTGTGGTGGAAGCTGCAATATCCCTTTTTGAAAAGCCAGGGGAGGAAATTCGTTCCCGGATGGCAGAGCTGGCAGCACAGAGAAGGGAAAAGCAGCCACTGGAGTACCCCAGCGCAGGCAGTACCTTCAAGCGGCCCGAGGGGTATTTTGCAGGAAAACTGATCATGGATGCGGGGCTTCGTGGCTACCGGGTGGGCGATGCCCAGGTATCGGAAAAACACTGTGGCTTTGTGATTAACCGGGGAGAGGCTACTGCAGCGGATGTCAAAAAGCTGATGGAGGATGTCCGAAGAATCGTATATGAACAGTTTGGCGTCACATTGGAGCCGGAAGTGAAAATCATCGGAGAATAAACAGGGAATAGGAGGCGGCAGGATGCGGTTTGTAATTGTAACAGGCATGTCGGGAGCCGGAAAGAGTACTGCCATGAAAATGATGGAGGACATGGGATTTTTCTGTATTGACAATCTTCCCATTCCTCTTTTAGATAAGCTGGTGGATTTTACCACCAATTTTAATACACAGAATAAAGATATCGCCATCGGCATCGATGCCAGAAGCGGGGAACGCCTGGATACGGTAGATGACATGCTGGAAATCTTAAGACAGAAGGACGTGAAGTATGAGATCCTGTTTCTGGATGCGGAGGATGGAGTGCTGGTCAAGCGCTATAAGGAGACCAGAAGAAATCATCCGCTGGCACCGGGAGAGCGGGTGGACAAGGGAATCGAGCTGGAACGAAGGAAGATGGAGTGTCTGAAGACAAAGGCAGATTACATCATTGACACCAGCCGCCTGCTCACCAGAGAATTAAAGACAGAGCTGGAGAAAATTTTCAGGCAGGACGCAAGCTTCAACAATCTGATCGTCACGATCCTGTCCTTCGGCTTTAAGTACGGGATCCCGGAGGATTCCGACATTGTGATGGATGTGCGTTTTCTGCCGAATCCCTACTATGTAGAAGGGCTGCGGCCAAAGACCGGCAATGATGTGGAAATCCAGCAGTATGTCATGCGGTTTCCGGAGGCGAAGCAGTTTCTGGATCAGTTTGAACAGCTGGTGAATTTCCTCATACCCAATTATATTTCCGAGGGGAAGAATCAGCTGGTCATATCCATCGGCTGTACCGGAGGCAAGCACCGTTCCGTGACGCTTGCCAACGAATTATATAAGAGACTAGGCATTGTGCCAGACCGTGGCTACGGGCTTAAGATCGAGCACCGGGATATTGGCAAGGATGCATTGAGGGGAAAGTAGTATGTCATTTTCAAGGGACGTAAAGGCGGAACTGGCCGGACAGTATGGAAGAAGCAGACACTGCCAGCTGGCAGAACTGGCGGGAATGTTGGAACTGGAGGGGCGCTGGGATGCGCAAACGGCTGATGTGACCCTGGAAACGGAAAATCTCCTGCTGATGGAAAAGTACCGGATACTCCGGCAGAAGGCTTTTGGAAACGAAGAGGGACAACTGCTGGAAGCACTTCACTGGGATGAGGACATCTTCTGCGGCATACCATTAAATGAGAGAAGAGCCAACGGGCTTCTGGTACAGCGTACCTGCTGTAAAAGAGCCTTTATCCGGGGAGCCTTTATGGCAGCGGGCTCCATCACGGATCCCAGCAAGTCCTATCACTTTGAGATCGTCTGCCGTTCTGTGGATCAGGCGCTGCAGCTTCAGGAACTGATGGCTTCCTTCGAGGCAGATGCGAAGATCGTGGAGCGCAAAGACCGGTACGTGGTGTACCTGAAAGAAGGCTCCCAGATCGTGGATATGCTCAATGTGATGGAGGCTTACGTTTCCCTTATGAATCTGGAAAATGTCCGGATTCTGAAGGAGATGCGAAATTCCGTTAACCGCAAGGTGAACTGCGAGACGGCCAATATCAATAAAACGGTCAGCGCAGCGGTGCGCCAGCTGGAGGATATCAAAAAAATACGTGATACCATCGGATTTGACCAGCTGCCGGGGCCTCTTTCCCAGATGGCACAGATCAGGCTGGAACATCCGGATGCCAGCTTAAAGGAACTTGGTATCTACGCGGATCCACCGGTGGGTAAATCAGGCGTAAACCACAGACTCCGGAAACTTTCTGCCATTGCAGAGGAACTGTAAAATTTGGTGTTTGAAAGACTATATCTTTTGTGAGGATTGCAGTATGAGTCAAAGAGTATTGTTTATTGTGAACCCGCACTCCGGGAAAGGACAGATCAGAAATCATCTGTTAGATATTGTAGACATCATGATAAAGGCAGACTTTGAAGTAACCATCTATACCACTCAGGGGAGGGCGGATGCCACTCAAAAGGTGGTGGAGGATGGTGCGGGCTATGACCGGATTGTCTGCAGCGGAGGAGATGGAACACTGGATGAGGTAATGACCGGGCTTATGGAGACCGGACTTTCGGTTCCCATCGGCTATATTCCGGCGGGAAGCACCAATGATTTTGCCAATTCCCTGGGAATTCCCAAGGATATGTTAATGTCCGCGCAGGTTGCGGTGGAAGGGAATCCTTTTCCCTGTGATGTGGGGGCATTTAACCATGACACCTTCGTCTATGTGGCGGCCTTTGGCATGTTTACGGAGGTGTCTTATAAGACCTCCCAGCAGCTCAAGAATATATTTGGACATCTGGCTTATATCATGGAAGGCGTTAAGCAGCTCCATGACTTTACTTCCTATATGATGCAGGTGGAGCATGACGGGGAAGTCTTTCAGGATGAATTTATCTACGGGATGGTGACCAATTCCGTGTCTGTGGGCGGATTTAAGGGAATGACCGGCAGCGATGTGAAGCTGGATGACGGTGTCTTTGAGGTGTCTCTGATCCGGAAACCGAAAAATCCAATCGAGCTGAATGAAATCTTAGCCTGCCTCACCAACATGATCGATGACACGGATCTGATCTATTCCTTTAAGACGGAAGAAGTGCGGATCACGGCCAAAGTTCCGGTGGCCTGGACGCTGGACGGAGAGTTCGGCGGAGAGCATGAGGAGGTAACTATCCGAAATCTGAAGCAGAAGATTACAATATTTTGTTGAAGATTTAACTTTATTTTTTGAAAAAAATGTAATATAATCTAGGTAACTTATGATTAGGAGGAAATTGAAATGTTAGTATCTGCAACAGAAATGCTTAAGAAAGCAAAAGCAGGCCACTATGCAGTTGGTC
>ONEJ01000054.1 GCA_900316805.1 uncultured Lachnospiraceae bacterium
CGATACTGATCCAATACAACTGGACCACAACTGTTAGAACCTATTCCATTTAATGCATAGTCAACACAAAATACTACGCTGTCTGATTCTGTCAATTCATAATTATGCGTTTTCTTCTCAAGTTCTTCCTGTGTATAATAAGAAGCATTGAAGGAAAATGCCTTTTCTGCGGATGCCACAATTCCATATCGGCTATTGTTAAGTTCTACATATTCGCAATCATAATGGCTTCCATTCTCCTGTGGACGGATATAATCTTCATGCAAATCCCCTATATTTGCCCGGTACAAACCGTGGCTTGCTGCCTGATGCTTATCACGATAGCTTTCCTGCGGTCCCATCCCAAAGTATCTGACATCTGCAAGTTTCTTATCCAAGAACATTCTCACACCAAATCTCGGAAGATCCGGGAACTCTCCATCTTTTGTGGCCTCAATATCTGCGTCTATTTTTCCTGCCGCATCTATTGTCCATGTAATCGTCACATCAAGAATCTTCTGCACTGTCTCTGCCACAACGGAAGCATGACTTGTAATCTTCACACCATGTTTTCCCTGCACAACCTCTGTCGTATAGGCTCTTGTATAAGCCTTATCATAGTGGGCTTTCCTCCATTCAGATTTGATGTACATATCGTTATCTGTTGGGGCTCTCCAGATATTTAACTCCATCGGATGGTTCAGATATTCCCGTCCTGCGAATTTCATCTCCGTGAAGAGTGCAGTACGTCGATCTATTGTATAAGCAAATTCACGACCTTTAATGTGAATCTGTGTATCATTTTCATTTACCTGTAATTCAGAATCTGATGATGTTTTTTCCAGCCACTTCTCTGCCAGCTGGCATTTTGCGTCTTTCTGACTTACCTCAATTTCATCAAATCCCAGAATGTGGTCTTTCTCCAACAGTGGCATTTCTTTTTTTAACTGGTAAATAAGTTTCAGATAACATTTTCCATTATCTGGAACATTGATATTCAGACTTGTTTTTCCTTCACTATGTGGTGCCACAGAAACTTCTGCGAGTTTTCCTTTACTGATCACTAGTCCATCCTGTGTCAGTTCATAGCTGATTTTTACATAATCCTTCAGATCATCAAAATCCATATAGTTATGAAGAACCAGTTCCCCACTTTCTTTATCATAGGATACAACCCTTGCCGGGCGATAAACATTCTTGTATTCCAAAAGTCCTGTGTGTACAGTTCTGTCCGGATATACTAACCCATCCATGCAGAAATTGCCATCATGAATTTCTTCTCCATGATCTCCTCCGTAGGCATAGATTTTCTTTCCATTCTCAGCAGTGCCATGAGCAATCGCATGATCACACCACTCCCAAACAAAACCACCACACATTTTATCGTTGTCCTGAATCATCTGGAAATAATCTTCAAAATCGCCAGGCCCATTTCCCATGCTGTGGCAGTACTCTACCAGAAGGAATGGTTTGCTTCCGTCCTTGTCCAGATATTCCTGAATCTCGGAAAGTGCCGGGTACATACGACTATATACATCCAAGTTGCTGTAATCATATGTTTCATCATAATTACGATATCTTGCACTCTCATACTGTGTGATACGATCCGGATCAAATTTCTTTGTCCAAGCAAGTGCTTTTTCAAAGTTGCAGCCATAAGCACTTTCATTTCCCATAGACCACATGACAATACAAAAACGGTTTTTATCACGTTCTACCATGAGTTTCACACGGTCAACAATGGCTGCTTCCCATGCCGGATCATCTGCAATCTTTTCATTCCATCGTTTGAACCGGTTATAGTCTGTGTCTTCCTTTCGGTAAAGCATAAATGGACCATGTGCCTCAATATCTGCTTCATCTATCACCATAAATCCATATTTATCACACATTTCATAGAAGAATGGTGCATTCGGATAATGGCTGGAACGGATTGCATTAAAATTATGCTGTTTCATTAACGTAAGATCGGTTGTGATCTGTTCCACACTGATTGTAAATCCAGTAACTGGATCGGAATCATGACGATTGACACCACGGAATTTAATCTTCTGCCCATTTAAATATATAACCTGATCTTTAATTTCTATCTTTCGTAATGCGATATGATCTACAATTACCTCATTTTCCG
>ONEJ01000046.1 GCA_900316805.1 uncultured Lachnospiraceae bacterium
AGTTGCAGGCTTTATCCCAAGATAAACAGCAGCCTCTTCAAGATTAATGTAGTTTTCCTGTAAATTCATATCCATTCAATTCACCTTTTTCTGATAGAAAACTGATTTAAGCGTATACTACAACAGTCTTTATGATAACACAGGACTTGCAAATCATCAATCTGTTTACTATAATTAGTTGATATCTGACATGATTAAGCACAAATAATATGAATTTACTGATGTGTAAATAAGAATCGAACTGATAAAGGGCTATATCTATGAAGAAAACCGTACGATTTCCATGTATAGAATGTACCGATCACACAGGAGCAGCATACTCTTCCATCAAGGAAATGTGTGCCCACTGGGGGATTCAACCAGAAACCTATACTCGCCGAATACGGGTCTATCATATGGGTGTTGAAGAAGCTCTCACCACCCCGGTAAAACCGAACGGAGGGCAGGCATGTAGGGATCACCAGGGAACACGATTCAGGAGCCGTTCCCTTATGTGTGATCATTGGCATATTGACCGCAAGCTGTTTGAATACCGTATCTCTCACGGATGGAGTCTCGAAGATGCGTTGACCAAACCGCGTCGCAGATCTTCACTGACATCCTCTGTATAGCCAGATGTTACCTCGTTTTGTTACGTAACATTATTAAAGCCTGTAACCGGCTCAGACCGGCTACAGGCTTATTATTTTACATTTGAATCTCGTAACACTGACGTAACAATTTGCAGTTGCTTTTCGTTAATTTTTGTGAAATCCGGTAGTTTCACCAAAGCCCCAAACAGCTTAATTTTACAGGCTTTTCGCTCTTCATAAAGGAGATCTTCGTAAGCATTGAAACTCCGATTCCGAGCTTCATATTTTCTATTTCCTCCTTAAAACCCTTGATTCTACCAATTTCTGAGCAAAAAAGAGCCCCACATATGGTAACTACTATACCATATGTGGGGAAAAAAGTAAATTGAAATTGACGCCGATGCTTTAAGTGTTCCTTACAGGGTTATATTTCATAATAAAGAGTTCCAGGGTTTCCTTCAGCACATCCATCTGTGCCTTAAGATAGAACTCATCCTCGAACAGTGTATAGTGTACGCAGGCTCTGACCAGTATAAAAATCAGCGGTATCAGCTTTTCGTGCGGAATCCCCAGCTTGCCCTCCAGGCTCTTTGCATATTCGGTATAACGCTTATCTACGCCTGCAAAGAATTTCTTACCATATTCTCTGTATTTCGGGTGGGTGTAGACCTGATACATCAGGCGATATTTCTTTCCGTGCTTTTCTGCCGTCCAATGTGGAACCTCGTCGATGAACCGCCACAAGTCCTCCACATCTGTGGGGGCTTTCGCCATAAAATCATCCTCCACCTTACTCATACAGTATTCGGTGGACTGGATGATAAGGTCGTCCAAATCCTTGAAATATGTATAAATCATAGATGTGTTATAGCCGCAATGCTTTGCCAGGGTACGGATACCGGTCCCGTGCAGGCCTAACTCGGCAAAACCGTTAAAGCACGTTTCCATCAGTTTCATCTTTTTTTCGTTCCATTGCTCTTCTGTATAATTCGCCACCAGTCTGCCTCCTTCATTTAAACCATCCGTTGCTAATAAAAGGTAGCATATATCCGGTAGGAAATCAAGTCCTTTGAGAATCGTCCCTGCTGCTTACCCAATCAGCACCTTTTTCTACTATAATGGTCTCGTAACTGTTCAGAACCCCTCATAGGGACTGATTAAAATTTATGTGCAAAACAGCGAATTTTATTTTCTTATTTTGCACCTGCATGAAACTTAAAGTGGATATCCCAGCTTCAAAGACGGGACATGTTGACACTTATTTACGTAGCATTAATAACTGTCAAGACTTTCGGGCTGTCTGCGAAATCCTGCATCCCCGAAAGCAATAAAAAGCACCTTAACCATCCGTCAAATGGCTAAGGTGCTTTTACCTTCATAATATGTATTTTTTATTCGAAATCCAACAGTTCTTCGATGGCATCGATCTCTTTGCCAAGTAACTGACCCTGCGCCATCTTGGTGTCGATAATGCCCTTCTGGCTCTCCAGATCATGTGCCAGATATACCAGTTCCGGATTGTACGAAGACAGACCGGACATCAACTTGTTGATCAGCTGGTTTACCCAGATCTGGAAGCATCTCTCGTTCTCTTCTCCTGCCTTTTTATTGTTGTTGGCAATATCCGTCTTAAGAGCTTCCTTGTACTGCTCTCTGGATTCCTGCTTGTTGATACGTGTCAGGTCTCCGCCCAACAGTTTCTTACCCTTATTGGAGACAGCTGATGTATTTGTGATATTTAATGTCTTATGTACACTCAACACTCCTGTCACATTCAGCGGAATATTTCTGAACTCGTTCTTCTGCTCTTCTGTCAGAATATCATTTCCACCGACGATATGTAGCAGATACTCACGGAATTCTTCCGCACATCTCTTCCAATACATCTCGGTCTGGAAAGATGCTTCTCTTGCATAATCTTGAATATCTTTTCGGATGCAGGCTTCAATCTTATCGTTGAATGGTCTCAGCTTCTCATAATCGGTCTTGCCATCACACTGACGAAGGACATCCTCAACGATTTTATCGATTCTTGCATCGTCCAGGAATCTTCTTGAAATGTCGCCGGTAGCCTTTTCAATATACTCGGTAATATACTGCGTCCGCTTGCTTTCGCTCTCGTCCTCTACCTTCTGCACAAGTTCTCTCTTCTTATCATCAAGGTTCTTCTCAATGACAGATCTGAGTGCATCGGCTTTCTGAACCCCCTCATTCACGCCGCTCCTTACCATGGATGCAGCCTGAACCAGATATTTCATGGCCTGTGAGCACTTATTATAGATTGCATATTTCTGGGCAAAAATGCCAATTTCTTCTTCTACGCAGGGAACTCCACTGTTCCAGAGAAGCCGTTCGCTTGATGCAATGCCCTCTACCCGTTTGCCGATTCTCTCATAAGAATCCCTGGGAAGAATATTATACTCATAAAGTCTGAGGTAAAGCTTGTTGTCCGGATTGCTGAATTTTTCCTGTTTCTCCTCGAAGATAGAGTAGTAATCTTCATCGATCCACTCCTCTTCCGGATTATCCATCTTGCCGCCCAAGGCGATGATGGAGGATACAAAATATACCCGGCTTGCCTTCCACTTGATCAGAACCAGATTATCCTTATTCTCTGCCTTCTTCTGCAGGGTTCTGCGGGATTTCTCATCTGACTTATTTACCACCAGCATCAGGTTGGAAACATCCAGTGCTCCACCGAGCTCATTGATAACGCCCATGATCTCATTGTTATCAATTTCGTCCATGCTGTCCGGATTGGTCAAAAGAACCGGTAAAACATTGGACTTGGTGGACAGAGATTCCTTCAAAATATCTGCATATTCTCTGAACATGACTGCATTGGATCCCGGTGTATCATAAAATACGAAATCAAACTTGTCTAACGGCAGGAAAGAGTTCACAAAGCTTACCTGAATCTCAATGAAATCGTCCATTCGGTTGGCAGGAAGTTCTCCCTTCGCCACAAGATCCTTCACACGATACTTCTCTAATAACTTATCGATTTTCTCAGCGTCGTTCTTTGTTTCTTTCAGGTCTTCTTCTGTCAGCAGCTTTTCTGCACACTGTAACAGTCCATCCTGCCGGATCTGTCCCTCCTGCTTGGCAAAATCATTCAGAGCGAACAGTGTCCAGTACATGACCTGGCTCTCAGATTCCGGTGCATGTGTCTTAACGGTTTTCGCGATCTGCTGTATAATTTCGCTTTCCGGCTTCTGGTTTACCTTCCACTCTGTGCCATGGAACTGAATTCTGAAGTCATCCCCATCGAACCGGAAGGAAACCTCCAGTACCTTTGAATCTCTTACCATGAAGATTTTCGCTGTGGCAGGGTCAGAATCACTGGGCAGAATTTCCTGACCGATGATACTGTTAAGGAAAGCAGATTTACCTGAACTATACAGTCCCATGACACATACAGCGATCTCAGGCTTTACGGCATCCGTGTATTTTGCAAGAATGGCCTCTGTCTCCGGATCCGGATACTCCTGGAAAAAGTCATGCAGCTTGTTATAAGCCACTTCCATCTGAGCCATAACCTCTTTCGCTTCTCTGATCTTCCTTGGTCCACGCTCGATATCAATATTCTGATCTGAGAAATACAATTTACGAATGGACATCAGTTCTTCGTAGTCATCATCCGTTCCCTCAAAAATGACCTTGATACCATTCTCAGGATCATACAAGTTCTCTATAACCGCCTTGAAAACATCATACGCATTGTGTGACAGCGGCAGGGATGTGAAGCGCTCCCCCTTCAATGGAGAATTTTCCATCTCCTGCATGTCGGTCCATGTGCCGTTTTCCTCGCGCCAAAAATAATCAATATGCTTTCTGTACGGGTCGCTGCATATCTTTAACTGATTCTTATCCATAGTCCCATCTCCTTCAATATGTTGCATCTGCCTAAATCTAAGCAATTCAATATAAACCCTGACTTTATTTTAGTCTTTCTTCTACCTAATGTCAACAGTTCTTTCCCTCAAAAAGCATATTTTTTTGTACAAAATGCTACATTTTTGTTTTTGTCTTCTCTATCAGTCCCAGTATATTACCGAGTTCCTTCTGGGAAATACCGGTATAGTTCGTAATTTCCTCCACTGAGGGGTCATGTCCATTCTGCTCTTTCAGGTATTTTACCGCCTCGTTGACCAGAGCAACTTTTCCCACAACGGCATTTTCCTGCTCGTCCTCGCCGGTGAGTTCCCGGATAAAGGCTTTCATAGCCTCCTCCACTGCCAGCAGAAGCTCTGCCTCCACATCCAGCTTCTCCCGGCTTCCGCACAGCTCCCTAAGCCGAAGGAACAGAGCCATATTTCCCTCCTGCACAATGTCCGGAAGGATTTCCGGAGAAAGGGCAAGCTTTTTTGCCACCTCCAGCACGTTGGAAAGCCATGCATTGGAAATGGTCTGGATCACGCGCTCTTCTCCATCAAGAAGCTTCCGGTACATCTCTGTCATTTCTTCTTCGCTGCAGCTTGGAAGTCCTTTCAGTTCCTCCAGATACATCTGAAAGACATTAGTCATCCCCTCCGGTGCTTTCCCCATACCTGCGTCCGTGGTTTCCTCCGGCATCTCTTCCTCATGGGGCACCGTCAGGAATTCAAATACCAGTGCTTCCTGCTGGCTGTCCAGCCCCATATCCTTAAAATAAGAGAGAATTTCCTCTCGTGTCATAGGCTCCGGTGAGGTGCGGATGATTTCCCGCACTTCCCGCAGCGTCTCTGTAAATGTGTTCTGATCCAGCATTTATTTCTCCTCTACCATGTCAATTTTCTAATGCGTTTCTCCACAACTATTTCGACTCCATCCAATAAACCGGTGTCTTCGAAAGGCAAAGCCCAAGCTTTTTCTGCAAGGCAATGGACGGTTCATTTCCCAGCCGAACCTGACCGTAAGGAATTTCTCCCCGCTCCAGGCCCTCGTTGACCATCACCGTCTCCAGTGCCTGTCCCAGTTTTTTTCTCCGGTGCTCCGGCACGATCCAGAGCATTCCGATACTGCCCTCATCGTGCAGCCCGATAAAGCCCGCCAGCTGCTCTCCGTCAAAAGCGCCCTTCATCTGCCCCGCCTTTATACGCTGCCTGAAATACGCCTGTGGCAGTTCCCCGTCATAATTTGCGGTGACATAAGGCAGATGTTCCATCTCCAGCGTGCGTATCCGAAATCCAAGCATGGTCTCCAGGATATCCGCCCGGTATAGTCCCCGCACCGGCAGCCGCTCCCTTCTGGTGCACACGGCCTGCAGGCAGGTCACCGAATTTCGAAGGTCCAAACGCCGCTCCACCTCAGGCACCAGTTCCTGCTGGTGGAGAACCAGACAGATAGGGGCTTTCCTTCCCTGTTTTGATACAATGTCCACCACTTCCTGCGAAATTTCATAATCGGGCTGCTCCCTTTCTGCCTCTTCTGGCACAGCCTTGTTTCCATATTCCTCATGAGAAGCAGCCTCTCCACGATCCGCCTTCCTGCGGGAGTAAATCTGCCCGCCGAAATCCTTCGGAAGTTCCTGCGGGTGGAAAATCTTCGTATGGAAAAACACGCCGCTCTCCGTTTCCCGAAGCAGCATCTCTTTTCCATCCCAGTATAACACTTCTCCCCGGCAGCGGTTAATACACTCGATCATATCGATGTGCAAAAGCTTCTGCTTCATCAGGAAAGCCTTGCACTCCTCCAGAACCCGGTATTTCTCATACAGATCCGGACGGCGCTCCTTGGTGCGAAGCGCTGCCTGCCCCCTGCGCCACACTTCGATTTTCTTCCGATTGCCGGAAAGCAGCACAGCCGGAACCTCCCTGCCATGCCACACCTCCGGCCGGGAATACTGGGGATACTCCAGCAGGTTCCCGTGAAAAGATTCCGTCTCTGCGGACTGGTCATTATGCAGCACCGAAGGCACCAGCCTCGCCACGGCATCCACCATCACCATAGCAGCCAGTTCCCCGCCGGTCAGCACATAATCCCCGATGGAGACATAGTCCGTCACCACCTCTTCCAGCACCCGCTCGTCAATTCCCTCATAGTGTCCACAAAGAATCAATAACTCGTCACATTCCGATAATTCCTTTGCTTTTTTCTGGGAAAAGGATTCCCCCTGGGGCGTCACATAGATGACCCTCCGTTTTGCCTGTGCCGGCAGTTTTTCCAATACGCTCTGGCAGGCATCATACACAGGCTGCGCCTGCATCAGCATCCCCGCACCGCCCCCATAGGGATAATCGTCCACACGGCCATTTTTATCCTCGGTAAAATCCCGGATATTCACCGCCTCAATTCCGATTTTATTCTGTTTTACCGCCCGGCCGGTGATGCTGGTCAAAAGCCCATTCATAACCATCTCCGGAAAAAGTGTCAGAATGTGAAAATTCATGGTCAAACTCCTATAAAACAAATGCTGATCCCATCATAAATCCCCTCTACATTATTCTTTCCTTACTAGCGCAGCCCCGGCAAAAGATGTAATACCATCTTCCCCTCCCGGACTGCCACCTCTTTGACACAGTCATGAATGGCGGGCACTAGAAGCTCTGCCTCTCCCTGCTTTGAAATCACATACACATCATTGGCTCCTGTCTGCAGTACATCCGTCACCGTGCCCAGTTCCTCTCCCTCATCAGAAACTGCCGCAAGCCCTATCAGATCCGCAATAAAATATTCATCCTCCCCTAGCTCCACGGCATTTTCCCGTGTAACCAAAAGCTTTGCCTGCCGAAACTTCTCCACATCATTCATATTGTCAAGACCCTTGAATTTCAGGATAACCATATTCTTAAAGAACTTTACCCCTGTGATTTCAAGATCCCTCCTGTCTTTTCCTGTGTCAAGGATCACGTTTTTCAATTTCTTAAACCGAGCCGGATCATCCGTGGTGGGAAATACCTTGACCTCACCCCGCACACCGTGGGTGGTGGTAATGACACCTACCTGCAATAAATCTTCCATCTGATTTTCTCCTCTATCTTCCATCCTGTTAAAACCACATATGTTTGTTATAGGAAACCGAATCATATATGTCTTTTCCATTTGATACCGTAAAAATATAACCATCATCTAAGATACTGGTATATATTATCATTTTATCAGATTTTTCTATCTCATAATCATCCGATCTTTCATAATATTTAATATCAAATTTTCGTTTATTCCGATTGGCATCCCTTCGGCATTTGCCCGACTGGTAGTGCATATATATGGCGTCATCAGAGTAAAGCCAACGATTGTGTGTAACTTATTTTTATCTTTTATTTGCTTTTTTATTTTATATTTCATTTTTTATCTTTCTAATTATATTTCTATTTTATCTTTCTATTTTGTCTTTCACTTTTATCATCCTCTTCTTATCATCTCTTTCTCAATTCTTGTAGTCTGATTTAATATTTTCTTTTTTGATTCTCAATCGATAAATTTTATGATGTTCTCTACCATAATAAACTTGAATTACTTCCATAATGGGCTAAAAACATCATCACGATGAGCTTAATTACTTTCATAAATAATATGTCAGAAAAATCTATTTTTTGCAACTGTATTCTTCCGCGTCTCCCACATTTTTCGTTTCTTTGAACCAGACATTTCCTGATTATGGGCGTTAGGGACTGAATTACGCCTGCTCCGCCCATTTTTCCTCACTTCTTCCCTTCTTTTTGAGAGATAGACGTACACTGATATCCCATCAACGCCTAAGAATAAACCAAATTGCTTCCGAGCGGAACATATAGAAAGAAATTTGGTCTTCTGCCGCCCTCTTTCTATTTTGGGAGTGGAAAAAGTATGAGCCAATACATTTTTTACAACTTTTTATTCAGTGTACCGGCATCCCCCGCATCTGCAGAATCAGTAAAAAGCACAAAAAGAAACACCGCACCCGGTATGAACCGTTTGATGTGCGGTGTCC
Source organism: uncultured Lachnospiraceae bacterium (assembly GCA_900316805.1). Lineage (GTDB taxonomy): Bacteria > Bacillota > Clostridia > Lachnospirales > Lachnospiraceae > Roseburia. Next base: position 8,467 of record ONEJ01000046.1, read on the forward strand.
TATATCGTAGATTTGGGCAGGCGATAAGATTTCTCCCGCTAGCGGGTCCCTCCTTACCGCAGCAGCTATTGCATAATATCTACGATTACCTTTTTATCTTCTTTGGAGGCCGCTGCCTTTACAACGGAACGGATAGCCTTGGCGATGCGCCCCTGCTTTCCGATGACCTTGCCCATATCGGACTGGGCAACGCGCAGCTCCAGAATTGTACCCTTTTCGCTCTCGGTCTCTGTCACAACGACTTCATCCGGGGAGTCAACCAGGGCTTTTGCAATTACTTCCACTAACTCTTTCATGAAACACCTCCAATATGACCTCCCGCCGGCCTGTGGGCTGACGGGATATCGCCAGACAGATTTATTTCTCGATGCCGGCTGCCTTGAAGATTCTGTTAACGGTCTCTGTTGGCTGTGCACCATTAGCTAACCACTTCTTTGCTAACTCTGCGTCAACATGATACTCGCTCGGGTCCTTTGTCGGATCGTAAGTTCCGATCTCCTCGATGCATCTTCCGTCTCTCGGAGAGCGGGAATCTGCAACAACGATTCTATAGAAAGGAGCCTTCTTCTGTCCCATTCTTCTAAGTCTGATCTTTACTGCCATTACTTTCACCTCCTCATAGGTTATATACTATAATTTATTAAAAGGGAAGTCCTTTGAACATTCCTCTTTTACCACGTTTACCGCCCATCATTCCGGGCATCTGCTTCATCATTTTCTTCATCTGCTCAAACTGTTTCATCAGACGGTTGACTTCAGCAACATCCACACCGGCGCCCTTTGCAATACGGTTCTTCCGGCTGGGATTCATCAGGTTCGGATTCTTGCGTTCACTTGGCGTCATGGAATGAATGATTGCCTCCACCCGCTTTAAGTTCTTCTCTGCTTCGTCCGTATCGATCTCCGGCATCTTACCACCGCCAAGCCCGGGCATCATACCCATCAGGCTGGAGAGACCGCCCATTTTCTTCATCTGGCTCATGGACTCTAAATACATGTCGAAGTCGAACTCGTTCTTGCGCATTTTCTGCTCAAGTTCTTTGGCCTTCTCCTCGTCAATGTTCTCCTGAGCCTTCTCGATCATGGTGAGCACATCGCCCATACCAAGGATCCGGGATGCCATACGATCCGGATAGAACTGCTCCAGATCCGACAACTTCTCGCCCATTCCTGCATAAAGGATCGGCTTGCCGGTCACAGCACGGATAGAAAGGGCTGCACCGCCTCTGGTATCACCATCCAGCTTGGTCAGTACCACGCCGTCGATACCGATTTTATCATTGAAGGTTGATGCTACATTGACCGCATCCTGACCGGTCATGGCATCCACCACAAGGATTGTCTGGAATACATCCACTGCCTGCTTGATCTCCACAAGCTCCGCCATCATATCCTCATCCACATGAAGACGACCGGCGGTATCGATAATCAATACATTACAGTCATTTTTCTTCGCATACTCCACAGCCGCCTTTGCAATGTCCGCAGGCTTATTCTTATCCCCCATGGAGAAAACTGCAACACCCTGTTTCTCACCATTGATCTGCAGCTGTTCAATAGCTGCGGGACGATACACGTCACAGGCCGCCAGCAATGTCTTCTTGCCTTTGGTCTTCAGCTTTCCGGCAATCTTGGCCGTTGTGGTGGTCTTACCTGCACCCTGAAGTCCCACCATCATAATTACGGTGAGTTCCTTTCCCGGGCGAAAAGCAATCTCTGTGGTCTCTGAGCCCATCAGACGGATCATCTCTTCGTTAACGATCTTGATCACCATCTGTCCCGGATTCAGGCCGTTCATCACATCCTGACCAATGGCCCGCTCCTGCACATCCTTCACGAACTGCTTTACTACGCGGAAATTGACGTCTGCCTCAAGAAGCGCCATCTTAACTTCCTTTAAGGCAGTCTTTACATCCTCTTCCGTCAGGCGTCCCTTACTGCGGAGATTCTTGAATACATTCTGCAATTTTTGGGAAAGACTGTCAAATGCCATGCTACAGCTCCTCTAAAATCTGGGTTGATATTGCCTCAATCTGCTCCACGATCCGGCTGTCATTCGCCTGTTTCAAATGCTCCGACAGCTTGTGAATCTTCTCCACACTTTTCTTCACAGAAAGGAATTTTTCCACAAGATGAAGCTTCGTCTCATAAGAGGCCAGTTTCCGTTCGCAACGCTTAACCATGTCCGCTACGCCCTGTCTGGTAATCCCCTCATCAGCTGCGATTTCCCCAAGGGAAAGATCATTAAATACGAAATCCTCATAGATCCGGCGCTGATGCTCATTCAGCAATTCGCCATAAAAATCATACAAATATGCCTGTTCTAATTTTTCTTCCACATCAATCACCTAGGATACTTTATCATAACCATATCTATGTGTCAAGTATTTTTTCTTTACAGTGTTATTTTCCTAGATCATCGTCCGAACAATCTTCGGCTTATACCCAGCCTTTTCCAAGGCCTTGATAATCTGTTTCTTGTGGTCGGTTCCAAAACACTCCAGCGTAATGCGAAGCTCCACTGCCGCATTCCTGTTGGTGGAAACAAACTGGTTGTGCTCCAGCTTGATGACATTGCCCTGCTCCCTGGCAAGGGTCTCGGAAACCTTAGCCAGCTCACCCGGCTTATCCGGAAGCAGTACAGATACCGTAAAGATACGGTCGCGGAAAATCAGCCCCTGCTGCACCACCGAAGACATGGTGATTACATCCATGTTTCCACCGCTTAAGATAGACACAACACGCTTGTCTTTCACATCCAGATGCTTTAAGGCAGCGACCGTCAAAAGACCGGAATTCTCCACGATCATCTTGTGATTTTCTACCATATCCAGGAAGCTGACAATCAGCTCATCATCGGATACAGTAATGATATCGTCCAGATTCTTCTGAATATACGGGAAAATGTTGCTGCCCGGTGTCTTTACTGCTGTACCGTCCGCAATGGTGTTGACGCTGGGCAGTGTCGTCACTTTTCCAGCGGCAAAGGATGCCTGCATACAGTTGGCTCCCGCCGGCTCCACACCGATGACCCTGATTTTCGGATTTAAAAGCTTGGCAAGAGTGGAAACACCGGTAGCCAGTCCGCCGCCGCCGATGGGAACAAGGATATATTCCACCAGCGGAAGCTCCTTGAAGATCTCCATGGCGATGGTTCCCTGTCCAGTGGCAACTGCCAGATCATCGAAGGGATGAATAAAAGTATATCCTTCTTTCTCTGCCAGTTCTAAGGCATGGGCGCAGGCCTCATCGTAGACATCTCCGTACAATACCACCTCAGCCCCATAGCCTTTGGTTCGGTTGACCTTGATGAGGGGCGTGGTGGTAGGCATCACAATGACAGCCTTACAACCATAGCATTTTGCAGCATAGGCTACGCCCTGGGCATGATTTCCTGCTGAGGCAGTAATCAGTCCCCGCTCCCGCTCTTCGTCCGTTAAGGTGCTGATCTTATAGTAGGCACCTCTCACCTTATATGCACCGGTAAACTGCATGTTTTCCGGTTTTAAGTATACTTTGTTTCCTGTCTGTTCACTCAGATAGTCACTGTATACAAGCTTGGTCTCCAGAGTGACCTCCTTGACCTTCTCGCTTGCTTCTTCAAATTTATCCAACGTCAGCATCTGACTCTTCCTCCTTCTTTACATCAAACAACGCATTGACAAATTCATCCGGATCAAACTTCTGAAGATCGTCAATGGTCTCACCTACACCGATATATTTCACCGGAACCCCAAGCTCCGACTGAATCGCTACGGCAATGCCGCCCTTGGCAGTTCCATCCATCTTGGTTAAGACGATACCGGAGATCTTAGCCACATCGGAAAACTCCTTCGCCTGCACCAGGGCATTCTGTCCTGTGGTGGCATCTAACACCACCAGGGTCTCCCGGTAGGCATCCGGATATTCCTTTTCCAGAATACGGTTGATCTTGCCCAGCTCGTTCATGAGATTTTTCTTGTTGTGGAGCCGGCCCGCCGTGTCCACCAGAAGCACATCGGCATTTCTGGCCTTTGCTGCCGCTGTGGCATCAAATACCACGGAGCCCGGATCTGCCCCCTCAGTCCCGCCGATCATATCCACACCGGAGCGGTTGGCCCACTCCTTCAGCTGATCCCCTGCAGCGGCACGGAAGGTGTCCGCTCCCGCAATGATCACCCGCTTGCCCTGCGCTTTCAACTTGCCCGCCAACTTGCCCACGGTGGTAGTCTTGCCGACACCATTGACGCCGATCACCAGCACAACAGATTTTTCATTTTCAAAACGATAGGCGGTTTCCCCTACCTGCATCTGTTCCTTGATACTGTCGATCAGAAGCTGCTTGCAGTCCATGGGATCCTTCACATGATTTTCCTTTACTTTATCCTTAAGATTATCCAGAATCTCCTCGGTGGCCCGCACCCCCAGGTCTCCCATGATCAGGATTTCCTCCAGTTCCTCATAAAACTCATCATCGATCTTGGAAAAACCGTGGAAAATGGAATCCATCCCGGATACGATATTATCTCTTGTCTTTTTCAGTCCCGCTACCAGGCGGCTGAAGAATCCTTTTTTCTCTGCCATATTCTATCCTCTCTATATTTCTCTCCGGCATGAATCCCTGCCGTAATATTATTCCCATCTTTCGCCTGCCGGACATCCCTCATTACTCCGTCAGATCATTCTCGATCAGGTTAACGGAAACCAGCGTAGACACGCCCTTCTCCTGCATGGTAATTCCATACAGCCGGTCTGCCGCCGCCATGGTACCGCGTCTGTGGGTAATAACGATAAACTGCGTATTTTTTGTCAGCTTATTCAGATAGCTGGCAAAACGGCTTACGTTGGAATCATCCAGCGCTGCCTCAATCTCATCCAGCAGACAGAAAGGGGACGGCTTTAAGGCCTGAATGGCAAACAAAAGCGCAATGGCTGTCAGTGCCTTCTCCCCACCGGACATCTGCATCATGTTCTGCAGCTTCTTTCCCGGGGGCTGGGCGATAATGCGGATGCCGCATTCCAGGATATCCTCGTCCTCCACCAGTTCCAGCGAGCCGTGGCCGCCACCGAAAAGGTGCTTGAAGGCCTTGTCAAACTCCTTCTGGATCAGGGCAAATTTCTCGGTAAACTGCTTTCGCATACCATTGTCCAGATCCTCGATAATGCCTGCCAGCGTCTTTTCCGCCTCGATCAGATCATCGTGCTGACCCTTTAAGAACTCGTATCTCTGGGAAACCTCCTTGTATTCCTCGATCGCGTTGACATTTACGCTTCCCAGCTTACGGATCTCGTCCTTCACAGCCATCACGAGCTTTTTCAATTCTCCCAGATCCGAATACTCCTCCTTTTGCAGTTCTAACGCCGCATGAGGCGTCAGCTCATACTCCTCCCAGAGGTAATTGGTCTGGTACTCACCCGCTTCTTTTAATTTTTCCAGCTGGCTGTTCAGACGGAAAATCTCCTTGTCCAACTCGCCGCACCGCTTGGATACTTCCTCCTGCTTCTGAAAAAAGCCCTTGTAGCCTGCATTCATCTCTTCCTTGGCAGCAAGGCACTCCTTCAGCTTTTTCTCCATCTCATCCTCCGAGCCCTCGGAGGCAGCAAGCGTCTTCTTGATTTCCTCAATATCCCGCCGTTTTTTCTCAGCATCCTCTCTGGAGTTCTTAGCATTTTCCAGAAGGCCTGTCCGTTCCTCCTCCAGCTTCTCAAGCTCCCCGCTGACACGGGAGAGATTGGTCTCGTTGAATTCCCCGCTCTGGTGAATCCCGGATTGCTCTAACGCAGCTGCGGAAAGCTTTTCCTTGGCTGCCGCCTCTTCCTTCTCCTGCTCCTTCAAAAGCTCCTGGAAGGAATCCGCTGCTGCCTTCAGTTCCTCCTCCCGCCTGCCGGAGCGTTCAATCTCATCGGCAATAGCCTGCTGCTCCCCGCGGATTTCGGCAATCTGCTTCTCCATCTGGTTCTTCTCTGCAATCAGGCCGGAATAAGCAGCCTCGCTCTCATTTCTCTGCTGTCTTGCCCGGTCCACATTGAGCTTCGCGGTATTCTGGATCAGATACTGTTTCTGCAGTTCCTCTGCTATGGTTTGTAATTCATCCCCATTGAGTTCTGTCGCCGTGGCAATATCCTCTCTGCGGTCCTTTAAATCCTCGATCTCTTTCTTGAGATCGTCAATTTTCTGTTCCAGCTCCTCGATTTCCCTCTTTCTTGCCAGAAGATTCGAAGAATTCTTGAAAGCACCACCGGTCATGGATCCACCCGGACTTAAATACTCGCCCTCTAAGGTTACGATATGTAAGCTGTAATGATTTTTCTTTGCCAGTGCAATGGCGTGGTCAATATCCTCCACCACCAGAACACGGCCCAGAAGGTATGTAGCCACCTCATCGTACTTCGGATCACATTTTACCAGCCGGTTGGCAATCCCGATGACGCCCGGCTCCGAGAGAGCCGCCTCATTTTTGGGATTGCTCTTGGCACTGACACTGGTCAGGGGCAGGAAGGTGGCACGGCCCAGACGGTTCTGCTTCAGGAAACCGATCATCTTCTTCGCCGTAGCCTCATCCTCTGTCACGATATTCTGAATATTTCCACCCAAGGCAGTCTCGATGGCGGTCTCATACTTTTGTTCCACCTGGATCAGATCGGACACAACTCCCAAAAGCCCCGGATTATCCTTCTTCTGCTCCATCACCTTGCGGATACTGTTGCCGTAACCATCGTAGCGCTCGGCAATGCCCCGCAGAGATTCCAGTCTGGACTGCCGCTTGTGGAAAAGGTTCTGCTTTTCTTCCCGAAGACGGCTATTCTCCCTGGCCTTAAAACGCCACTCCTTCGCTTTTTCCTCAAGATCCTTCTGCTGTGCCTTCAGGTCTGCGATTTTCTCACATACCTCCCGGTAAGCCTTCTCGTCCTCCTGCAGATGGGCATCCAGATCAGCCTCCCGGGTCTTCCGGTCCAACAAGCGTTTCGTCAGTTCTGCCTTACGAATGTTAGTCTGCTCCAGCATGGTCTCACAGCGCTGCTTTCTGGACTGAATACCAGCCTTATTGTTCAAAAGCTCATAGAGTTCCTTCTGCCCTTTCTCGATCTGCTTATTGAAATCGGAAAGCTTTGCCTGTACCGCATCCAGCCCTTCCTGCGCCTGTTTCTGGGCGGCAAGGGACTCTGCCAGCTTTATATCCAGTGTGGCCTTCTCTTCCTCGTAGGATGCCTTTTCCTTCAGTCGCTCCTCCTTTTCCTTCTCAATGGCCTCCAGACGGCTGCCCAGATGCTCATCGGTCATCTCTGCCGCCTTGATCTGCTCCGTCAGAATCTGGATCTGGCTTTCCAGCCTGCTCTTCATCACAGAGGCGTTGCTGATATTTTCCCGGATGGAATTGATCTGCTCATCCATATCCGACATATCCTGCTCCAGCTTCTCATATTCCGCCCGGATATTTTCCTTCTCCGCCGTACTCTCCTTTAACTGGGCATCGACGATATCAAACTTTTCCTTAACTTCCTTCTGCTGCGTCTCGATCCGTTCCGATTCCAGAAGAAACATATTGACATCGTAGTCCTTCAGTTCCTCCTTCTTTTTCAGGTAGGTTTTCGCCTTCTGGGACTGCTGCTCCAGCGGTCCCACCTGACGCTCCAGCTCCGCCAAAATATCATTGACACGAACCAGATTTTCTCTCTCATTGTCCAGCTTCTTCTGGGCTGAAATCTTGCGCTTTTTGAACTTGACGATACCTGCGGCCTCATCGAACAGTTCCCTGCGTTCCTCCGGCTTGCCGCTTAGGATCCGGTCGATCTGTCCCTGCCCGATGATGGAGTAACCCTCCTTACCGATTCCCGTATCGTAGAAAAGCTCCGATACCTCTTTCAGACGGCAGGGGGAGCCATTGATCAGATACTCGCTCTCCCCCGACCGGTAAAGACGTCTTGCCACGGTCACTTCCTCATAATCGATGGCCAGCTTGTGATCCGAATTGTCCAATGTGATGGCCACATAAGCATAGCTTAAAGGCTTCCGGTTCTCGGTTCCTGCGAAAATAACATCCTGCATGGAAGAACCTCGAAGCTGTTTTACCGACTGCTCACCCAGCACCCAGCGGACAGCATCACCTACGTTACTTTTGCCGCTGCCGTTAGGGCCTACAATGCCGGTAATTCCCTGATGGAATTCAAAAACAATTTTATTTGCAAAAGACTTGAAGCCCTGTACCTCAATACTTTTTAAATACATTACCTGCTCCCTTTTTCTGCCCTGATTTTCAGCAGCGCGTGATATGCTGCCTCCTGCTCTGCCGCTTTCTTGGTATGCCCACAGCCGCTTCCCAGCACCTGATCCTCCACGCGTACCTCCACGGTAAAGCTCTTGTTATGATCCGGTCCCGACTCATCCGTCAACACATAGGTGAGCTTCTCATGCTCTCCCTGCACAACCTCCTGCAGGATAGTCTTACTATCATAAAAGAGCTGTTTGTGTTCGATATCCTTCAAAATAAATTTCCTGATAAACTCTTTTGCGTTAGTAAAACCACCATCCAAATAAATTGCCCCGATGACCGCTTCCAGCGCGTCCGAAAGAATGGATTTGCGCTCCCGTCCTCCTGTTAAATCCTCGCCCTTTCCCAGATACAGATAATCCCCCAGGGAAATTTCCATAGCACAAAGAGCCAGTGTAGGCTCGCAGACAATACTGGCACGAAGCTTGGTCAGCTCGCCCTCCGGAAGATCTCCGTGTTCCCGGTACAGAAAATCACTGGAAATAATCTCAAGCACCGCATCTCCCAGAAACTCAAGTCTCTCATTATCCGATAACTTTTTCATATGATGTTCGTTGGCATAGGAGCTGTGGGTCAGTGCCTGCATCAGCAGCTTTTCATTTTCAAAATGATATCCGATGACCTTTTGAAATTTCTTTATCATATTTCTTCCTTTCCTGATCAATAAACTGAAGAAGGAGCCCGCTTAACGGACTCCTTAAAGGGCAATTAGTTGTTCAGTGCACTCTTGATCTGCTCTACTGCATCTGCCACCGTAACAATTTTCTCAGCCTGCTCATTTGGAATCTCGATATCAAATTCCTCCTCAAGCCCCATAATAATCTGGAATACATCCAGTGAATCTGCTCCCAGATCATCAATAAAGGTGGTCTCCATGGTAATCTCGTTCTCGTCTACGTTGAGAACCTCCACAACAATCTTTTTTAACTTTTCAAATTCCATTTTCTACTCCTTCCTACTCCTTAATTATTTTCCTCAGAGTCCGTAATTTTTTCTTTAATGATTTCATTAATCTTCTGTTCCCGGAAAGTCACACACTGGTAAATTGAATTGGTGATTTCCCTTGCCTTGGAACTGCCGTGGGTCTTGACCACAAGACCATTCAGTCCCAGAAGCGGTGCTCCACCGTACTCGTCAGATGCGAAGGACTTTAATGTCTTCTTAAGAGCCGGCAGCGCAAGTGCTGCACCGATCTTACTCTTAGTAGTGCTCATGAGTCCACCCTTGATCACGCTGATGAGCGTGGCGCTTAAACCCTCATAGAGTTTCAGGATAACATTGCCCACAAAGGCCTCGCACACGATGACATCTGCGCCACCGTGGGGAATTTCTCTTGCCTCAATACTTCCGACAAAATTGATATCCTTACATTCCCGAAGCAGCGGAAATGTCTCCTTCACCAGAGCATTGCCCTTCTCCTCCTCGGCACCGATATTGACGATGGCTACCCGGGGATTTTTTACACCGATGACATTTTCCATGTAGACGGAACCCATCTTGGCGAACTGAACAAGATGCTCCGGTCTCGCATCCACATTAGCTCCGCAATCGATCAGAAGAGATCTGCCGGATTCTGTGGGAATGATTGGTGCCAGCGGCGTTCTCTTGATTCCGCGGATACGTCCCACGATGGTCTGTCCTCCCACAAGGACTGCACCGGAGCTTCCCGCAGAAACGAAGGCATCTGCCTCCTTCTGTTTTACCATATTCATACCAACCACGATAGATGATTGTTTCTTGGTACGGATTGCCTGTACCGGAGGCTCTGCCATCTCGATCACCTCTGGTGCATCTATCACCTCGATCTGATCTGCCAGATACTGATATTTCTTCAGTTCCTCCTGTACTGCTTCCTCCTGGCCCACCAGGAATACCTTGATATCTGAACGGGAAGAGACTGCATCCACGGCGCCCTTTACGACCTCCATGGGGGCATTGTCACCACCCATCGCATCTACCACCACTTTCGTTACTGTCTGCATACTCGAAACCCTCCTTATGCACCTATTAGAGAATATACTATATCTCTTTCTATAAATCAATGTGAAATTTCGAAAAAAAAAGGCTTTCCTCTTCGGAAAGCCTTAATTCTGGAATTAGTCCTGCGGAATGATCTCTTTCTTGTTATAAGACCCGCAGTTCTTGCATACTCTGTGAGGCATCATTAATGCACCACACTTGCTGCACTTAACCAAAGTCGGAGCAGACATTTTCCAGTTTGCTCTTCTCTTATCTCTTCTACCCTTAGAAGATTTATTCTTTGGACAAATTGACATTTGTTTACACCTCCTTAAACTTGTTAAATATATCCTGGATCGCGGCCATTCTTGGATCAAGTTCTGTTTTCTGGCAACTGCAGGCTCCCTTATTCAAGTTCATCCCGCAGACTTTACAAATTCCCTTGCAATCTTCCCTGCACAGAACTCTCATTGGCCAGTTCACCAAAAGCTCGGCGTAGACAAGTTTGTCCACGTCCAATACAAATCCAATCAGGTAATCCACTTGTTCCATATCTTCATCCACAAGCTGCTCCTCTTCAATGCGTAGCTTCTTGTCAATGTCGAAATGGATCGGTGTCGGAACATCCTCCAGACACCTGCCGCACGGAATCAGCACCTCAAGATCCACCGTGCCTGTAATCAGTACCGCCGCATTCTCCTCATTGCGGATATGAAGCTTTACCGGTGCTTTCTTCGTGATTGGGAAATCACCCAGGCGGGATACAAAAGATGTCAGGGAAATCTCTGCTTCTTCTGTCAGTTCCCGGTTTATGGACTTTGCAATCATTGAAATATCAATATTCACAGCATTCTCCTAATCACACTTTACCAATTATACATATGCACTTCTCGTTTGTCAACAAGAAGTTGAAAAAATAAGTAATGTTATTTCACAAGTGCCACAGTCTCACGGCAGATTGCCAGCTCCTCGTTGGTTGGGATCACACATACCGTTACTTTGGAATCCGGTGTGGAAATGACTCTTTCCTCGCCGCGTACCTTATTGGCTTCTGCATCCAGGGTGATTCCCAGGTATCCAAGATAAGCCAGAATCTTCTCACGGATAAAGGAAGTATTCTCTCCGATTCCGGCGGTAAATGCGATGGCATCCACACCATTCATGGCTGCCACATAGGACCCGATATATTTCGCCACGCGGTAAGCAAACACCTCGCAGGCATCAATGGCTCTTGGATTTCCCTCATTGTAAGCAGCCTCCAGATCACGGAAATCGCTGGATACGCCGGAAAGTCCCTCAACGCCTGACTTCTTATTAAGAACATTCACCACTCCATCGATGTCAAGGTTTTCTTTCTTTGCAATGTACTCCATAATAGCCGGATCAATATCTCCGGAACGGGTTCCCATTACCAGACCCTCAAGAGGAGTCAGACCCATGGAGGTATCCACACACGCCCCATTTAAAACAGCACTGATAGATGCACCATTTCCCAGATGGGCCACAATGATTTTGGAATTGTTCAGATCCATTCCCAAAAACTTCGCACAGGCCTTGGATACAAAACTGTGGCTGGTTCCGTGGAAGCCGTATCTTCTTACCTTATATTTCTCATAATATTCATAGGGGAGTCCGTACAGATATGCCTTTCTCGGCATGGTCTGATGGAACGCTGTATCAAATACTCCTACCATGGGCACATTAGGCATCAGTTCCTGGCAGGCACGGATTCCGATCAGGTTTGCCGGGTTGTGTAACGGAGCCAGATCATTGCACTCCTCAACCTTTGCAAGCACTTCCTCATTTAATACAACAGATGCAGAGAATTTCTCACCTCCGTGTACCACACGGTGTCCCACTGCATCAATCTCGCTTAAGTCAGCCACTGCACCGGTCTTCGGATTATGCAGCGCATCGAGAACCATCTGGATTGCCTCTTTGTGGGTCGGCATCGGAGCCTCTGTAATTTCCTTGTCCAGCCCCTCCTTCTGGTATACCAGTCTTCCGTCGATTCCAATTCTCTCACATAAGCCCTTGGCAAGCACCTCTTCTGAATCAGAATTGATCAGCTGGTACTTCAGGGAAGAGCTTCCGCAGTTAATCACTAATACGTTCATTTGAATTCTCCCTTTTGCTTTATATTTTATTCTGTTCACACAGCATCTCCTGGTAACTCTTCTTCCGCTCTCCCGTATCCGATACAACGTCAATTAATTATTATTCACGGTACCTAAGATGCAGCAACGTCCATTTCACTCAGAATCGCTACCTTTTTTATTATAAACACAATTTCATCGGCATACAAGTAGAAATCTTTCTAAATGTATGTTAATCTTTAGAATAAAGAAAAAGGGATCGGAGAATGAATCGGAAAATGAATCGAGGAATTATTTGATTTAGGTGGGCGCTGAAACATACTTTTCCGCCATGCGCCCAAAATTCTTCCTTCCATGACTTGAGGCACGAACATTTTGGGCGCATGGAAAAAAAGTCCTCGAAAGCGCCCAAAATATAACACAAATGGAGGTTTGTACTGTTGTGGCATGGGCGTATACAAAATAAACTACCTTCACCGCCCATTTTTCGTATAATCATTAAATTAAGGACTAAAACTTCCCACATGGATTTCCCAGCGGTCCCCGGAGAATCCGGGTGGCAGGCGGGGGTCGCTGGGAAATCCATGTGGGAAGTTTGAATTAAGGACTTATAGAAGTCCCCGTACAACGGACATTGAACTTTTACAATTTACGCTTGCATTATAAGATTTGTAACAACGACTTCTGACCCCAGCAGTGTTTACTCAGCATTGTCTACTCAATAGTGTCTACTCAACACTATTTATGAATAAATATCGTCGATATATATCGTGAGCCGAGGTCGTAAACATATATCGTAACATATATCTCATGCACAATTGTTCCGCGCCACCCGTTTCACAGATTAAATTGATTTTCTATAGGTAGTTCGTGGGTATATAGAGATTTTTTCTTCTTCACTACCCATTTTCCAGATCCGATTGAAGGCTCACGGAAAGGTGATGGATATATAGGGATTTTCATCCTCTATACCACTTTTCCAAATCTGGAGGCTTGCAGAATGGCAATAGGTATACAGCGGGAGAATGCAGAGTAAATAATTGTTTTTTACCGCTGTACATGTATCACAGATTAAATTCCAGCCTTTATAAAAAACCACAGGCAGATAGATCATAACCTTCGGATAAAAGGAAATTAACAATTAAGAAATACGTATTACAAAATTGTAAAACACATGGGAGGACATCCGGCAATGAAAATCGCAGGCGTGATTGCAGAATATAACCCCTTTCACAACGGGCATAAATATCAATTGGATAGAATAAGAGAAGAAACAGGTGCCGACTACATCATCATTGCCATGAGTGGAGATTTTTTGCAGCGGGGAGTCCCTGCCATGACAGACAAATACCGCCGGACACAGATGGCGCTGTCTGAGGGAGCAGATCTGGTTCTGGAACTTCCTTCCACATATGCCACCGCTTCTGCAGAACTCTTTGCAAGGGGTGGAGTGAACCTGTTGGCATCTACCGGCGTTGTAGATGTTCTTTGCTATGGCTGCGAAACAAACCAGCCGAAACTGATGAACGAGCTCGTTTCACTGCTGACAGAAGAATCACCGGAATATCAGGAACGACTTCGCGCCCATCTGGCAGCAGGAGTCCCCTTCCCCACAGCAAGAGCCAAAGCCCTGAGTTTCCTATTATCTGAAAAATCACACATTGCTGAGATTCCCGAAAAAAAATCAAGTTGCTCCGGGGCAGCCCGGGAGATGACCGGAAAAGCATGGAATATCACCGGCGAAGCCTTAGAAAAATTCCTTGCCGCCCCCAACAATATACTGGCTCTGGAATACGAAAAAGCCCTGGCTCTCCTTCCTGACAGTATTTCCCGCAAACCGGTGTCCCATCCGATTCTTAGGGTAGGCGGCGGCTACCACAGCAGGGAACTATTCCCCAATTATGCAAATGCTTCCACCACCGCATTCGCATCAGCCACCGCCATCCGGGCTGCTCTGGAAACCTGTCATAGCGCAGAAGAGATAAACGAAAAATTAGCCGGATCCGTGCCGCCTTCCGTCCTTTCCATGCTCTGCGATGCTTTTGACCGGCAGGCGCTGCTGAAGGAGGATGATTTCTCAATAGCCCTTTATACCAGACTCTGGAGTTTCCGGGAAAGAGGATACGAATCCTTCGTGGACTGCAGCAGAGAGCTGTCCAATAAAATTCAAAATCACCTGAATGAATTCGTAAGCTTCACACAATTTGCAGAATTGCTCAAAAGCCGGGAGGTCACCTACACCAGAGTCTGCCGGGTTCTGACCCACATCATGCTGGGAATCATCCGTAAGAACCTGACCGCGGCCTCCCCTGTTCCGTATCTGCGGGTACTGGGCTTTCGGAAAAGCGCAGCCCCACTGCTTTCTGCCATAAAAAAAGAAGCATCCGTCCCCCTGATCACCAAGGTTTCCGATGCTTCCCGTGTTCTTTCTGATGAGGCTTTTGCCATGCTTCAGCAGGACATCCGCTGCGCGGATCTCTATCGGACCATTGCATCCATCCGATGCCGCCAGCAGCTTTCCAACGAGTTTTCTCATGGACTGGTCATAATTCCATAATAATCTCTCTGGCCAGTTCCTCCCCGATAGGCTTTGCAAAAACTCCCGGAGCGAATTCTATCACGTCCCCGATTCCCTTCTGCAGCACAAAACGCAGCTTGCCGTCACGGACTTTTTTGTCGGTGTAAAGCTTTTTTACCAATGCCTCCCGGTCGATGTAGGAAGGAATGGTGGTAGGAAGTCCTGCACGGGCATACAGTCTTGTCACCCGCTCTGCCTCCTCCTCAGACATATAGCCAAGTCTCGCAGACAGCAGCACCTGGGCTGCCATGCCGATGGAGAGAGCCTCTCCGTGCAGAAGCTTGTAATCGCTGACGGTCTCAATGGCCCGGCCCACAGTGTGTCCCAGATTCAAGACCTCCCGCAGACCACTCTCCCGCTCATCCTGCATCACCACATTGTATTTGATCTTACAGTTATTTTCTGCTATGTATTCACAGGCAAACCGATCGTAGGAAAGGATATCCTCCAGATTTTCCTCGATAAATTCAAACATATCCAGACTGGCAAGGCAGGCATGCTTAATGGTTTCTGCCAGACCGCTTCTCGTCTGCCGCCCAGGAAGTGTCTTCCAGGCATCGATGTCGATATAAACCTTTTTGGGCTGATTGAAAAGACCAATCAGATTCGTAGCCAGCGGCGTGTCAACTGCCGTCTTTCCACCCACAGAAGCATCTGCCGCCGCAAGAAGCGTGGTGGCATAATTGATGAAGGGAACCCCTCTTCCGAAGGTACCCGCTACAAACCCTGCCAGGTCCGTTACCACACCGCCGCCCACAGCGATGATCCCACAGTCTCTGCGATAGCCCTTTTCCAGCATGGCATCCTCAATTTTGGCCTTCGTCTGTCTGGTCTTACTCTTCTCTCCTGCCGGAAATACGAAGAGTTCCGCCTTAAAGCCCTCTGCCAGCAGTCTCTCACAAATTGGCTTTGCATACAGATCACACACATTGGTGTCCGTGATCAGCGCCAGCTTCCTGATCTTCCCCAGAAGTCCGGTGTCCAGGTCCTCCACCAGCTGATCGATCAGCCCATGGCCGATCTCTATCTCGTAGCTGTCATCCACAACCTTTTTCAGTTCTACATTAAATACACTCACTCTGTCACCTCTATTCAATGCCGGCAGCCTGCTTCGCCAGCCGGTCTGCCTCCTCATTGCCTTCCACGCCGGAATGTCCCTTTACCTTCACAAAATGAAGCATCAGCCGGTCCTTGATGGACTGCACGTAATCATAATAGGCAATGGTTCCTTCCTTATTTCTCTTCCAGCTTCCTGTGGCCCACATCTCAATTCCCATATAATCGTAGTATACGGTAAGTTCCGGCAGCCCCAGCGAAACCGCAAGCCCCATGGCCTTCATGCTCCCAAGGATTTCCCCGGCCACATTTCGCATGGCAGCCATGGCCGGATCATTACCGGAGCCCTGAAGCTCATAACGCTTTCCACCGGCCATCAGAAACCCGCCATAGCCGTATACGGATGTAACGGCATTAAAGGAGCCATCCACAAAGGCATAATTCTCCGGTTCTTCCTTCGGATAACTGCTGCCCCCTATAAACTGCAGAGCCTCTTCCTTCGATGCAAAACTCTTGTACTCAGCTCCCGGATATCCCAAAACCACCTGTTTGCACTGGTCCCAGGTGTCGAAAACTCCCGTTTTTTTTCCTTTGCGGACTGCATAGTATTTTTTCGCCATATCCGTTTCTCCCATCAGGAATTTCCACTATGGATTCTTGCAATAATTTCTTCCTTCAGATCCCTCGCCCGATCCTTCACCTTCGCAGAGGCTGTGCGGGACACAAGGATGCCTGACACCAGCCTTGATGCAATATCTGTCCGGTCCAGACGAAAGGCCATATTGGCAAGAAGAATGTTCATGGTGCTTTCATCCATGCCGCACATGGGAAAAGTCTCTGTGCCTACGGCCTTCATAAAGCCCTCCATGGCCTGCTCATAGTATAAACGCTCCTCCCTGCGGCAGGATTCTAACAGTTCCTCATCCGTCAGTCCGTCATCTCCCAGTGTTTCGATCCACCCCCTGTAAACCCAGGACAATTTCAGGCAGATATAAGCCTTCTCGCTGATCCTTCCCTTCTTGATCACAGCATTAAAAAGCGCCAGCTTATAGCGTTCCACCGCCTGCTCATAGGAGCAAACGGTTTCCGTCTTCGGATTGCTCTCCGGCTTAAAGTGGCTGCAGACCCCTTCCTTTACCAGGCGGATCTGACCGGCGGTAATATTGGTAAAATAGCGGTTCAACGCCGTATATCCGCAATGGGGACAGGAGATCACATCATATTTACCGGTATCAATCGATTGAAACCTCGGCCGCAGATCGAAATCAGAATCCAGTCTGTGGAGCCTGCCATTTTTCACAGACAGCACAAAAAAGGACTTCCCGCAGACCGGACAGTGCACGGTGCGGTTCAAAAGGTATTCTGTTTCCCCGTGCTCTGTCTTCTCTTCAGCGTTCACTTCCGCAGCTTTGCTTCTGCCATTTTCACTCTTCTCCGAGAAAATGTCATCGGTATCCAGCTGCAGACCGAATTTTTCTAACCCCTCAAATAAATTCATATGCTTCTCCCTCAGTTTAAGCCGGATTCACCGGAAGCTTAAAGGAGCTTTTCAGAGAAACAATCCGGTTAAATACCGGCTGTCCCGGCTTGGAGTCCTTATAATCTGCGCAGAAAAATCCTTGGCGTACAAACTGGCAGCTGTCATAGGCCTTCGCCTCCATCAGCGCCGGCTCCACAATACAATCCTCCAGCACCGTCAGTGAATTCGGGTTCAGGTTGAGGCTTCCATCCTCATTGTATACCCCCAGTTCCTCGTTGATCAGGTTTTCATACAGACGGACTGTCACCTTTTTGCCGTACTCTGCGGATACCCAGTGAATGGTTCCCTTCACCTTACGGCCATCCGGGCTGTTGCCTCCCTTAGAAGCCGGATCATAGGTACAGTGAATTACGGAAATCTTACCATTTTCATCCTTTTCAAAGCCCACACATTTAACAAAATAAGCGTTCATCAGGCGGACCTCATTGCCCGGGAACATGCGGAAATACTTCTTGGGCGGCTCCTCCATGAAGTCCTCTCTCTCGATATAAAGTTCTCTGGTAAAAGGCACCGTTCTCTGTCCCAGCTTGGGATTTTCCAGATTATTGTCCACCGTCAGCTGCTCCACCTGGCCTTCCGGATAATTGTCAATGACCACCTTTACCGGATCCAAAACTGCCATCATACGAGGCCGTTTCATCTTAAGATCCTCACGGATGCAGTACTCCAGCATCGCATAATCCACAGAACTGTTTGCCTTGGAAACGCCGCAGAGCTCCACAAATTTCTGGATAGACTCCGGCGTATAGCCTCTTCTTCTAAGGGCTGCGATAGAAACCAGTCTCGGGTCATCCCAGCCATCCACGATTTTCTCCTCTACCAGCTTCTTGATATATCGCTTTCCAGTAACCACATTGGTCAGATAAAGCTTTGCAAACTCAATCTGCTTTGGGGTGCCCTCCGGGCTTGTCTTATAGCCAAGCTCCGTCACAACCCAGTCGTACAGCGGTCTGTGATCCTCAAACTCCAGGGTACAGATGGAGTGGGTAATCCCTTCAATGGCATCCTCGATAGGATGGGCAAAATCGTACATCGGGTAGATACACCACTTATCCCCGGTATTGTGGTGGGTCATGTGAGCCACACGGTAAAGGATCGGGTCTCTCATATTGATATTGGAGGATGCCATATCGATGCGGGCACGAAGTACACGACTGCCGTCCTCACACTCACCATTTTTCATTCCTTCAAAAAGTGCCAGATTCTCTTCCACGGTTCTCTCGGCATAAGGATCCATCTTGCCGGGCTCTGTAAGGGTTCCACGATATTCCCGGATCTCATCTGCTGTCAGGTCAGAAACATAAGCCTTTCCCTTCTTGATCAGCTGGATGGCTGCCTCGTACATCCGGTCAAAATAATCCGATGCAAAATACACCCCATCCCACTGGGCTCCCAGCCACTCTACATCGGCCTTGATGGATTCCACAAACTCCACTTTCTCCTTGGTAGGATTGGTATCATCAAAACGGAGATTAAATTTTCCGCCATATTTCTTTGCAAGTCCCGAATTTAAAAGAATAGACTTGGCATGTCCGATGTGAAGATATCCATTGGGCTCCGGAGGGAATCTAGTCTTTACCGCCTCACAATTGCCCTCTGCCAAATCCTTCTCGATGATCTGCTCGATAAAATTCTTGGAAACTGCTTCATTTTCCATAATCTGTACTCCTCTTTCTGCCTGTTGTGATTCTGCGCACTCCTGCAATTTTGCCAATTGCATCAACAAAGAATCCTCCCGGCGTTTATTAAAAAACGGAGCCCAGGCTGTTTGCATAAGCTCCGTTACTTGCGATATTTTCATTATAAAGACACGACAAAACTTTGTCAATAATGACTACTGGGTTACGTTGTTCCACAACATCTTGGATATAGGAATGCATTTTTACAAGTATACTTGACAAATGCATTCCTATATCCAAGATGCCGTGTGAACAGTAACACTGTTACTGCACGTGCTGGTGAGTAAACAGATGCTCCTCACAGTACTCCAGATTGCCCCTGCATTTACTGCAATAGCGGAAGGTCAGCTCCGGATTGGTGATCTCGGTGCGGCCACAGATGGCACATTTGTGCTTGGAAATGCCGGAACCGGGTCTTGGCTCCCGAAACTGTGCCTGAAACTCCTTCTGGCGTTTCTTATGCTTTCTTGTAATGTGGATGCTGGCGAACCAGAAAAACAGGAACATGTTGGCGATAGCCACAATCAGCTGGGTGCAGGTCATAAGTCCAAAGATGATTCCCATTTCCGATCCATAAGTTCCAATGGCTCTGGCAAAAGTGCTGATGACCTGATAGCCGAAATACACCAGTTCAAACACCAGCATCCATTTCATCTTAATGGGAAGCACAAAGAACAAAAGCACCTGCCCCTCCGGCATACACATGGCCAGTGCCAACAGCATGGACAGGAGAATGTAATAGGTACTCAGATAGACGTCAGTGCCGGTTCCTGTAACAAGAAAACTCACAAGGTACACCAGAATCCCCGCCAGATCGCTCAAAATAATTCCGCCAAACAGATAGACATTCATGCGGAAGGTTCCCAAAAAAGACTCTAAGGAGCTGGCCCAGGACAGCACGCAGAAAAGAAACAATATCCCAAAAAGGTCAAAGGACGTACTTGGCATGAACACCCAGGTAAACAGACGCCAGACCTGCCCGTGGAGAATCCCGCTGACAGAAAAACTTAAGTAGTACAGAAGCCCCGGTGCTGTCATGGAAACCAATAGGCCTGCCAGGATCGCAAAGACAAAATATCTGCTCAGATTCGGAATCGCATAACGTCCCCATTTTCTTTCTAATTTATCCATCCAATTCATAAATGACACCTCAATATTTTCATTTTACTATGTTACTCTTTGAATAGCCAGTCGCTTTTTCATTATATTTTCTAATTGTCCCCTTGTCAACGAACCACAGATTTCTTTCCAAGATTTAATAAATTATTTATCTTTTCGGTGATTGTTTTTTACTTTTTCTTGTCGTATAATGTTGCTTGTTTACGATTAGAAACGTACTTATTTATAATACAAAAGTATGAGGTCAGTAATTGTCACCATTACCGGGCATGCTTCATGACCTGATCAGACTGACAGATGGAGGTTCTTTTTTATGGAAAACAATTCCCTACATAAACTCGGTATTGATATCGGCTCCACCACCGTGAAGATTGCGGTGCTGGATCAGGAGGACAATCTTCTTTTCGCCGATTACGAGCGCCATTTTGCCAATATTCAGGAGACCCTGACAGCACTCCTTCAGGAGGCATATGACAAGTTGGGGAATCTTTCCGTGGCTCCCATGATTACCGGTTCCGGCGGACTGACACTGGCGAAGCACATGAACGTGCCCTTCGTGCAGGAGGTCATTTCCGTATCCACAGCACTGCAGCACTACGCCCCCCAGACCGATGTGGCCATCGAGCTGGGCGGCGAGGATGCCAAGATCATCTATTTTGAGGGCGGCAACGTGGAGCAGCGTATGAACGGCATCTGTGCCGGCGGTACCGGTTCCTTTATCGACCAGATGGCATCCCTCATTCAGACGGACGCCTCCGGTCTCAACGAATATGCGAAAAATTATAAGGCTATCTACCCCATTGCAGCCCGCTGCGGCGTATTTGCAAAAACAGATATCCAGCCGCTGATCAATGAGGGAGCAACGCCGGAGGATCTGTCTGCTTCCATTTTCCAGGCAGTGGTGAACCAGACCATCAGTGGTCTGGCCTGCGGCAAGCCCATTCGGGGACACGTGGCCTTTCTGGGTGGTCCCCTCCACTTTTTGTCCGAGCTTAAGGGGTCCTTTATCCGCACCTTAAACTTAGACAGTGAGCATGCCATCACACCGGAAAATTCCCATCTTTTTGCTGCCATCGGTTCCGCCTTGAACTTCAAGGAGGATTCCGTGACCCAGCTGGGAACCATGATCCGTCAGCTGTCCAATGGCATCAAGATGGAATTTGAGGTAGCCAGATTAGACCCGCTTTTTGCCGATGAAAAGGAATATGAAGCTTTTACGAAGCGCCACGGCAACAACCATGTGGAAACCGCAGAGCTTAAAAATTACAGTGGCAGCTGCTATCTGGGTATCGACGCGGGCTCTACCACCACCAAGGTGGCTCTCGTCAGCGAAGAAGGAAAGCTTCTGTATTCTTTCTACGACAATAACAATGGAAGCCCCCTGGCTACAGCCATCCGTTCCATTCAGGAGATTTACTCCCTGCTTCCGAAGGATGCCCATATTGTCCACTCCTGCTCCACCGGTTACGGCGAAGCTCTCCTTAAGGCTGCGCTGATGTTAGATGACGGAGAAGTGGAGACGGTGGCTCACTACTATGCTGCTGCCTTTTTCGACCCGAAGGTAGACTGCATCTTAGACATCGGCGGCCAGGACATGAAGTGCATCAAGATCAAAAACCAGACCGTAGACAGCGTTCAGTTAAACGAAGCCTGCTCCTCCGGCTGTGGTTCCTTCATTGAGACCTTCGCAAAATCTCTGAATTACAGTGTACAGGATTTCGCAAAAGAGGCTCTTTTTGCCAAGCATCCCATTGATCTGGGCACCCGCTGTACCGTTTTCATGAACTCCAAGGTAAAGCAGGCCCAGAAGGAAGGCGCCTCAGTGGCAGACATTTCCGCAGGACTGGCTTATTCCGTCATCAAGAATGCCCTTTTTAAGGTAATCAAGCTCTCGGATGCCAGTGATCTGGGAGAAAACATCGTAGTGCAGGGCGGAACCTTCTACAACGATGCCGTGCTTCGCAGCTTTGAGAAAATCGCCGGTGTTCACGCCACCCGTCCGGATATTGCCGGAATCATGGGTGCCTTTGGTGCTGCACTGATTGCAAGAGAACGTCACGAGGCCGGTTATGAGACCACCATGCTGACCATTGAACAGATCAATGCACTGACCTACACCACCAAGCTTTCCCGCTGTCAGGGCTGTACCAACCACTGCCTTCTGACCATCAACCAGTTTTCCGACAACCGGCGCTATATCACCGGCAACCGCTGTGAGCGTGGTCTCGGAAAAGAGAAAAATACGGCTCACGTGCCGAACCTTTATGAATACAAGAACAAGAGGCTTTTTGACTATAAGCCCCTTTCCCCGGAGGAAGCTACCAGGGGAACCGTCGGTATCCCGCGGGTACTGAATATGTATGAGAATTATCCTTTCTGGGCAGTCTTCTTTAAGAAGCTGGGCTTTCGCGTTGTACTTTCGCCCCAGTCCACCAGAAAGATTTACGAGCTGGGCATCGATTCCATCCCCAGCGAGTCGGAATGCTACCCGGCTAAGCTGACCCACGGACATATTGCATGGCTGATCCACCAGAATGTGGACTTTATTTTCTATCCGGCAATTCCATACGAGAGAAACGAGTTCCCGGATGCCAACAACCACTACAACTGTCCGATCGTTACTTCCTATTCGGAGAACATTAAAAATAATGTGGATGAGATTACCAATGGCGATGTGCGGTTTTTGAACCCCTTCATGGCCTTTACCGATGAAGAGGTGCTTTCCAAGCAGTTGGTGGATTGCTTTACGAAGGAATTCTATATTCGCGAATCAGAGATCCGGGACGCTGTTTCCGAGGGATGGAAGGAGCTTGCTGTCACCCGTCTGGAAATGCAGCACAAGGGTGAAGAGGTTCTCAAATACATGGAAGAAAACCACTGCCGTGGTATCGTTCTGGCAGGGCGTCCTTACCACGTGGATCCGGAGATCAACCACGGAATTCCGGAATTGATCAATTCCTACGGCATCTGCGTGCTGACAGAGGATTCCGTCTCCCACCTGGGTAATTTGGAACGTCCGCTGATCGTTATGGACCAGTGGATGTACCACAGCAGACTCTACTCTGCCGCTAACTTTGTAAAAACCAGAGATGATCTGGACTTAATACAGCTTAATTCCTTCGGCTGCGGACTGGATGCCGTTACCACCGACTGCGTCAACGACATTCTGACGGGCTCCGGCAAAATTTACACCTGCCTGAAGATCGACGAGGTCAACAACCTGGGAGCAGCCCGCATCCGTATCCGCTCTCTCCTTGCCGCCATCCGCGTGAAGGAGAAAAAGCAGGAGAAACGCACCCTGCAGCCCTCCAGCTATGAGCGTGTGATCTTTACGGAGGAAATGCGAAAGAACTATACCATCATCTGTCCGCAGATGTCTCCGATCCATTTTGACCTGATTATCCCGGCCTTCCAGGCTGCCGGCTATAACCTGGTAATTCCGGAGATTCCCGCCAGAGAATGTGTGGACGTAGGACTCAAGTACGTAAACAATGATGCCTGCTATCCGTCCTTAATTGTCATCGGACAGATCATGGATGCCGTCATGTCCGGGGACTATGACCTGACAAGAACCGCCATCCTGATCACCCAGACGGGCGGCGGCTGCCGTGCCACCAACTATATCGGTTTCATCCGCCGTGCTCTCATCAAGGCCGGATGCCCGGATGTACCTGTTATCTCCCTCAACATGGTGGGGCTGGAAAAGAACCCGGGCTTCAAATTTACCCCAAGCCTGATCCAGCACGGTCTCTACGCGCTGGAGTTCGGTGATATCTTTATGCGCTGTCTCTACCGGGTACGCCCTTACGAATCCGTCCCCGGCTCGGCCAACGCACTGCATGAGAAGTGGAAAAAGCGTGTGATTGAGTTCTTAAGCTCCACAAAGATTCTGTCACACCGGAAATACGAAAAGATGTGCCGTCAGATTATCCGCGACTTCGACAACCTGCCGATGACGGATGAGAAAAAGCCCCGCGTAGGCGTGGTAGGTGAGATTCTTGTAAAGTTCCTGCCTGCTGCCAACAACCATATCGTGGATCTGCTGGAGGCGGAAGGAGCGGAAGCCGTGGTACCGGACCTTACGGATTTCCTGCTCTACAGCTGTTACAACCAGAACTTTAAGACCGAGCATCTGGGCGGTACCGCCAAAGCCGCACGGCTCAACAATCTTCTGATCCGCTTCTTCGAGTGGCTCAGAAAGGCCGCAAGGGATGAACTTTCTAAGAGTAAGCATTTTGAACCTACTGCCTACATCCAGAATCTGGCCGCTCAGGCAGAACCAATCGTCTCCTGCGGCAATCAGACTGGTGAGGGCTGGTTCCTAACCGGCGAAATGTTAGAGCTGATCGGTCAGGGCGTCAACAATATCGTCTGCGCCCAGCCATTCGCCTGCCTGCCCAACCACATCGTGGGCAAAGGCGTAATTAAAGAGATCCGCCGCGCTTATCCGGGAGCCAACATCGTAGCCATCGACTACGATCCGGGCGCTTCGGAGGTAAATCAGCTGAACCGTATCAAGCTGATGCTGGCTACGGCACAGAAGAATTTGCGGAACGAAGAATAACACACTAGTACAGCGTTTCGTAAATAACTGAACCAATAACGCAGAATATTTTTTCCGATGTGAATGGTAAAAAACCCAGACACAGCGGGCTGCATCTGGGTTTTTTGATATGCGAAATGGGCGCTCATGGGATTTTTCGTCTCTGGCGCCCATTCTTTCTGTTAATTCAATTTTCTTATATTGCATTAATACCTGATTCCGTTTTGTTTTCTGGTTTTTGTTTCTGATTTTTGTTTTTGATTTGGGCGGTAGTGAACACTTTTTCGCTATGTGCCCATTTTTTCTTACCATCAAGATGTTTCTTTGCATATTTTGGGCGGTACAGTTCTAAATTTACGTATACGCCCATTTTTCCAAAAAATATGGGCGTATAGAAAATTTTCTCTGCGAAGCGCCCATTCTCCGCTTTTCACATATATTCTGCCACCTAAATTCTATATTTTCCAAGACAGCCTTAACTCCTTATTTTCCAGGGCAAGCCTTAACTCCATATTTTTCAAGGTCAACCTTCCCATCCACGACTTCGACACCATCCTCCTGCAGTAGCCTGGCCTGTGCATCGGCACCGCCAAAGGCAAAGGCGCCGGACAACTCCCCCTTGGCATTGACAACGCGAAAGCAGGGAATATGCTCCGGATCCGGATTCTTGTGGAGTGCGTTGCCAACAACCCTCGCCATCTTGGGATCACCGGCCATGGCTGCAATCTGACCGTAGGTTGCCACATGTCCTTTGGGAATTTGCCTCACAGCTTCATAAATCCGCTTCGCCGGACTGTCTGCCACAAGATCATAGCTCTCAGCAACCATCCGCTTAATTTCAACATCGGGAATGGAACCATCAAGAATAATTGTATTCCAGTGATCTTTGTTCTGATGATATCCGGGGACCACTGCCGGATAAGCGCTGCGCCAGAAATCCCGCCACTGGGGATCCACTTTCACATTTATATTCAGGAATCCCTCTCTCTCATATGTCCATAAAAAAGCTTTCCTGCTGCCGGTCATCCGCACAAGCTGCCAGTTCTCGTCATGAAAGGGGGCATCCTGATATGTATTGGGAAATGACAGCCCATATGCCAGTAATTCTTCTCTGTTCATTCCTTTCCCTCCGTTTCTTCTCCACCGTCCTTTTTCCTCTAACCACTTTCCTTGTATGGAACATACTGAAAAATAATTTTTGCCTATATGTCCCGCGACACGCATTTTACCACTCGATCACTCGTCAATCGGGACATAGCGTACCATTTTTCTCCATATGTCCCAGGAAAGCATTTATTACTTGCTACGCTACGTATCCTCTCGCGTTTTCTTCTTCCGGGCAATTCGGTGTAACTGCGGACGAAGGGTAATATCCGGCACCACCATGCCCTCCCGCTGCGAAAGCACATAACGAACCGCATCGGCCACCTCGGAAGCCAGAAGGAAGCTGCCCTCCTCCTCTGAGCAGGTAATGTCCGCATCGCGGTACAGATTTGTGTCCGTCATATCCGGGTGAATCGTAGTCACTTTCACGCCATATTTGCGGGCCTCATCAAAAAGACTCTCACCAAAGCTGGTAAGCCCCGCCTTGACAGCACCATAGGCGCAGCCATGGGGACTGCTCTGCTTGGCTGTAATGGAAGAAATGTTGATCATGTATCCCCTATTTTGTTTCAGCACCCGAAGCAGACGATTGGACAGAATCAATGGTACTTCCAGATTTGTACGGACCAGAGTCTGGATCTGCTCTACGGAAAGCTGCTCATGAAGACCATAATAGCCCACACCGGCAGCATTCACCAAAACCTCCAACTGCGAATTCCGTGAAATCTCCCTGACCTGATTGCAGAGCCATCCGGTATCCAGCAGATCCCCCTGCACCTTGTGAAATCTTCCTTTTCCATCAAAACAAAGCTCTGTTGTTTTCTGCCGGCTGTTCTTCTCTAGATCACCAAAACCATCCTCTAAGCGCTCCTGACAGTTCCCTGCCGGATGTTCAGCCCCTGTCTGCCTGATTCCCTCTTCACAAAGGGCGTCAAAATTCCGTCCAAATCCATACACCTCATAGCCCAGCTCACACAATACCCTGCTAATGGCAAAACCAATTCCCGAGCTGGCTCCAGTCACAATTGCTGACTTGTTCCCAAACGCTTGCTTCTCACTTGTATCATTCCCGTCCATCATATTCTCCACCTGATTCATTTTCGCGGAACATGCCCTTATATTTTGCTCCATTTACTTCATTTCCGCGGATCCTGCATCTGCCTGTCATTTTCCACGTCATACACGCCTTTTTATTCATGAAAAATCTTATGCCCATCCATGCGCTTCTCCAGCTCCGAAATCAAAAACTGCTCCATCGTATCCAGAAGCTCGCTGGGATATTGATATACCCCTCCCACATTCACATAGGGAAACTGCACCGCCGGTGCCCCCGGCAGCGTGCGCCTGATTTTCTTCATATAATCCTGAGAAATGCGGAAGGTACCGACACTGACATCAGAAAGCGCCTGCATGGACATTCCCTTCCGGGAAAAAGCCGCATCAAGCTCAGCCAGGAGTCCCTCATAATCCTGCCGCCAAGTGGGCAGATACAGCATTGGGTCAAAGCACAGCCGCACCGGAAAGCCTAAAGCCAGCCCCTCCAGGGCGCAGGCAATCCTCGCCCCGGCAGATGGCGTGCCCTGTTCACAGGCATCAATCATCTGCTGTGGTGCCAGCGTAAAAGCATAGATCACATTGCCAGCCCTCGGGATCCCTTCCCACATCCGCGGATTAGCACTTTTTGTCCGAATCTCGATCTTTAGATTTTCCCGGGTAGACGCATATTCTGCCCAAAGCCTTCCATAACCGCACAGGGACTCCAACGCCAGCAGATCCGCATCGTAAGAGACACAAAGATACATAGATTTTTCCAGGAGGAAGTCATCCAGTGCCTCAAAATAATCCTCCAGATTCACAAAAACCACCAGATGTCCGGAAGGGTACATGCCCTTCAGATAGCAGTAGCTGCAGTCAAACACGCAGTTCATCATGGTGGAACAGTAATAAAAATTCTCATTGCCAAAATCCTGACACACCGGCGCCCCCTCGTAAAACAATGTGCCCTCCTTCGCCGCCAGAATCAGGCATTGACTGCGGTGCTGCGTCACAATTTCCTGCCCACGGCGGTTGAAAACATCTTTGTAATGGTCAATGAACACCACCCTGCTATGGGGAAAATACGAAAGAATTTCCTCCACCCGCGGGTGGTTTCTTACCCGATTTTCCACGTAAATATGTGTAAACTTTGGATTAAAATAAGTATCCCCTGAGTTCATCCAGAATCTTCTTTCCCTCTCTCTTATCCTTCGCCGGTATCCTTCCCTGACGTTGTAAATCCGCAAGTCTCTGACCATAATCCACGCCTGTCAGCTGAAAATACCACAGAAGCTGCTCCAGTTCCTTCTGCATCACAACCGAACAGTGAAGCTGTTCTCCCAACGCTGCCGCCTCTTTTTGGATCTGCTGCCGGCTGTTCCACTGCTTTTCCTTTTCCTGTGCTCCAGCATGAATCAGCTCACGCAGAAAAGAGATAAAGGCACACACCTCCGGCGTAGCATTTCCAAGCACCGCAGCCAGTTGCTCTCGCACATTTAAAACAGACTTCCCCTGAACGTCATTCATCTGCCCTTGCGTATTCAAGCCAGCATTCTCTGCGCCTGCCTCCGCCCCGTGATCCGAAACCACCTTCAAAAACAGCATCTGATGTGGACCATAAAAATAATTGCCCGCCTGATAGATCGCCGCGGCCTCCATATCGTATATCTGGGGATCCTTTGCCGCTGCATTTTCCTGCGGGGAAAAGCAATGCAGACTTTCCGCTCCCGGCATCCTTCCACGAGGCGGCTCATGGCCGGAAGACATCAGCTCATGGGCAGTCCGCACCTTCCCGCCGCTCACAAGCTGTGCCTCCCCGAAGGGATGTCGGTAAAGAATATCCGGGTAAAAGGTTCTTCCGCTGCACGCCTCCGTCAATTTATTGCACAAAAAAAGTTCCCCCACCGGAATCTCCGGTGAAGCGGCACAGGTTCCGTAATTTAACAAAAGATCCGTCTTCTTCGGTGGAAAAAGCGTAGAAATCTCCGCCACCGCCGTTGCCGCTGCAATGGCTCCGACTCCGGTAATTACCAGCCGGATAGACTGCCCCTCATCGGAAAACACCTGAAAATGTGTCTGTCCATTTTCCTTTTTTAATTGAAAAGTCCGGATGATTTCCTGTGCCTCCGGATAAAGCGCGCAAAATATTGTCAGCTGCATAAATCCTTCACGACCTCACCGGCAATGATCAAGCCTGCCACCGATGGCACAAAAGCTGTGCTTCCAGGAATTGCTCTTCGCTCCGTACACTTATGTTTTGCCCCCGGCGGACAGATGCAGTTCGTCCTGCAGCTAATGGCCATGTCCTCCACCGGTTTGATGGGAAGTTCCTCCGAATACACCACCTTCAGCTTCTTCACACCGCGTTTCTTCAACTCATGGCGCATGACCTTAGCCAGCGGACACACCTTCGTCTTATAAATGTCAGCCACTTTAAACTGGCTTCCATCCAGCTTGTTGCCCGCTCCCATGCTGCTGATGATCGGAACCTTTTTCTCCCGGGCCTTCATCACCAGCGCGATCTTGGCAGTCACAGTATCCACTGCATCCACCACATAATCATATTCCTCAAAGGGAAAATCATCTGCATTTTCCGGCAGGAAAAAACACTGGTGGGTGCGGACATCTACATCCGGATTGATGTCTAACATCCGTTCCTTCATCACATCCACCTTGTATCTTCCAACGGTACTGCGTGTAGCGATGATCTGCCGGTTCAGATTCGTCAGACAGACCTTGTCATCATCGATCAGATCAAAAGCTCCCACGCCGCTTCGCACCAGCGCCTCGCATACATAACCGCCGACACCGCCCACGCCAAAGACCGCCACCCGCGCCCCGGCCAGCCGGTCCATCGCCTCTTTTCCCAATAGTAATTCTGTTCTCGAAAACTGTGTCAGCATTGTTATCTCCCCTCGTTTCAGTTCTTTCAAATATCTATTATTATATCCACTTTGCAGGAATCCTTCAACCGGCAAATCCCCTTTGTTTTGATTCTGACCAAGATACAAATACACAATCCCCCAAACACGAGTATGATAAGTATATACTACTCTACAGAAAACGTTACAAAATAAGAAGCAGTATTTCAATGTTTTCCGGCCACTCCGGCGCCATGACACTGACGGAGCTGGTCTACACCCACCTGGATGTCCACGAGCTGGTGGAAGCCATCAACCTGATCTAAAAAAAGGAATGAGCTGAAACCACCCTCAGCTCATTCCTTCTTCTTTACAACCTTCACTTCGCGCAAGTATATTGGCAAGCATATCGCTCAACACAACCAGATCCGCCGCCAGCACCGCCACCTCCTTATCGGAAAGACACTCCGATAAACCGCAGGCGATCGTCGATAGAAAATACAAATTGGTACAGGAATTCATACCATCACCGTTTTCGCTCTTTCTATCAATATATGAGGCAAATGGGCGATATTTTCATGGAAAATCCAGATTGTTACTTGCGTGTTACTTGTATTCGTTATGAAAAACTATTTTTACCCTTCAAAAAGAAATTTTGCCAACAGATATGATTTTTGCTATAATTAATACATAATAGGCAGAAGGAGGAAATCAGAACAATGGGAAAAAGAAAAAAGCTTCCTGTGGGTATAGAAAATTTTTCAAAAATCCGAGAGGAAGACTTTTACTATGTAGATAAAACCGGCCTGATAGAAATGCTTTTGAATAATTGGGGAGAGGTAAATCTGTTCACCCGTCCCCGAAGGTTTGGGAAATCCTTAAATATGAGTATGCTCCGGCATTTTTTTGAGATTGGAACAGATCCTTCTCTTTTTGACGGTCTCTCCATTGCCCAAAATCAGGAACTGTATCAGAAGTTTATGGGAAAGTACCCTGTTATCTCCATCAGCCTGAAGGGAGTTGATACGGATAATTACGAAGATGCCCGTAAGCTTCTCGTAAAAATTATGAATCGTGAGGCACGACGGCTGCGTTTTCTCTTAGACAGCGACGGACTATGTGATTTGGACAAATCGGTATTTATGGATATTCTTGACAAGCAGATGGATGAAGATACCTTGGTCTGCAGTCTTCAGGAATTATCAGAACTTTTGGAACTGCATTACGGAGAAAAAGTGATTATACTGATTGATGAATATGATGTCCCCCTTGCCAAGGCCAATGAAAATGGCTATTATGACGAGATGGTGCTTCTGATCCGAAACCTGTTGGGGAATGCTTTGAAAACCAATGACAGCCTGAAA
>ONEJ01000080.1 GCA_900316805.1 uncultured Lachnospiraceae bacterium
AAGCCCTCGTCCGCCATAGGGCGGTCCAGCTTGATGACGAACTCGCCCTTGCCGGTATAGAAGGCAGATAATATGTATACGGTCACCAGACCCGATGTCAGGATCACGATGGTCTGCCAGGCTGCTACCACCCTAAAGAGACTTCTTGTGGTGGCGGCAGTTCCCATATACCAGTGCCGGAAACGGTTCGCCGGGTCGATCTTGTTCCAGAATTTGGATTTGCGTTCCATGCTACGGTAATGGCGGTCTACGTTATTCGGTTTTTCACTCTTTAGTGTCTTCTGCTTTTTTTCCTTCTTGAAACCTGCCATATGGTCACTCTATCTTATGAAAAAATGTCCTGCCTGTGCCTCCCAGGCTGCCCCCATGTTCTCGGGCATCCGGTCAATGCACTCGGTAAAAACCTTTGCCAGCACCGGGTCAAACTGCTTTCCGGCTTCGCCTGCTATGATGGCTTTTGCCTTTTCCTTCCCCATGCTTTTTCGATATGGCTTCCAGCTGGTCATACCGTCGTAGGCATCTGCCAGGGAACAGATTCTCGCCTCCAGGGGGATGGAATCTCCTGCGATTCCCAGGGGATATCCCAAGCCGTCGCAGCGCTCATGATGGTACATGGATATATTAAAGATGCAGAATTTCACTTCATCCGTAAAGGGCAGCCGGTACACACTGTCCAGCGTATATGCCGTCAGCACGGTATGCTGCTTGACCTGCTCGTATTCCTCATCCGTCAGACCCCCGGCCTTATTCTGAAAACGTACCGGCACAAAGGCACGCCCCACATCATGCAGGGTATAAAGATCCTGCACCAGTCCGTCAATTTCATGATTTAACGGCTCCAGAAGCTTCGGATACCGCTCCTGCAGATAACGATAAAAAACCGTGGCATACACCCCCACCCGCTCCATGTGAAGCCGGACATCCCGGGGGATAATGCTGTAGAGACAGCCCAGTGTGGGATAACAGCCTTCCTTTGTTTTTTTCATGTCTTCTTTTTCATATACAATCATAGAATACCCCTGCTTATATCATACAGTTTTTGTCATGATTCGTCAAGCTTTGAACGTATAGCACAAAAGTTTATACAGCGATTAAAATATAAATTCACTGCACTAGCTGGCATAGCTCTCCAGAAAATCATAGAGCTGTTCCAAATCAGAGAAGCCAATTCCCTGTTTCGCTTTCTGCTGCATTTCCAGACTCAGACGGTCTGCACTGATTCCTGTTTCCATGTAGACCGTTTTTCCATCTGCCAGATAGACCACAAGCATGGCATCCTCCTGCCGGACAATATATGCATATTCCTGCGGTGTGTGGGTGCTTGCAGCAATCGTGATTTCTGTGTCTGCCTGCGTCTGCGGCACCGGCAGCTCGTTGGTATCGTTTTTGCGATTTCTTCCATTCAGACCAAACCAAATTCCAAACGATAATAAGGTTCCAAGTAATATAAGTATGCAGATGCTTATTTTCCGATTCATACAGATTCCTTCCTTTGAATTCATAAGCTTTCTGATGATCTATCTCATCATCCATTCAGTGATCTATCCAATCAAAGCTTCAATGAACTATCTAATCATCTCTCAAAAGATTTATTCAATCATTCAATAGGAAGTATTTACATAATTCAGAAAATAATTCATTTTTCCATAATTTTCTATTTTTGTAATACGCAGACACATGAAACATTTTTCTATACGCCCACGGAAAATAATATTCATTCGCCAGGGAAATACTTTATGGGCGCTGCAAATAACTTTTTGCCTATACGCCCATGAAATATCATCTCATACGCGAAATAATCAATTTTATGGGCGACATGAATATCTTTTTCACTATGCGCCCATAATTTATGCAGCTCCAACAAATCGCATAGAAAAAATGGGCGCATACAAGATAACTTCTTTGTATCGCCCATCTTTCATCTAAATTTCCTGATTATAAATTTTATCGTGGGCGTATAGCAAAGAAGAATGTGCTGCCGTCCCAATAAGTGCTATCCCAGCAAATGCTATCTCAGCAAATGCTATCTCAACAAATGCAGCCTCTTCGCCAGCTGTACCAGCATTGCTCCCTTCGGGAAGCGCAAGATCTCATCCTCATCCAGTCCCTTCAACAGAAGCAGCACCACCGCATAGACAACTACCGCAACGATAATAGCAACAACCGTCGCAACGATATTGCTCTTAAGCAGTGTATGGATTCCCCGGTAA
Source organism: uncultured Lachnospiraceae bacterium (assembly GCA_900316805.1). Taxonomy (GTDB): domain Bacteria; phylum Bacillota; class Clostridia; order Lachnospirales; family Lachnospiraceae; genus Roseburia. The sequence continues at coordinate 2,211 of ONEJ01000080.1, forward strand.
ACCAGGAAGGTGGCAAGCCCCATCACCGCTGAGGAAATCAGGGGAATCACGAAGGTTTTCACGTACTCCTGCTGGTAACCGCTGTATTTGCGGATAGCTCTGGCGTTGAGCACGCACATGAGCAATGCAAAAAACATATTCGCAATGACCACCGCATAGATGTTCAGCCGGAAAAACAGCATCAACGCAATCAAAAGCACCACATGAGCCACCAGAGCGATGGCTGCGTTTACCACCGGAACCTTCAGCCGGTCAATGCCCTGCAGCAGGCCGTTGGACAATGTGGACATGGAATAAAATACTACTGCAAAAGCGCCCACCATCATCATCATGCCTGCCATTGGTGCGGTATCGGCTGTTCCCGGGAACAGCATCGCACAAATCGGCTCTCCCAGCACCCCAAGACCGATGGTACACGGAAAAGCAATCACCATGACAAAGCGCATAGCCGCATTGATCTGGCTCTTCACTGCCGGCATATCCCCCTCCTCAAAGGATGCGGTAAGGGTCGGCACAGAGGAAGCCGCCATGGCGGAAGCAATGGAGATTGGCACGTTGATGAGCAGCTTGTATTTTCCGGAAAAAACGCCCCACCACACGTCGACCTTGTGCTCTGTATAGCCCTGCAGGAGCGCGATATTCTTAAAAATACCCTGATCGATAATACCGCTGATATTGTAAACTGCGGTACTAAGCAGTACCGGAATAATGGTCATCACCAGGATTTTCATGGTGTAACCAAAGGAATCTACTTTCACACCGCGCTCTTTTTTCATCCGGCGCTTAAAAACGTGCATGTAGACGAAAAATACAAAAAGTACAAACAAAAGAGCTGCCACGGATCCAAGATTCGTACCCAGGGTTCCTCCTGCCGCACCATAAGCAGCAGCATAATTATCCGGGTCTCCTAATACAGCCCCCAGACGCTTGCCGTATCCGAAAAGCACATAGGCTGCCCAGACGCTGACAATGGCATTGATGATCTGTTCAATAATCTGGGAAACCGCACTGGGCATCATGGTTCCCAGTCCCTGGAAAAATCCGCGAAGCACCCCCAGCACCGCTACAACGATCAGCGCCGGACCCAGAATCTTCAGGGCAAACACACTGTATGGCGTTTTAAGCAGTGTCGCCGTGAAAAAGCGTGCGCCGAAAAAGACAACGGCACAGGCTGTGACACCGGTAACCATTCCAAACAGCAGGGCGCCTTTCAGAACCTGATAGGCTGCCTTATACCGCCCCTTTGCCACACTTGCCGAAACCATCTTGGAGACTGCCAACGGCAGACTGTAGGAAGAAATGATAAGTACAATATTGTAAATATCAAAGGCACAGCCGTAATAGCTGTTTCCCACATCCCCAATGATATTTGTCATCGGAATCCGGTAGATTAATCCGATAATTCTGCTGATAATTGATGCAGCGGCCAGAATGGATCCCTGTACCAGGAAATTTGTTCCGCCCTGTTTTGATTTTCCCATTGATTTATCCTCATATTTTTATGGTTCAAATTTGTTTGTTGATTTATTTATCAAACTCCTCTTTGGTATGATAAATAACATTTTGGGAGGCTTTGCTGCTCTCACAGATCTCCACCCAGGTCTTCCCCGGATTCAGAACGATCTCTTCCCCCTTCGCATCATAATAGCGGGTAATGTCCTTCTGGGACTTCCGCTTCCAGGTGATGTCAATGGCACGGCCGTTGGTAATGAACTTTCCGGTTCCGCCGGAGAGGACGTCAATATCCAGGGTACCATTCTTTGGATTCTTCAGAGAACTATTACAGTTCTGAATAATGATATTTTTTACCGCAAGCTGCTTGCCGGTAAGACCATCTACCTGCTTTTCCCCGAATTCATAGCGGTAATAAAGTCCGTTTTTCTTATTGTATACAAACCAGGGCTTCGCGTCAACATAATACATCTTTACCACAGCCGCTTTTTCGCCATCCTCCAGAAGATTCGGCTCCTCTTCCGTGGTAAATTGGTAATGAGACTCGTAATCCTCCGAAAGCTTCGTGTCAAACCCATAATCCTTCATGGCAGATGCAAGCTTCTCACCGGTGGTATAAAGATTGTGAGGAGCTTTACGGCTGTTGTCCCTGTAATAAAAGGCGCCGCCCTTGCCGGTAATACCATCCACGTTGTCAATATAAGAACTGTTCAGGATATCCAGTGCATACTTGCTCTCTCCCGCATGGAAATAAGCAGCCTCAAACTCTTTTGCCAGATACACATAGTACAGGCGGCAGCTTCTGACATTGCCCACCTTCTCCAGACTCTTGTAATTCTGATAAATGGCCATCATACGGGTAATACCACCCTCCACCGGACATTCATAAATCACATCCGCCTTGCTGACACCATACTGGGGCAGCGTCACATGGGTATTTTCCGTCATCACCGCCACCGGCCGGTTGTAAGCCTTCTTCTCATTGATCCACTGTCCGGTATAAAAACTCCTGACCTCCCCCTCATGGGTGTCCACCACTTCAACCTGCGTCTCCGTCTCCGGAACCACAACCTGCTCCGTCGCCTCGGGAACCGCCTGTGTAACCGGTTCCTCCGTCTTCTTACAACCGGCACACGCCAATAAACCCACGGCTATCAGCACCGCCGCAATTACTTTTCTTTTCATATCCTATACTAAATCCTTCCATTGAATTATATCCCTGTCTCATTTCCATCATCAGCCTTGGAAATTCAAGTCCAGTGAATTCACGCCCTCACCGCGTAATCTGCATCTCCTCAAGAATCTCCCTCTGCTTCGGCTCCATCACCGCCGCATCCTCCACCTCGATATGGTCATATCCAAACAAATGCAGCATACTGTGCACAATCAGAAAGGCAAATTCCCGCCTGGGACTGTGCCCATAGCTTTCTGCCTGCTCCAGCACCTTGTCCACAGAGATGATAATATCCCCCAGGATGACTTCCCCGGAATCCGGGTTAAAGTCATCGTCACTTTCCGCATCCAGAAAGGAAAAATCCCCTGCCCGATCATAGGACAGCATCGGAAAGGACAGCACATCCGTCGGCCGGTCGATCTGCCGGTATTCCCGGTTCAGTTCATGAATCCCCTCATTGTCCGTCAGCGTCAGATTCACCTCCGCCTCATAGGGGAAATTCTCATGGGTCAGACAAAATTCCACCACTTCCTCCGCAAGGGTCTGATAATCAAAATCAAAAGGAACCTCGCATTCCTCCTCCAGATAAAAGCTCACTTCAGCTTCTCCTCCTTTGCCAAAAATTCGCGAACCTTCAGAAACTGGTTCATACTCATACCGGAATGGTCATAAATCCCGGTCTGGGACAATTCATTTAAGGTCTGGTAAACCAGAAACTCCCGGTCACCGGCCCCTTTATCGTTTTCCGTTATTCCCTTTTCCAATTTGGACACCAGCACATCCACCATGTGTACCAGGGCGGATTCCGGTGATGAGGGTAGCTTCTGACTGCCATAATACTCCGTCAAAAGCTCAATCAGGCGTTGGGGAAAGCACAGCTTTGCGGCCCGCTCCACCCCTTTGTCAATATAAGGTTCACCCACCCAGAAGCCCAGGCGGTAATAGAAACCGCCGGAAAGGCACAGTCCTTCATCAAAGCCCATCTTTTTGCCGCAGCGGTAGGCGACATCTGCCACCATCACCGCATGCCGGTATTCCTTTTCGGAAAAATCCTTAAGAGCCCTGACCTCGGAATAATCCTCAGACACGATATCGTAAAAGCGGTTTCCCACTTCCTCTTCACTGTCCCGGTACAGGGATGGATAGATGAATACCGCGGCGGCGGCCGTCAAAAGCCCGGAGGCGGCACCCCCCAGGTAAACTGCCGCTCCCATCTGCTTGAAGGCAAACTCGTAAAGCACTGCAGGCACCAGAATACTGATCATAAAAAACAGTGCGGCGATCCAGATGCGGTATTTTCCCTTTTCCAGAGCCCGTCCCAGCACAGCCCCCAGCAGTGTCAGAAGGCACAAACCCGCAAAGACATAAAAATCGGCTCCGGCGGAAAGCCCCAGAAGAAGATCAAAATACAATCCTGCAGTGACTGCCAAAAGTGGAGTGGAAACCCCACACAGCAAAACCGGTGTCAGCATCACGGGCCGAAACACCTCCGGCAGGAAGGCCATAACAGCCGTCAGCAAGGCACAAATGCTATAAACAATGCTGACCCGGACAAAATTCGTCTGTTGATTGGAAGAAAGCAGTCCCTGTCTTCTCTCGTATTCCATTTCAAAAACGTACACAGACAAAAATACAATATCCAAAAATACGACACAGAGCCATTCGTCTTTATAAAAATGCCCCCGGACACAGAGAACCGCGGTGAGAACAACTGTGAAAACAATCACGGCAAATACGGAAAGAATCCGGTATAAATTAGGTTCTTCTTTATGGTTCATCGCTTCTCCTGTCTCGTTTTACGGGCGTGTGCGTTCTGCTTCTTCTCATAGTCATCGTAGGCCTGTACGATTTTTTGTACCAGAGGATGACGCACCACATCCTTGCTGGTGAGTTCACAGATGCCAATATCCTCGATATTTCGCAATACCCGAAGGGCCACATCCAGACCGGATTTCGTTCCCGGTGCCAGATCCTTCTGGGTCTTGTCTCCGGTGATCACGGCCTTGGAGCCAAACCCGATACGGGTCAGGAACATCTTCATCTGGGCCGGTGTGGTATTCTGTGCTTCATCCAGTATAATAAAGGCATTGTCCAGGGTACGTCCTCGCATGTAGGCTAGGGGCGCCACCTCGATGAGCCCTTTCTCCATATTTTTCTGGAAGCTGTCAGCCCCCATGATCTGGTGCAGGGCATCGTAGAGAGGCCGCAGATAGGGATCTACCTTGCTCTGCAGATCTCCCGGCAGAAAGCCCAGCTTCTCTCCCGCCTCAATGGCCGGACGGGTTAAGATGATACGGGAAACCTCCTCGTTCTTAAAAGCGGTAATGGCCATAGCCATAGCCAGATAGGTTTTGCCGGTTCCCGCCGGTCCCATGCCAAAGACGATCATCTTATCCCGGATGGCATCCACATATTCCTTCTGGCCGATGGTCTTGGGCTTCACCGGCTTTCCCATCACCGTATGGCAGATCACATCCCGGTCGATTTCCACCATACGGTCTCCCTCATGCTCTGCCAGAAGCGCCAGCGCATAATTCACGTTCTGTTCCGTGATGACATTGCCTCTCCTGGACAGCTCATAAAGCTGGGAAAACACCTCCTTTGCCCCATTTACCGCAGACTCGGTGCCGATCATCTTTACCTGATCATCCCGCACCACTAGGGTCACACCCAGGGCTCTTTCAATCTTCTTGATATTCGCATCAAACTGACCGAACACATTTGCCATGTGCTCCGTCGGAATCTGAAGTGCTGCTTCGTTTAAACTCATACCTTATTCCTCTTTGTTCTCCTTAGGAGCAGGAGCCTCTAAGACCTCTGTGGGAACCCTTTGGGTAATGTCCTCACAGATCTTAAGCCTCCCGTATATATGATAATTTTCTTTTTCCTTCTCAATCATAACATTTTTATCGATAATTCGCACCCCATTTTCTTCCAAATTTGTAAGGAATCTGGAAAAATGCGAAAGGGCGTCCTTTTTCGCCTGTTCCATAGACACATTTTCCACACATTGCAACTGCTCCTTTTCCCGGATTCTGCCCACATAAACCGGCAGGTAAAAGCTTCCCGGCAGACACAGCTGGTTCGTCTCTTCTATGGTTTCACTGCAGTCGAAAGCGGCATACAGCTTCGGCGTGGTAATCCGGTAATCCAGAAAGCGGAAGAAATAGCGGTCATGGTATGCCCCCGAGGCCTTCGTCTCTACCCGTTTCAACGGAATCTCATCCTCATAGGAAATAGTGGAGATTCCAAGAATATCCGCATCCGCACTCTGATAATAATATTCCGAAATTTCTCCATTGTCATCAATAATTTCCTGACGGCCACAGACCAGAATATCTCCCGCCTTCACAGTATCCTCTGCCTTCACCAGCGGGGTTCCGCTTCTGGTGACAATGGAGTAGATCGTGGCATCCCTTTTGGCCACCAGATCCGTGCAGGGATTCTGTGAAACCAGTGTTTCCTTTTGGGATGCCAGTTTCTCCTGAATACGCACCACCAGCTTTGTTCCCTTCTCGTAGACGCTGGCCCAGATCACCTGCTCAAAATCCTGCCGCAGGGCAAGTTCCAGCCCGTCGTTGTCTATGGCATCCCTGCCGATACCGTAAGTGATCCCCTCCTGCTTCAGATACTCCAGAATGGTTTCATCCCCCAGAGAGGAATTTCCCAGCACCTCAATCCGCCAGATTCTGGTGGACAAAAAGGCAACGCAGACCATCATAACAGCAAGAATGCTGACAAACACCACCCGCTTCCGATAGCGCTGCACCAGAAAAGGAAGACCTGCCCGTTTTTCAATGCGAAGCTTCACCTTGGTTTTCCGCAGCAGGGGCCGGAGCCGGTAGAAATCAGACAGATAGATACATACCAGAACCTCCCCCGTCTCCCCCACAGACAGCTGCCAGGTGGCAATCCCCCGATTGGCGCACAAATTCAGAAAACGCTCACAGTTCCTTCCCCGCAGCTTCAGTACCAAAAAGCCCCTCACAAACCGCAGAAGTCGAAGGATCACAGCAGGAAAAAGATATGCTCCATATATCCTGTAATTTCCATATAATCCTTCGTAAAGCGCTGGATGGAAAGATCTCTCCCGGTCACTTCGATGCTCCAGGGCTTGGCGGCGACCAGAATTTTTTCCCGGCCCGCCTGCAGGATTCCCCGATGATTCTCAATACAGAGGAAACGATTTCCCTGCAGGGAGAGAACCGGCATGCCAAGAAAGAGATCCCTGGGCAGCTCCAGCCGTTCCACGAGGCGCTCCGATTCCGGTTTGTTATGCGGTTTCTGATTGGACTGATGGCTTTTCATAGTAAACTATATGAAAAAACAGCAGGTCCTATTCCCCGGCTACTTGTGGTAAGGCTCGTGGTTCATGATCCGATAGCTCCGGTAGATCTGCTCCAGCAGGATCACCCGCATCAGTTGATGGGGAAAGGTCATCCGGGAAAAGCTGAGCTTATCATTCGCCCGCTTTAGCACTTCCTCCGACAGGCCAAGGGAACCACCAATCACAAAATAAATGTGGCTGGTTCCTCCCAGTCCCAGGGATTCGATTTTTTCGGAAAGCTGGACGGAATCCAGATTCTTTCCCTCGATGGCAAGAGCGATCACATATCCATCCTCACGGATATGCTTAAAGATCCGCTCCCCCTCCAGATCCTTCACCATCTTTTCCTCTGTCTTGGATGCCTGTTCCTTCGTCTTTTCATCCTTCACTTCCACAATGGAGAGACTGACGTAACGGCTCAGCCGCTTTGCATATTCTGCGATGGCATCCTGATAAAATTTTTCTTTGATTTTTCCTACGCATACAATTGTGATTTTCATGGTATCTATTTTACTTATTTTTCCGCAAGAGGGCAAGTGTCATGCATACAAATTCACATGCAGGGGCAATAATGTTATACTGTTTATAAATCAACTTACTACAAAGGGGGAAACATCTTGAAGGAATTAGAGGAACGCATCAAAATGGACGGCGTTGCCGTCAGCGAAGATATTTTGAAAGTAGACAGTTTTATCAATCATCAGGTGGATCCGGTTCTGATGCAGCACATCGATGATTTCCTGGCCAATGGGGAGGCAGCAACCGGTGCCATGAGAAGCTTGTTTCCCAAGGCTTTGATGTGTATCCGCTGGTACGTATCGGCAAGCTTTCTGCAGGCTCCATCGAATTTCTTGATGACTAAATGGTAAAAACCGCCGGACACTTCCGGC
>ONEJ01000021.1 GCA_900316805.1 uncultured Lachnospiraceae bacterium
ATCGCCTTCGGATACTTTGTACTGTTTACCACCTGTTGCTATAATTGCGTACATATGGCACCTCCTATTTATCATTACTCGCCAGTTGCGGTGCTGCAAACGCAGACTTTTACCTCACTGTGCGGCATACTAGTGTATAATAACATAAGAATTAGGATTCGTCAACCGATTTTTCATAAAATGTATTTTTGTTTCGTAACTGTGAGGGTATATATCAGTTACGAACTGTCTATGAAAACTCAGATTAGTATCTCCCGCAGGGATTTGTATCCCTTTTTCCTTGTAAGCTCCACAAGTCCCAGCTTTGTGATATCTACAAACCTTGCAGGGACAGAATCTTTTTTCAGTTCCTCCCGGATGACGTGAATCAGCTTTTGCTGCTGTTCTTCGGATTCCATATTGATGAAATCGATGATGATCATACCTGAAATATTGCGAAGCCGCAGCTGCCTTGCAATCTCCCTTGCAGCCTCTACGTTGATGTTGAAGAGGGTTTCCGGTTTTCTGGACTGATTCTTTCCACTGTTGACATCAATAACAGTAAGGGTTTCCAAAGATTCAATGATGATATTGGCTCCGGACGGCAGCCACACTCGGCTTCCGATAAGTTCCTCTATGGTGCCGCGAAGATGATAGAGTGTGGCAAGGCTCACAGCGTCATCCTGATAAAGCTTCAATTTCCCATTTTCTATCAGAGAAGGCAGGAAAGAAGCAGTCTCCTGATACAGATTATCACAGTCTGTAAGAACCGTATCGATCACTTCCATGGACTCTGATTTCAGGCGGGAAAGATACCCCGGAATCTCCCGGTGGATGAGGGCGCCTGCCTTCGCGCATTTACCGGTTTTTAACACCTCATGGTACTGATGAATCACATCCAGAATATCCTGCCTTAATTCTTCCCGGGACACGGTGATTGCATTTGTCCTGAGTACGAGGCCGTAACCATCCTCCTTATGCCCTTCACAGAGGCTCTCTGCCAGCTGACGCAGCCTGTCTGCTGTGTCACCCGTCAGCTTTTGGGACACTCCCAGTCTTGTATTTTCCGTAGTCAGGAAACAGTACCGCCCGTGCAGGGTTAATCTAGTACTGACAACGGGATCCTTTGTCTTTACTGCATCCTTTATAACCTGAACCAAAAGCTCGTCTCCTTCACAGAGCTGTGGTTTTTTTGACAACTTTTTCGTATATACAGGAGAAAACCGCTCCAGTGGAAGATAGCATTTCTGTCCATCGCCCACCCGGATAAAAGCCGCCTGGATGTTGGGAACGATTTTCTCTACATATCCCACATAAATATGCCCCAGCAGAGAGCGGTCCTTTGGTTCAAAGATCTGCAGCTCCTGCAGGGAGCGGTTCTCATCAAAAACCAGATAGGCAGTATAGCATTTCTGCCGGTGTTCGATCTTTGTGATTACAATGCGGTTCTTCATGCCCCAATCTCCATTCCCAATGCTTCCAGCGGAATCAGACCGCCTTCCTCGTCTCTGGCGTAAACCTCCATGCGATGGATATGTATGGCATTTTCATTATAGGAAAGTCCAAGGCGCTCGTAGATGCTGGAAAGCACCAGCTCCGGTTTGATATTGTCTGTGCTACCGGTGGACACCTTTAAGAAAAACACAGGATTTCCCTCCTGCTCCGTCACCTGAAAATCATACACCAACGGCTTCAGGTCTACCTCACGTTCACTTTTCTTTGTCTTCTTGATAATGGTAAAGGCCGGCTGGCTTGTAAATTCCTGTTCCACAAGCTTTTGCCATTCTGCCGCTGTGTACGGGCTTTCATAGCCGGTTTTATAACTTAAGCTGTAATCTGCGGCTGCCACAAGGGACATGGCTGTTTTCGCGGTGTCCGGCAGCTGTACGTAGCCGGTGACCTCCACCCCGTCCACCATCACAGCATTGAGTGTTGCAACAGCCTCTGCTGAGGACATGGTGGAATTGACTTCTATGTCAAAATATTCGCTGTCGCTGGTAAGTCCCACCCCCAGCGGTGCGGCAAATGACATGATCTGGTGAGGCGAGAATCCTTCCGAATAACGGATATCAATATCTGCCCTGCGCATGGCTTTCTGGAAATACCGCATCATGTCCAGATGTCCGATGAATTTCATCACTCCCCATTTGCGAAATTTAATTCTGATTTTCAAAGCAGACACCTCCTCCAAATTGTCTTGCACCACAGCCAAAACAGCGCATCCTGCAGTTTGGCGTTACGCTTTCCGAAAGGGCAGTCTTCCACTCACGAAGAAGAAAATCTTTCGAAACGCCTACATCGATGAAATCCCATGGGAAAATCTCATCCTCCCTGCGGGGCCGCTTGGTATAAAAATCAATGTCAATGCCATAGGTAGCAAAGGCCTCTAGCCACAGATCATAGTGGAAATATTCGTTCCATGCATCAAAGAACTCACCATGCTCATAGACATAGAGAATCACAGGAGCAAGCCTTCTGTCTCCTCGGGCAAGGACACCCTCCAGCACCGTCACATCGGCTTCGTGCCAGTTGTAGCGGATGCTCTTATGATTCAGCTGTTCCTTCACATGGTCATTGACGATTCTGGCACGATCCAGATAATCAGATGGATCCAGCATGGTTGCCCACTGGAAGGGCGTAAAAGGCTTTGGCACAAAGAAGGAGGTGCTGATGGTGATCTGGCACTTTCCGTTCCGCTGTTCTTTCGGTACCGTATCGTAGTACAATGCCGCAATTTCATTGGCAAGCTCAGGAATTGACCGTATATCCTCTTCGGTTTCTGTGGGAAGTCCCAGCATAAAGTACAGCTTTACCTTGTTCCAGCCACCGATAAAGGCATCCTTCGCCCCACCTAAAATGTCGTCAACCGTAAGTCCTTTGTTGATGACATTTCGAAGCCTCTGGGATCCGGCTTCCGGCGCAAAGGTCAGGCTGCTTTTTTTAATATCCTGCACTTTGCTCATGATATCCAGGGAAAAGGCATCGATACGTAAGGATGGCAGAGATATATTTACATGCTTTTTGTTACATTCTTCGATCAGGAAATTGATCAGTTCCTCCAGCTGTGAGTAATCGGAAGAACTTAAGGAGCTAAGAGAAATCTCCTCGTGTCCTGTAGATGCCAGCATGGTGCGTGCCAGCTCCTTCAGCCGCTCTAATCCTTTCTCCCGGTTTGGCCGGTAGATCACGCCTGCCTGACAGAACCGGCAGCCTCTGATACAGCCTCTCTGAATTTCCAGCACAGCACGGTCCTGGGTGGCCTTAATAAAGGGCACCACCGGTTTTTCCGGATAGACAGAACCGGTCAGATCCATATCCACCTGCTTTTTTATTCTGGTCGGAATATCATCATAGATTGGCGTAAAGCTTTCTATGGTTCCATCCTCTTTGTAGCTTACCTGATAGAGAGAAGGTACATAGATGCCCTCGATCTTTGCAGCCTCATGCAAAAAGGCCTGACGGGAATAATTGCCGCTTTCCTTCATGCTCTTGTACAGATCCAGGAACCGGTTGTACTGGGTCTCTCCCTCTCCGATATAAAAACAGTCGAAAAAGTCCGCGATGGGCTCCGGATTATAGGAGCAGGGGCCTCCCCCCAGCACGATGGGATCACTTTCCCTGCGGTCTGCCGCCAGAAGCGGAATCTGGGCCAGATCCAGAAGCTGGAGTATATTCGTATAACACATCTCATACTGGAGTGTCATGCCCACAAAGTCAAAGTCCTTGATGGGCTCCTGGGATTCCAGACCAAACAGCGGAATATGCTGTTTTTTCATAATCTGATGAAGGTCCGGCCATGGAGAGTAAACACGCTCACACCAGGTGTCCTCCCTGCGGTTAAACATATCATACAGAATCTGGATGCCCAGATGGGACATACCGATTTCATAAACGTCAGGAAAACACATCGCAAAGCGAATCTGCGATGTGTCCTTGACAACGGAATTTAACTCATTCCCGATATAGCGGGCAGGCTTCTCCACCTGCATTAATATTTCATCACTTAAAGCAAGCTTTCTCATAAATACCTCATATATTTTTCAAATCCTGATTACCGCTGGGACAGCTCATTGGTGATTTCCTCCCAGGTAACCCCTTTTTCCACCATCAGAACCATGCAGTGGTAAAGGAAATCGGAAATCTCATATTTGATTTCCTCAGGATCCGGATTTTTTGCTGCAATAATAATTTCCGTGCACTCTTCTCCCACCTTTTTTAGAATCTTGTCAATTCCCTTGTCGAAAAGATAGTTGGTGTAGGACCCCTCCTTCGGGTGCTCCTTACGGTCTTTGATAATCTCATATTCATGCTCAAACACCTTGAGCGGGTTTTTCTCAACGTATTCCTTCTGGACAATGTGATTGAAAAAGCAGCTGCGGTTGCCGGTATGGCAGGCAGCCCCCACCTGGGATACCTTCGCTAGAATCGTGTCGTAGTCGCAGTCCGCCGTCAGGGACTTCACATACTGGATATGTCCGGAGGTAAGCCCCTTGGTCCACAGTTCCTGTCTGCTTCTGCTCCAGTAGGTCATCTTGCCAATATTGATGGTGGTGTTAAATGCCTCTTCATTCATGTAAGCGAGCATCAATACCTCGTCGGTACGGTAATCCTGGACGATAACCGGCACCATGCCGTCGGAATTTTGCTTAAGGTCAGACCACAGCAGATCCGGATCGAAATTGTCCATCTTGATACCGTCTTTCGAAAGGTTGGACTTTAACTTCATCACATCGCTGGTGGGATCATTGATATAGGGTCCTGCGATGCCACGGATTTTTTCACTCTTAAGAAGTGTAACCACCTGATCGTAATGAAATTCCGGAAGGGTCACTACATAGGGAATATTCGTCAGATTCTCAAGGGCATCCAAAATATTGGGATTCAGAACCAGAACCTCATGGAAGGTATCCTCAATGATTTTCTGGTTCTTAAAAATAAAATCCACATTGTTGACGGAGATCAGAATACGATCCTTTCCAAACCGGGCGCTGGCTTCTCCCGCAAGCCCCACACTGGAGGGCTTTGAGGCATTTAAAATTACCTGCAGGCAGCCGGCATAAAGAAGCTTCTTAACATCCTCTAACCGGTTAATGTTGCCTCCGGCACAAACTTTAATCTCCAGATTGCGATTGATATTCTTAATGGTTCCGATATTTTTTTCATGCTCATCGTCATCGGTGGACAGATCAAAGATCATAATCTTGTCTACCCCACTGTCGTTGTAAATCTGACAGAGTTCATAGATGTCATGATCCACCGGTGTAAAATTCTTCATGGATTTCACCGCCCTGCCGTCCTTTAAATAGATGGTTGCGACAATGTTTTTCTGTTCCATTCCTTATAAACTTCCTTTCGTGGAAAGGATTCCCTGAATCCTTGGGTCAATCGTTACCGCATCATCCAGGGCCCGGGCAAATGCTTTAAACATTGCCTCTGCCATATGATGATTATTTCCATTATTTAATACCTTAATGTGAAGGTTTAGCCCGGCACTGTAAGAGATGGCATAGAAAAATTCCTTTACCATTTCCGTGTCCATATCTCCCAGACGATCGGCAGTAAATGCGCCGTCAAACACCAGATATGGTCTGCCGGAAAGATCTACCGCGCACAGGACAAGTGTCTCATCCATAGGAAGAATGCAGCTTCCAAAACGCTTGATCCCCTGCTTATCTCCAAGGGCTTCCCGTATGGCAGCACCAAGCACAATCCCACAGTCCTCGATGGTGTGATGGCTGTCCACCTGCAGATCCCCTTTACAGGTCAGATTCAGGTCAAAAAATCCGTGCCTTGCGAATCCCTCCAGCATATGATCGAAAAAACCGATGCCGGTGTCGATACCGGATTTACCGGTTCCATCCAGATTCAGGCTTACACTGATATCAGTTTCCTTTGTTTTTCTTTGCTGCTTTGCAGTTCTTTCAGACATATCCTGCGCCTCCTAATGGGTATTTTCTATTATTTCTCAAAGCGGACGCGAACAGAGTTGGCATGAGCGGTCAGCTTCTCGCATTCCGCAAACTGTTCAATATCCTCATGTACCTTCTCAAGAGCTTCCCTTGAGTAGGAAATAATGCTGGACTTCTTGATAAAATCATCCACAGACAGTGCCGAGAAGAACTTGGCCGTACCATTGGTGGGAAGCACATGGTTCGGTCCGGCAAAATAATCTCCCAGTGGTTCAGAGGAATACTCGCCGATAAAAATTGCCCCTGCATTGCGGATCTTGGTCATCACATGGAAGGGATCCTTTGTGACGATTTCCATATGCTCGGAAGCAATTTCATTGACTGCATCAATGGCGTCCTCCATATTGTCAGCCACCAGAATATAACCATAATTATCCAGAGATTTCCGGATGATTTCTTTTCTGGAAAGTTCTGCCACAAACTGGTCTGCCTCTGCGGAAACCTTCTCTGCCAGTTCCTCACTGGTGGTAATGAGAATAGCGGAAGCCATCTCGTCATGCTCTGCCTGGGAAAGCAGATCCGCTGCCACATAGCGGGGGTTCGCTGTCTCGTCGGCAAGCACCAGAATCTCACTTGGGCCGGCGATGGAGTCAATGCTTACATAACCAAATACTGCCTTTTTGGCGAGCGCCACATAGACATTGCCTGGGCCTACGATCTTGTCCACCTTCGGTACGCTCTCGGTACCAAAAGCCATGGCAGCGATGGCCTGGGCTCCGCCTACCTTATAGATTTCATCCACACCTGCCTCGTGTGCAGCAACCAGCGTAGAAGGATATACCTTGCCATCCTTCCCCGGAGGTGTACACATAATGATTCGTTCCACACCGGCTACCTTTGCCGGAAGCACGTTCATCAGTACGGACGATGGATAAACAGCCTTCCCGCCCGGGACATAAACACCGGCGATGGCAAGGGGAGTTACCTTCTGACCAAGAATGATACCATCTTCGGAAGTAAACCAGGAATTCTGTGCCTGCTTTTCATGATACTTCTTAATATTGACAAGAGACTTGCGGATGACGGCAAGAAGCGTTTCATCCACCTGCTCATAAGCCTCTTTAATCTCTTCTTCCGTCACCAGAATATTATCCTCGTTGATATCAGCGCCATCAAACTGCTTTGTGTAGGAGAAAATGGCCTGGTTGCGGTTCTTTCTGACTTCTTCAATGATAGCGTTTACCCGTCCCTCGAATTCACCATAGTTGTTGGGACTTCTCTTCAAGAGATTCTCTAAAATGTCCTGCTTGCTGTCTGCTGTGAGTTTCTGTATTCTCATGATGTTCCTCCTTAGATAACCGTTTTCAGATCACGTATCAGTTTGGTGATCCGCTCATTTTCCATCTTCATGCTGACCTGGTTGACTACCACACGGGCAGAGAGAGGGCAAACCTCTTCCAGAACCGTCAGTCCGTTTTCCCGTAAAGTCGTTCCTGTCTCCACGATATCGCAGATCACTTCGGAGAGACCTACAATAGGGGCTAACTCGATGGAACCGTTCAACTTGATGATTTCTACAGTCTGGTGTTTTTTGTTATAGAAATAATCTTTTGCAATGCGGGGGTATTTGGTGGCAACCCGGATCTGTTCATGGTGCTTCAAAAGATCTCTGGTGCTCTCCGGTCCACAGATGCACATTTTACACTTTCCAAAGCCAAGATCCAAAACCTCATAGATGTTGCGGCCTTCTTCCAGAATGGTATCCTTGCCAACGACACCGATATCGGCAGCTCCGTATTCCACATAGGTAGGCACATCCGGCCCCTTTGCCAGGAAAAACCGAAGCTTCAGCTCTTCATTGACAAAAATAAGTTTTCTGGTGTCCGGGTCTTTAATCTCCTCACAGGTAATTCCAATCTTCTCAAATAAATCAAGTGTCTTCTTTGCCAGACGTCCCTTGCCCAGCGCAAAGGTTAAATATCTCTTCTCTTCCATTCTATTCAATCTCCTATGCCTGTTCATCCATAAAGTCAACCTTTGCAATATGGTTCTTCATTGCATAGTTGATGTAGTATTCTTTTTTCTTATCATCCAACGCCGGGATCATGGTAACGATTTTGCCCTGCTCTCTGAGCTTCTGCGCTTTCCCTATGGCTGACTCGGTGTGCTCCTTCCGGTAGACCAGAAGAATGCTCTCCTCCGGCACAGAAAGGGAAATCTTTTGTCTGGACAAAGCTGCCATAAGCTGGTCCACCACAATGGCAAAACCGATGGCAGGCTCATTTTTTCCAAAATAAGTCAGAAGCTTGTCGTAACGGCCTCCCCGGACCACCGGTTCCCCGGTTCCGAAGGTGTATCCGGCAAAAATGATGCCTGTATAATAATGATAGCTGCTGATAATTCCAAGTTCAAAGGAAATATATTTTTCGATTCCATACAGCTTCAGGTAATTTCCCAGCTCCTCCAGTTCCCGGAACGCCGATAAAATCATTGGATAATCTGCGGCAAGCTGTTCTGCTGCCGATAATTCTTCAGCTGCTGTTTCGAAGGTGCCAAGCATCAGCATCAGCTGCTTTAATTCATCGGAAAGCGTAAGCTGTCCGGCAAATTCCTCCACACCGAGGAAATTCTTGTTGGCAAGAAGATCACGAAGCTCTTCCTCCTGCTCATCGGTAAGACCGGCAGCCTTGGCGATTCCCTGGAAAAATCTTGCATGCCCAACGGAAATCTGGAATTCTTTCAGTCCACTGCTTCTCAGAGAATCCACAACCATGGCAAGAATCTCTGCATCAGCGGCTACGCTTCCATCGCCGATCAGCTCAGCACCACACTGGGTGGTTTCCTTTAATCTGCCCTGATAAGCAGAGGAATTGATAAAGGTATTGCCCATGTAGCAAAGCTTGGCCGGCATGTCCTCACTGGTATAGTATTTTGCAGCACTTCGTGCGATGGAAGGGGTGAAATCCGGCCGTAGAACCAGGGTATTCCCCTCCTTATCAAAGAACTTATAGAGATCTCTGGAGGGCGTTGTACCAACCTCCTGACTGAAAATATTAAAAAACTCAAAGGTCGGGGTCTGGATATCCCGGTAGCCGTAACGCATCAATACATCGTGCAGCTTGTCCTGCAGAAGCAGCTTCTGCTTACACTCCCCATTATAGATATCCCGGACGCCATCCGGTGTGTGTAACATCTGGTCTGTCATAACTGTTCCTCTCTTTATCCTATATCTGCCACTTTCGTATAGTAAAGTGATAATTCATTATCAAAATAAAATCATTGCTATTATATGGGAAAATCCAGTAATTGTCAATCCCTTGTATCTAAATCCCTCTGCAAAACCGGCAGATAGGGAACCAGAATCCCGGATTCCTCCGGCAGAAAAAAGGACGGATCCAGTTCTTCGTAACGGAAGCTCTTTCGTCCTCCCGCCTGTGCCCTGTCCCAGAAGCTTTTCAAGTCCGCAAACCGCAGATAATAAAACTCCTCCCGGTGGCTGAAAAAAATCAGGATAAAGGCAATTCCCTGCTGCTTTTCAAACTGCTCCATAAACCGAAGCTGATGTTCATGAATATTGGCCAGGGGAAAGGTGTCCGTATGACATTCCTTCGCATCAAAGCATACCGGTATCCCCTGTACGGCACCAATATAATCTACCGTACTTTTCTGGTCGAAGTAAGCAAGGGTGATATGCCTTGACTCCTTGTCAATATTGATGGGTGTGATGGGGGTAGGAATTTTCTGGATCAGTGCCAGACCGTGCCCGGCATATTTTTCGTTGGTTCGGTTCAGAAGATCCTCAAGAGTAGAACCCCTAAGCCCTCTGGAATTCCAGGTTGGCATACAATCAATCTCCCATCTGTTGTGTACTAGTACACTGAATACTAGGTTCATTATACAATACTTCATAGTAAATGAACAGAACCATTCCTTAAAGAAGCTTGTAAAAAATTTCCGGCATGGGCGCCTTCCACATTCGTCCGTCTGACAGTTCCAGACGGTAAGCATGAAGAAGCTGATGATTGACATGAAGCTTCTCAGAAAAATACCGGTTGGCTCTGTCATCGCCGTATTTCTGATCTCCAATAATGGGATGCCCTATGGAGGCCAGATGAGCGCGGATCTGGTGGGTTCTGCCGGTAATCAGATGAATTTCCAGTAAGGTAACCGCAATGTCCCCAAAGGCGTTTTCCTTCAACTTCAGGGGTCTGTAAGCGGTTTCCACCCTCACGGCATCCACCGCCTCCCTATCCAGAATCTGCACCCGGTTTGTGGCCTCATCTTTTTTCAGCCAGCCGGATAAATGGGATTCTTCGGTGACTGCCCCAAGGACAATGGCGCGGTAATATTTTTTTGCTGTCCTCTCCC
Source organism: uncultured Lachnospiraceae bacterium (assembly GCA_900316805.1). Classification (GTDB taxonomy): domain Bacteria; phylum Bacillota; class Clostridia; order Lachnospirales; family Lachnospiraceae; genus Roseburia. Next base: position 10,257 of record ONEJ01000021.1, read on the forward strand.
GCAGCTGCTCGGACAACTGCTGGGAACCGGCAAGGGATTTACCCATCAGAAGAAGTCCGGTGGTGTTTCGGTCCAGCCGATTGCACACGGAGGGTCGGAAGGTCACAAGGCTCTCCCTCGAAATAACACCCTTTCGAAGCAGATAACCCAGGAGATATTCATTGGCGCTGACATCCTCCGGTTTTGCCTTCTGGGAAAGCATATTAAAGGGCTTATCGGCAACGAGAATATCTTCATCTTCATAAACAACTTTAAGCCCCTTCATGGGCAGTGCTTTCAGTCTTACGCATTCATCTTCAAGGCTTTGGGTATCCTGCATGAATTTCTCAAAGGTCTCTTCACTGAAAAAAATCCTGACCCGCTGTCCTTTATGGAGAAGTTCTTTTCCGTCCGCCTTTTTGCCCTCCAGGGTAATATTTTTCTTGCGGAGCATTTTGTAGAGAAAACCGGTGGTGGCGTTTGGCAGTATTTTTTTCAGGTATTTGTCAAAGCGCTGGTTTTCTTCATTGCTGCCGATGATAAATTCTCTCATATCCGGTGATCCTTTTTACTTCTTTTTATGATGAACATTTCGGATGGTCTTTTTCTTTCGCGGTTGTTCCCCGGTAGATTTTTTCCTGCCCGGATTTTTTCCGGCAGCCTGTCCTTTCCCCAGAGAAGCATTTGGTTTACCACCGCCATAGCGTCTTGGACGGATCAGACACTTCTTGTCATAGCCGATCAGATCCTCCCTGTGGGCTTTCGTCAGAGCCTCATATACCAGATCATAGTTCTTCGGGTTACGATACTGGATCAGCGCCCGCTGCATGGCCTTTTCATGGGGATTGGTAGCCACATAGACCGGTTCCATGGTCCGGGGATCCAGACCGGTGTAATACATACAGGTAGAAATCGTGGAGGGCGTCGGATAAAAATCCTGCACCTGCTCCGGCATATAGCCCAGATCCCGCAGATACTCTGCCAGTTCCACGGCCTCCTTTAAGGTGGAACCCGGGTGGGAGCTCATCAGATAAGGAACCAGATACTGTTCCTTTCCGATCTTTTTATTCATGTCTTTATAAGCCTTTACAAAGCTGTTGTATACCTCTACCGACGGCTTGCCCAGACGGCTTAATACATTGTTGCTGATGTGCTCCGGAGCCACCTTCAGCTGGCCGCTGACATGATGTTCGCAAAGCTCCTTCAGGAAAGTTCTGTCCTTGTCATACATCAGGTAATCAAACCGGATTCCGGAACGTATAAAGACCTTTTTTACCTTAGGCAGTTCCCGTAATTTTCGGAGCAGTTCCAGATAATCCTTATGGCTTACCTCAAGATTCTTACAGGGCTTCGGAAAAAGACACTGTCTGGTGGGACAGGCGCCCTTTGTCAGCTGCTTGCTGCAGGCCGGAGCCCGGAAATTGGCGGTAGGGCCTCCCACATCATGAATATAACCCTTAAAGTCTTTGTCCTCCGTCATGAGCTTTGCTTCTTTTATAATGGATTCATGGCTTCTGGTCTGGATGATCCTTCCCTGATGGAAGGTCAGGGCACAAAAGCTGCATCCTCCGTAACAGCCCCGGTTACTGATGAGGGAGAACTTTACCTCACGGATCGCGGGAATTCCTCCCTCCTCTTCATAGATGGGATGATAGTTTCTCATGTAAGGCAGAGCATAGACCTCATCCATCTCCTCGGTGGTCAGGGGCTTTGAGGGCGGATTCTGTACCACATAGGTTGTACCACCGTAGGGCTCAAAAAGCCGTTTCCCGGAAAAGGGATCTGTATTGCAGTACTGGGTATAAAAGCTTTGGGCATAAAGCTTTTTATCCTCCTTGATGGCATCATAATCCGGTAATTCGATGGCATCATAAATGATGTCCCGGTTCTTGGTCTTAAAGACGGTTCCGTCCACAAAGGTAATATCCTTCACGCTGATCCCGGAATTCAGCGCGTCCGCAATCTCTAAGATTGAGTGTTCCCCCATGCCATAAGAGATCAGATCCGCGCCGGAATCCAGAAGAATGGAGCGCTTTACCTTATTGGACCAGTAGTCATAGTGGGAAAGGCGTCTTAAGCTGGCCTCAATACCACCGATGATGATGGGGGTATTCTTATAGGTGTGACGGATCAGATTACAGTAGACAACGGTTGCATAATCCGGCCGTTTTCCCATCACTCCCCCCGGAGAATAGGAGTCTGTACTTCGCCTCTTTTTGGAAACAGAATAATGGTTTACCATGGAATCCATATTTCCGGCAGAAACCAGAAAGCCAAGCCTTGGTTCCCCCAAGATGGAAATCGAGGTATCATCCTTCCAATCCGGCTGGGCAATGATTCCCACAGTATATCCATGGGCCTCCAGAAGTCTGGTAATGATGGCGTGTCCGAAGGAGGGATGATCCACGTAGGCATCTCCGCAGACGTAGACAAAATCCAGCTGTGAGATTTTTCGTTCCCACATATCCTCTTTTGAAATTGGCAGATATCCTTCATATGTCATGGCAATAGCCCTTTCGTTTCACATTCTTTTTGTAACCGGCTGATTTCCTCCTCTGTCAGAGGGCGGTACTCTCCCTTTGGCAGCTGCCCCAGCGTAAGATAACCCATGGACAGCCGTTTTAAATAGATGACCTTTAATCCGATGGCCTGAAACATCCGCTTAACCTGATGATACCGCCCCTCGGTAATGGTAAGCTCTGCGGCAAAAATCCTTTTCCCGTCCCTTTCTGCAACGGGCAGTGGGCAAAGCTCTGCGGGAAGCGTCAGCCTGTCATCTCCAATATCAACCCCTTCAGCAAAGACCGAAGCCGCATCAGATGGCACCGGCTGGTCAAGTTCTGCATAATAGGTCTTCTTCAGGTGATACGCCGGGCTGGTCAATTTATGGTTAAAGGCTCCGTCATTGGTAACCAGAAGTAACCCCTCCGTATCCTTATCCAGTCTTCCCACCGGAGATAATTTGTCACGAAGCTCCTCCGGGAAAAAATCCATAACCGTCTGATCTCTGTTGTCCCTTCTGGCAGTGACGCAGTCTCCGGGCTTATGAAACAGATAATAGAAATAATGGGTATAGAAAACCGGCTTTTCGTCCAGACAGACAGCGTCCGTTTCCGGATCGATCTTCTGCTCCGGGCGGACCACAACCATACCATTGACAGAAATCCGTTTGTTTTTGATATATTTTTTCACTTCACTTCTGGTGCCGATTCCGGCATCCGCAAGGAACTTATCCAATCGGAGCATGGGATAACCTCTTTTCTTTTTACACGTAATCCGGCATACATAGAAAAGCCCTCTCATAAAATAGTAGCATGAAAAAAACAGCCTGTGTATTATTTGTATTTCTATTGCTTACGTTTTTCCTGACCTGTCCGGCGGCTGCGCTGGAGGGTGCAAGAGATGGTCTGATCCTGTGGTTTACACAGCTTCTGCCGGCGCTTCTGCCCTTTTGTATCATATCATATATCGTTCTGGCCTCAGGCCTTTTTCAGTCTGCAAATAAACCCAAAATACACCGGGGAAAAATCAGCAGTCTGGAATGGTATATCATTTTCTGCGGTTTTCTTTTCGGCTTTCCCATCGGCTGCAAGCTGGCCACGGACAGCTTGCATGAAGGACAGATTTCCAGGAAGAACGCGAAAATACTCGCCTGCTTTGCCAATAACTTAAGTCCTGTGTTTGTCACAACGGCATTGAGAGAACAGCTGCAGCTTGCGGTATCACCACTGCCTTATTTTCTCTTATACGGGATTCCTCTTATCAGCGGGGTGCTGTGGCTTCTTCTTGCCAGAGAGTCTTCTGCTGTCCAAAAAAAATCGGCATCAAGATTTCAGTTGAACATGCAAATCATTGACGCCGGTATCATGAACGGATTTGAAACCCTGATCAGAATATGCGGTTACGTTATGATGTTTTCCATCATTTCCAAAATGATTGGGATGCTTCCCATAGGAAATGAAGGCATAAAAATCATCCTGACCGGTTGCCTGGAGGTCACAAACGGCATCGGGCTTCTGGCAAAAGCAGACCTTACCGACTCCATAAAATACCTGCTCGCTCTGGTATTTCTCTCCTGGAACGGGCTGTCGGGGCTTTGTCAGACTGCCTCCCTCCTGAAACGGGAGGGACTGCCGCTTATGTATTATGTGAAAGCCAGACTTCTATATACTGCAGGTACCGGTGCGGTTGCCGCTGTATTACTCCTCCTCTGATTCCTCAGAATCAGAAATCTTATTGATCTCCGGCTCAGGGGTTTCAGACTTCGACGAATCAACAGGAGCGTCATTCGTCTCCTGTTCCTGCTCCTGTACCTCCTGAGGAACCAACTGTGCACGGTTCGCGGAAACCACATTCAGATACTCCTGAAGGGAGGAAAGAAGATTTCCGTAATGGGTTCTGGACTCTTCAATGGAGCCCGTAAGTATATCCTCAATAGCTTTCAACTGTGCATCGGTATATTCAACAGCTCCCATGCGGATCTGATTTGCCTCGCGGGTAGCATTGTCCAAAATTTCCTGTGCCTGCTTGGTGGCGATCATAACCACCTCATTGGCCTGAGCATATGCCTGCTGCATGATCTGGTGTTCACTGACAAGCTCCGTAGTCTGTACCTGAGCCTGAGCAATGATCTGGTCTGCCTTCGCCTGTGCATCCGCCAGGATTGCTTCCTTATTGCTGATAATTTTCTGGTAACGCTTGATTTCTTCCGGTGTTTTCGACCGAAGTTCAGCGATCAGTTCCTCGATTTCATCCTTGTTTACGATGATTTTGGAATTGGACAACGGGGAATTCTTACAGCCTTGAATGTACTCTTCAATTTCATCAATAATCTGTTCCATTTTACTGCTCATAATTATATCTCTCCTTACCTGCTCTCATATTTCTTATCTGTTCCGAAGAGTTTCCATATTTCTTGTAAATCCGGTCAATAAACTGCTCCGGTACGAAATTGGATATATCTCCGCCGTAGGAAGCAAATTCCTTGACAATCGTGGAACTTAAATAAGAATATTTAAGGTCTGTTGTCAAAAAAATGGTTTCTATATTAGAATCCTGAACGTGATTGGCCTGGGCAATCTGCAGCTCGTATTCAAAATCCGTCACCGCACGCAGTCCACGTACAATGATGGTGGCGTCAATCTCGTTCATGAAATCTACCAGAAGACCGTCAAAGGATGCCACCGAAACGTTTGGCATATCCTTTGTCATCTCTTTTATCATACTAACACGTTCTTCCAAAGAAAACAACGAATTTTTTGCACTGTTATTGAGAACACCTACCACCAGTTCATCCACGATAGAGGAGGATCTGGTAATGATATCCATATGTCCGAAGGTCAGAGGATCAAAACTGCCCGGATAAATTGCTTTTTTCATAAAACTAGCCTTCTTTCTGCTGTTCTTGTGCCCGCTGCAAAAACAGGTGCATGTTGGTCTTATATTTCTTGATCCGATCGATCCGGAAACCGATGGAATTCACATAGGAAAAATCAGTGTCCTGGGAAGCCTCAACAATGATCCTGCTGTCCTCCTTCAGAAGACCTGAGCGGGACAGATACGTAAGTACATCCTTTTCCAGTCCCTGTCTGTAAGGGGGATCCATAAAAATCACATCAAAGGTATATTTTCCTTCCAGACTCATCATGCCGGTAAGGACATCTGTGGTGAGAAGTCTGGAATTTTTTGTGAATTTTGTAAAAGTAATATTGTCTTCGATACATTTCGCTGCTTTACGGCTGTTCTCAATGAAAACGCTGTAGGCTGCGCCTCTGCTTAAAGCCTCAAGACCAATCTGTCCGCTTCCCGCAAACAGATCAAGAAAATAGGCGCCCGGAATACCGTTTTGAAGGATATTGAACAAAGTTTCCTTAATCCTGTCGGTGGTGGGACGCGTGTCCGGTCCCTCAATGGTTTTCAGCGGAAGACTTCTGGCTGTGCCGGCAATAATTCTCATGCTTACCTCCTGTCAAAAACGTATACGTTATTTCTGATCCTTTAACACATCTTTGTTCTTCGCAATATAGTCAATCAGTGAAATGACCGTCAATGCGAGAGACAGATAGATGAGAACCGTTCCGATTACGGAAAATACCTGCCCCGGAAGATTTAATACCAGAACGATCACCATAATCATCTGGGAAGCCGTCTTGAATTTGCCCCAGTAGCTGGCGGCAATGACCACACCGTTGTCAGAGGCAACCAGTCGAAAGCCGCTGATGATGAACTCTCTTGCAATGATAATGATCACTACCCATGCAGGAATCCTGTCGAGGGCAATCAGACAAATCAGCGCTGAGCAGACCAAAAGCTTGTCCGCCAGAGGATCCATAAATTTTCCGAAATTGGTAACCAGATTGTATTTTCTTGCAATCTTCCCGTCCAGAAAATCCGTAAGGCTTGCAGCGATAAAGATTGCAACCGCAATGTAGTTCCCGCAGCCCGGGAAATAAGGTGCCAGTAAAAAGAACACGAAAAACGGGATCAGTATCACCCGAAACAAGGTAAGTTTATTTGGTAAATTCATGGTAAATCTCCTATTCTGTAATCTCACCGATCAAATCATACTCGTAAGCGCCGGTCACACGTACCTTCACAATGTCACCGGTCATAAGCTCTTCATCGGTATTGATAAAAATATAGCCATCCACCCCCGGTGCATCCCGGTAGGTACGGCCAACGAAGACATTTTCATCGGAAACCTTGCCCTCGATAAAGGCATAGAGTTCCTTTCCCTTCATGGCGTCATTTTTATCGAAAATAACTTCCTCTTCCAGCTCCATCACATCTGCCTGCCAGTCAGCTTTGGTATCCTCATCAACCTGATCCGGCATCTCTGCGGCGGGAGTTCCCTCCTCCGGCGAATAGGTAAAAGCCCCCAGACGGTCAAATTCCATGTCATTGACAAACTGCATCAGTTCTTCATGCATTTCCTTTGTCTCTCCGGGAAAACCGCAGATTAAGGTGGTTCGAAGGGTAATATCCGGTATGCGCTCCCTCAGATGGGCGATCCTTTGTACCAGTTCCTCCTTGGTGGTTCTTCGCCCCATCCGCCCCAGGATACTGTCGTTACAATGCTGGATCGGCATATCAAGATAGTGGCACACCTTTTTATTCCTGATCATGGAATCAATCAGTTCCTCGTATATTTCCTCCGGATAACAGTACATGATCCGGATCCAGAAAAGTCCCTGGATCTCATTCAGACGGTCCAAAAGCTCATGCAGGCACTTTTTGCCATAGAGATCCACGCCGTAAAGGGTGGTTTCCTGGGCAACCAGAATCAGTTCCTTCACTCCGCCTTCCACCAGTTCTCTGGCCGATGTGATCAGTTCCTCCATGGGAACGCTGCGGTATCTGCCCCGGACAGAGGGGATGACGCAGTAGGTACAATTCTTGTTGCAGCCCTCGGCAATCTTTAAGTAGGCATAGTGGCCGCCGGTGGTAACCGTGCGCTTGGTATCCATATGGACGAGTCCTGTCAGGTCATGGAAACTCTCATAGAACTGTTCCTGCAGGGTGGATTCCACCGCCTCCCAGATGGTATCGTAGGAGTTGGTTCCGATGATGGCGTCTACCTCCGGAATTTCTTTCTTGATTTCCTCCTGATAGCGCTGGGCCAGACAGCCGGTCACGATCAGCGACTTACAGCAGCCGATCTTTTTCTGCTGTGCCATCTCCAGAATCGTATTGATACTCTCCTCCTTGGCATCCCCGATAAAACAGCAGCTGTTGATAATGATCACATCTGCTTCTGTCTCATCATCCGTAAGCATAATCCCATGGCTGGTCAGGGAACCGATCATATATTCGCTGTCCACCAGATTCTTATCACAGCCCAGTGAAATAAATAGTAATTTCATAAAATCCTCACACTTGAAAAAGGGAATGACAGCGTCACTCCCCTTTCCCCTTACTTATTCTCTTCTTCCTCAGGAACGATCTTCACATCACTGCGGTAAAGCTCTTCTACAGCAATGGAAAGCGGTTTGTTGCACTTCGGATTCTGAACCATCGGCTTAGCCCCCGCAATAATCTGTCTTGCACGCTTTGCAGTAGCAAGTACAATGGAGTAACGGCTGTTTACCACCGGCTCCTCCCCGATCTCCGCACCATCGTTTACGACCTTCATTAATTCTACATAAGATGGATGTATCATTGTTATTCTCCTTTCGAATATTCCTTTAATTCTTTGCGGATCTTTTGAATCAGATCCATATGAGCACTGACACGGTACGCGTGATTTTCCTCCTGGTGTCCCTCCCGTACATTGGTAATCAGCGTATGGAGAAGATCACAGGCACGCTGGATCGTATCATTCACTACCAGATAATCATATTCCTCGATGCCTTCTGCTTCTTCAACGGCTCTTGCAAGTCTCGCAGCGATAACATCCTCTGCCTCTGTCCCGCGTCCCGCAAGACGGTCATGCAGTGTATTGGCATCCTCTGTGGTGACAAAGACCAGAATGGCATCCGGGTATTTTTCCCGGACCTTTAAGGCACCCTGAATCTCGATTTCAAGAATGACATTTTTGCCAAGGGAAAGGTTCTCCTCTACATAAGCCCGGGGCGTTCCGTAGGAGTGGTTTACATACCGGGCATATTCCACGAAGGCATCCTCCTTTATCATCTCATCGAATTTCTCATCGGAGACAAAGAAGTAAGAAATGCCTTCCTTCTCTCCCGGCCTCGGCTGTCTTGTCGTGGCAGAAACAGACAGGGCATATTCTCCCTTATGCTGCTCCAAAAGTGCCTGCATCAGTGTTCCCTTGCCGGCTCCGGAAAATCCGGAGATCACCACAAGTCTTCCCTTTTCCTGCATTGCATGATCCTTTCCGTTATCTATTATATATTGGTAACTATTCAATATTTTGAATCTGCTCACGGATCTTCTCGATTCCGGTTTTCAGATTAATTCCCACATCAGAAATCTCGATATTATTTGCCTTTGAGAGAATCGTGTTGGCTTCCCGGTTCATCTCCTGGGCAATAAAGTCAAGTCTTCGTCCAATGGAACCGCCCTTTACAAGAGCATCCTTCATGGCAATAATATGACTTTTCAGCCTCACAGTCTCCTCATCCACGCATATCTTATCCGCATAGATCGTAACCTCTGTGGCAATTCTGGAATCATCCAGCTGCCAGTCTCCCAAAAGCTCTTTTACCTTCTCCTCCAGTCTGGTCCGGTATTCCGCCATAATCTGTGGGGAGCGGGATTCAATAAAAGCTACATCGGAAAGCAGTCCGTCAAGCTTTTCCAAAAGATCCGCCTTCAGGTGTTCCCCTTCTGTGATCCTTGCGGTCACAAACTGCCGACAGGCTCCCCGCAGCGCAGTCTCCAGTCCTTTCCAAAGTTCTTCCTCATCCGCCGGCGCTTCTTCCATGGTAAAGACATCCGGATAGCGGGAAAGAGTGCTGACACGAACGTCATTCTCCAGCCGGAACTGATCTGCCATCTGGTTCAGATAAGACAGATAGGCTGCTGCCAGATCCGGATTATACTTCAGGGAAACCTCCTGCCCTGTTTCCTTCTCACAGGTGATATAGACATCCACCTTCCCCCGCTGAATGTGCTCCTTCAGAAGGGAACGAATGTTACTCTCCAGAGGGTTGAACTGCTTTGGCATCTTGATATTAAGATCCATATACCGGTGATTCACGGACTTGAGCTCTACGATAAATTTACGATTGCCACAAGTGGCCTCGCAGCGTCCAAAGCCTGTCATACTGTTGATCATAATGCGTTTTCTCCTAAATAGAACGTTTGCATAGATATGCTTATTATAATGCTTCTTTCTCCATTCGTCAAATATTCATTGGAATTTTTCTAATGTTGTTTTATAATAGGGTAGACAGACAATGAATAACTAACAAAAACTTCCCACATGTATTTTCCCGCAGCCCCGCCTGCCGTAGACACTCGATTTATGCCAAGCCGTGTGCGAGTTAATGCCTCTATACACTGAAGCGGGCACGGGAAATACACGTTCAAGCGAAGCGCGTTTGTATTTCCCGTGCC
>ONEJ01000091.1 GCA_900316805.1 uncultured Lachnospiraceae bacterium
CCCATAGTATTTTCATGCATTAATCCTCAATCAACTCATGTGTGGCAAGAACTGCTTTCCCTGACTCAATATCATCTACCACCTTATTCAAATATGTCATATTACTTTCCGAATAGAAAGGATCGATTGATACGTCAAAGGGAATTCTTTTCTCTCTTGTCATTTTCTTTGCAAAGATTGTAAATGCTGTTGTCATACTTAATCCTAAATCCTTGCAGGTTTCTTCCATATTTTTCTTTAACTCTTCATCCATTCGAAAGTTGACCATTGCCTGTGCCATAAATCATCCCTCCTTTTCTGCAATTTAATCTTAACATGCTTTTATATATTTGTAAAGCATTCGCTTTACTTTATCTTTACATTATTATATTCAAAACAATATTATCTATCCACCATAAAGACAAAAAACAGAATCCACTATAGATGCATCACCATCATGTCAATCTAATTTTTCGGATAATTCATTGGGCAGTAGTTTTCTACTGCCTCTATCTTTCATACCCAAATGTAGTCGATTTGTTCATAAAAATTTCAAGTAAAACTATAATATGATATCCACCTGCCGCCCGTACTTTCTGCCATATTCTGCCGTAATAAGTGCTCCGCTTCCTTTCCCCGGCGCAATCACAATAATACGCTCCGCCCATGCACTGATCAGACGGTTTCTGCGTGGAAATGTATATCTTGATGGCCTTATTCCCGGTGGATATTCTGAAAGTAACACCCCTTTTTCTATAATACAATCCATGAGCTTTTTGTGCTCACTCGGATAGCAGATATCCAGACCGTTACCAACTACTGCCACCGTATATCCCTCTGCTTTCAGACACGCTGTATGCGCGTAAGAATCAATCCCTTTTGCCATTCCGCTGATAATTGTCTGCCCGCTCTTTGTATATTGTTCCGCAAGATTTACCGCCTTATATTTTGCCTCCTGCGTGCACCTCCTTGCCCCCACAATTGCAACCGGATCCTTCATATCCTGGAAATGCCCTTTATAATACAAGACAACCGGAGCATCCTCCAGTATTTTGGCACGTTTTGGATATCGCACATCGTTTTTAAGAAGAATCGAAATATCATTTTTCTCACAGGAATCCATGAGTTTCCAGATATGGTCCAAGGATTTATTTTCAGCGATGCTCTGGACCTGTCTTCCCGTAATACCTTTTACCTTTACAAGTTCCGGAATTTCAGCATGATACACTCTTGACGGGTCTTCAAAATGTTCCAGCAGGCGGTTGGCTGTCACGGGACCGATATAAGGAAGAAGAGAAAGCCATATCCAGTATTCCATATCATTTCACCACCATCATTTTGCTGTTGCTCTGGTCAAGATCCCTGCACGATAATACCGCCTGTACATCCTTCAGACGGATATTTTCTGATTCATCCAGATCTGCACTTGTTCTTGCCAATCTGAGAAGCTTATGAATCACGCGGGCACTGTAGCCGTATTCTTCGCTGACCTCTTTCAAAAGCTGAAGCGATTCTTTGTCAAGAACACAGTATTTCTGGATCAGAGAGGTGGGCATCTGTGCGTTACAGTTAATCCCCTCCTCGTCTGCATAGCGTTCCTGCTGAATCTTTCGTGCCTTTTCCACTCTTTTTCGGATCACTTCGGAAGACATTGCTGGTTTTTTTTCGTCCATCCCGAAGAAATCTACGGGATGAACCGATTTCTGTATATCGATCCGGTCCATAATCGGTCCGGAAATTTTCCCACGGTACTTAATAATCTCATAGTCCGTACAGCGGCATTTCGGCCCCGGATAATAGCCACATGGACACGGGTTCATCGCAGCTACAAACATAAAGTTCGATGGATATGTATGGGTACCATTTACTCTGGAAATGGAGACCTTTTTATCCTCCACCGGCTGTCTTAAGGCATCCAGCGTCCGTCTTGAGAATTCAGCCAGCTCATCCAGAAACAGTACTCCGTTATGTGCCAGGGAGACTTCCCCCGGCATTGCGTTTGTTCCTCCTCCAATTAATGCATTCAGGGAAGCATTATGGTGTGGAGCACGAAAAGGGCGTGTCTTCATCAGGGCATGTCCATTTGGCAGAATTCCTGAGATACTGTATATCTTTGTCACCTCAAGGCACTCTTCTTCCGTCATCTGCGGAAGTATTGTGGGGATCCGCTGTGCGATCATTGTCTTTCCGCATCCGGGTTCGCCAATCATGAGCATATTGTGACCACCGGCAGCTGCCAGGATGACCCCTTCAATTAACTCGTTCTGTCCTTTCACATCGGAAAAATCCAGCGGTTTTTCCTCTGCCTCTAGCATTTGTGGTACCTGAGGGGCAGTTTCTGTCATCCCTGTACTCTTTCCTTCCAGATAACGGATTACGTCACCCAGACTGTCAAATCCAAAAATATCTATTCCATGAACCAGCCTTGCCTCATTTAAATTGGCAGCCGGCACAATCAGTGTTCGGATCCCGCTTCTCTTGGCTGCAATGATCATTGGCAGTATCCCCCTGCAGGCTCTCAGCCTTCCATCCAGCGATAATTCCCCAATAAAGCCATACTTTTCCATATTCTTTGCTCCAATATCTTCATTCTGCTGCAACACCCCGACTGCCATGGCGAGGTCAAAATGGGAACCACTTTTCTTCTTATCGCTCGGTGCAAGACTGATAATCACTCTCTTTTTCGGGAAAACATAACCACTCTCGTCAATGGATGCCTGAATTCTCTCTGCTGCTTCCTTTACGGAAAGATCCCCAAGTCCGATAATCGTTATCATCGGCTGGCCCTCCAGCGTTTTTATCTCAATATCCACGGGATATCCGTCTATTCCCTGTATTGCAAAACTCTTTACCACGGTAGCCA
>ONEJ01000024.1 GCA_900316805.1 uncultured Lachnospiraceae bacterium
CAGTTTCCTAACTTGACATTCGCTCCACGGAAAACCTGCCACGAAGGCAGCAACCTCACGCTTCATAGCTATCATGCCACAGCAACGCTTATTATACATGGTCTTTACAAAAAATGCAAGCACTTTTTTCAATTTCCTGTAAATATAGCAAAAGCACGGTATCTCTTGCCTTTATATTTCTATTTTATAGTAACCGCCTTTACACTCGAAAAGCTTCCATAATATTTTGTATTACCAATCTGCTTGTATGATCGCACCATGATATAATAAGTTCCTTTTGTACGGTATACATTATAATTTTTATCAGATGTGGTGTAACTGTCATAGGTTTTAAACTTCTTGCTCTTGGAAACCTGCATCTCATAACCTGTACAATCAGAAGCCTTACTCCAGTTAACATACCTGTGAACTGAAAAAATATACGAATATTATAATCTCCTCTACGCGCCCTATTGACGTACAGAAAATTGTACCATATAATATTATGATACAAGGGGCAAAATACCTTTTGACCCTCATATCATATTATCAAGTACAGAAAGCAGTACACGGAGGAAATTCTATGCTGGCAGTAAACTATACAAATCTTCGCGATAATATGAAGGGATACTTTGACCGCGTTGCAGAAGATAAAGAAACCCTCATTGTTACGCGTAAAGATGAAAACATGGTTATCATGTCGCAAAGCTCTTATGACAGCTTAATGGAAACGCTGCACCTTGTCAGTAACCGGGCAAACTACGACCATCTGATGACCTCCATCCAGCAGCATAAGGCAGGAAAATGCACTACCCATGAACTAATCGGTGATGCCAATGAATAAAAAATGGATGGATGCTGCCTGGGAAGATTATCTTTATTGGCAGACACTGGATAAAAAGACACAAAAGCGAATCAATAAATTAATTTTAGATATTGAGCGTAACGGAAATATGCACGGAATTGGAAAACCAGAGCCCCTTCAATATGATCTGCAGGGGTACTTCAGCCGGCGTATTGATGATCAGAACCGACTTGTCTATGTAGTTGATGATACAGGTTTGAATATCATCTCCTGCAGATACCATTACGACTAGTACACCGAATAATAAGTATCTGGTGTACTAGAAAGATATCCTTATATACTGCAGCTTCTGTCTACAGTTGGCAGGATTAGATTACGATACCGCTATAGAAAACAAAAGGAGTATTTACACATGTGGTTAGCAGATAAATGGAAAGATTATGAAGTCATCGACTGCTCCAAAGGTGAAAAGCTGGAGCGCTGGGGCAAATACATTCTGGTCCGGCCCGATCCGCAGGTCATCTGGGACACCCCGAAGAAGGAAAAGGGCTGGAAAAAGAAAAACGGTCACTACCACCGCAGTTCCAAAGGCGGCGGCGAATGGGAGTTTTTCGACCTGCCAAAGGAATGGCAGATTCACTACTCTCTTCCTATTAATAAGGAACTTACTTTTCACTTAAAGCCCTTCAGCTTCAAGCACACCGGACTCTTCCCGGAGCAGGCAGCCAACTGGGACTGGTTTTCCCAGCTGATTCAGGATGAAGTGAAAAAGGGACGTAACGTGAAGGTCTTAAACCTCTTTGCCTACACCGGCGGAGCTACTGTCGCCGCAGCAGCCGCCGGTGCACAGGTTACCCATGTGGATGCCTCCAAGGGCATGGTGACCTGGGCGAAGGAAAATGCTGTTTCCTCCGGTCTGGGAGATGCCCCGATTCGCTGGCTGGTGGATGACTGCGTGAAGTTTGTGGAGCGGGAGATCCGCCGGGGCAACCACTACGATGCCATTATCATGGATCCGCCATCCTATGGCCGGGGACCTAAAGGGGAGATTTGGAAAATCGAGGACTGCGTCTATCCGCTGGTGGAGCTTTGCAGCCAGATTCTTACGGATGATCCGCTGTTCTTTTTGATCAATTCCTACACCACAGGATTACAGCCTGCCGTTCTTTCCTATATGATGAATACGGTATTAGGCAAATACCAAGGTGCCATCACCGCAGAAGAGATCGGACTTCCGGTTTCCTCTAACGGGCTGGTGCTCCCCTGCGGAGCCAGCGGACGGTTTCAGAGGGATTTTAATTCTTAACTAAAACTTCCCACATGAATTCTTAATATTAAAAAACGTGGCGAACTTCATTTTCGCCACGTTTCTTTCGTTTATTTGTTTTTCTTCGCTGCTTTCTCTTTCTTGATTACTTCCTGGTAACGGTTCATTTCCTCGACAATCACACCGCTCAAAGCCAGCATACAGATGAGGTTTGGAATCGCCATCAGTGCATTGGCAATATCCGAGAAGTTCCATGCAATCTTTAAGGTTGTAGTCGCTCCCAGATAAACTACCAGAGAAAAGATGATACGATAGACGATGTTAAATTTATGGGTGTTGAAAAGATATTCGAAGGCTTTCTCCCCATGATACTCCCAGCCGAGAATCGTGGAAAAAGCAAACAGTGCGATGGCAATACATACCAGCCACGCTCCCGGTGTACCGAGAATGGTCTTAAAGGCGGCAATGGTAAGCGCCGATCCAACCAAAAGCTCGCGGTATTCCAGCTTTCCATCCTCTGAGAATATGTATTCGTTTCCGGAATCATCCTTCCAGGTTCCCTTCAGCACCGGCGTTCCTGCACTGGCGCCTGTCAGAGTTTCTTCCGCAGTGAGTGTCAGTGTCTCCTCTCCCAATGCAAGGGTCATTTTCTGGCACTGGGTTCCCTCGTCCGCTGCGATCTTAGTAACCGTATAATTTTTTCTCGAAACCGTCTTACCATCGTCCAGATACATGGAAAGCTGAGAGCTGCCTTCTGCCTCTGCCTCATAGGCATAGGTTCCTGTGGAAACCGTATCCGTTGATCCGAGAACACCGGAACTGGCAATACAGAGCCCGGTAATTGTACATACCACGATGGTATCCCAGAAAGTTCCGGTCATGTTGATGTAACCCTGGCGGACCGGATCATCAGTGGTGGCTGCTGCAGCCGTGATTGCTGCGGATCCCATACCGGCTTCATTGGAGAAGACACCGCGGGCAACACCGAAACGCATGGCCTGCATCATGGAAGCCACCAGGCTTCCGCAAAGACCGCCGCCCACAGCCCGAACAGAAAAGGCCATCTTGAAGATCATGGCAACGCCCGCCGGGATATTCCCAATATTTCCAATAATAATTATAATTCCAGCCACGATGTAGAACAAAGCCATAAGCGGCACAACGACTTGTGACACCTTGGAAATAGACTTGATACCGCCCAGAATAATAAGCATGGCAAGAATCGTAATGACGATACCGGTGATCCATGCAGGCACACCAAAGGTCGCATTCAATGCCGCGGAAATGGAATTGCCCTGGGTCAGGTTGCCAATACCAAAGGATGCGATTACCGCAAACAGGGCGAACAGCCACCCAAGGGCAGCTCCCAACTTCTTATTCTTGAAGCCCTTCTTCATGGTATACATGGGACCACCGGACATCTCGCCCTTCTCATTGACCTCCCGGTACTTGATGGCCAGCATACACTCACTGAACTTTGAGGTCAGACCAAAGGCTGCAGAAATCCACATCCACACCAACGCTCCCGGTCCACCAGATACCATGGCGGTGGCAACACCGACGATGTTGCCGGTACCGATGGTTGCCGCCAGCGCCGTGGTCAGAGCCGAGAAGGGCGACACATCGCCCTCGCCCTTCTTCTGACGGGCTTCTTTACTTAATACACTTTTCAACGCATAGGGAAGATTCCGCCAGCACAGAGCGCGCGTGCGGATTGTGAGGACAATTCCCGTGCCCACCAGAAGAACCAGCATCACCGGTCCCCAGACAAAATCATCAATCTTCACGAGAATATCCGAAAATGTTTTCATAACTATCTACTCCTTTCGGATTATAACACTTTAACATGTTAAAACATACACCCAAAAGGATAGCACAGGCCGCAATACAATGCAAGAATTTCTTATAAAATCCGTTTCCCTCGAAGCCAGAAGAAAAGTAATACGCAGATTACGATAATGATTCCGCAAATAATTGCAAATCCATGGGCCGTTGTGGCAAAGGGCACCCACTGGGAATCCACATTCATTCCATAAATTCCGGAAATAACCGTGGGGATAGCCATGATAAGGGTAATGACCGTCAGGGATTTCATGATGCTGTTCATCCGGTTGTCAATGACAGAGGACAACAGTTCTCTGGTACCATTGATGATATCACGGTAAATACCCGTCATCTCAATAGCCTGACGATTCTCCACGATCACATCTCCCAGAAGTTCCTTATCCTCCGGGTACTGCTCCAGTCTCTTATAACGGGTCAGACGATCCAGCACAACGCCGTTGGCCCGAAGTGAGGTAGCAAAGTAAACCAGTGTGGACTCAAGCTCATGCAGAGCGATCAGATCCACTTCTTCCGTATCATCCCCGACACGTTCCTCGATTTCTGTCCGCATCTTGTCGATGATGCGCAGATCACTCTGATACAAAACCGCGATGCGATACAGAATCTGGTACACAAAACGAAGCTTCTTCTTCGTGCTGAATTCTTTCACACGGTTATTCAGAAACGCCTGCAGAACCGGTGTATCTTCTGTACATATGGTAACAATCTCATCTGCTGTCAGAATGATCCCCAGTGGAATTGTAGTATAGGATTCCTTCTCATGGCGAATCTCAATAGAAGGTATATCCACAAGAATCAAGGTATATCCGTCCTGCAGTTCGATACGGGAGCTCTCCTCCTCATCGAGAGCTGCCAGCACATCTTCGATATCCAGATTGAGCATATCCGCCACCATCTGGCCTTCTGAAACGCTGGGATTGACCATCTGTATCCACACACCATTCTGAATTGTTTTTTCCTCATGGATCATCCGGTCATCCGTCTTGTAATACTTTACCAAGGGATTCGCCTCCTTTTTACTTCATGTATTTTTCCTCCCACACTTCGTGCGGGTCCCTCCTCCGGGAGTAGGGGTCGTAAGGAATCCTCCCACACTTCGTGCGGGTCCCTCCTTGCGACAGATTATACGACACGATGGAGCTTGCCCACCAGACTCTTGTTTCGAATCATAGAAAGATTATTCAAAAACAGAACATCCGACACTTTTTTGTCCACAGCCAGTTCACTGATGCTTCCTGTCCAGTAACGGTAATCTATCACATAGATGGTCTGATAGTGGTCTACCAGAAACGGCACGAAAGCATTTCCAAAGGATTCCTTGACCACGATGCAGCTGCTGCCATCCTCCAGATCCTTATTTTCTATTACCGTGTATGGATTATCACTGGCAATAAACGTGCTGTACTTCAGGGACGCCCCATAATCGGATACATCGTAGATTACCGGCCAGTCATATTCCATTCCGTCAGAGGCTGTCACATGCATGATGCTTTTATCCTTCGGCTTGTAGGCGGTAACCGTATCCGGATTTGCCTTCAACTTGGCATCCTTGGTATCATTGTAAAAGGAACCAAGAAATCCGTCAAAATCCACCTTTTCCCGTTCTTCCAGCGGCTCCACTTCTTTCCCGCTGACCTCACAGAAATCTTCATAGGCATAATAGGCTCCAAGAGCCGTCCAATGATGATCTGTCCGGAAATAGATATCCTCCGTGCGATGTTCCATGAGGGAATCGTAGATATCCACGCTTTTGACCTTATCGCCCATCTTCTCCTGAATGCTGGTCATGGCCTGCCTCTGATCGGAGCACTTGATCTCCCCCTTCAAATTATCCGGAAAGGTAATCTCCGAGCTCAGCGGGATTAAAAGATCATAGACATCAGCCTTCCCCTCCAGATTTTCTGCTACCTTATTGATACTCTTCGCATAGTTATCTGCCACATCATTCAGATATGTATACAGCTCATAGGCACTGTCTCCAACTGTGATCACCGTGCCGTAATCCTTAATCTTTTCATCCGTAGTGATTTCCGGATATTTAATCTGTTCCTGTGCCTGCGTATCTGATGCCAGTTCTGTGGAATCCGTCTCCACCGCCTCCGTGCCACCAAAGGCATCCTCCGTCGAAACAGCTTCCGTTGCCGCCGTATCCATCATCTCCGAAGGCTGCTTCACAGAAGCATTATCTTTGGTATTTCCACATCCTGCTATTCCCGAAATTGCAAGCAATGCCGCAAACAATGCCGCACAAGTTCCCTTATGATACATTTCTATTCCTCTTTTCTCTGAACATTTGACCATTATACCCCATCGGTCAGCTTATAAATATTCCGGTCTGACACGAAATTAGAGATATTATATAATACAAGCACATCTGTAATATTGTGCCCCTTCAGATACTCCTGCATATTATCATTATAATACCGCAGATCGATCATGTAAATATTGTCGAAATCCTGTGTAAGAAATGGCACGAAGCTGTTGGCAAAGGAATCCTTGATTACCAGCAGATTTTTCTGCGGTTCCTCTGCATCCTTTCCCCCTGTATTCTCAATGTGTACTTCTCCGTAATTCCCCCCGAAAAAGTAGGCATACTTATCTTTTTCAGCGAGTTTTGCTTCATCAAAGCAGGAATTTCTTGTTTCTTTTCCGTCAATCGTAATTGTACAGTCAAAGCTTCCGAAAGCACCCTTGTCTTTGGAACCATAGGTAACAATACTGTCATAGGCCGAATCCGCATCCAGTATCTTAGAATACAGACTACCCCGGAACCGGTCAGTAACCACCTTCTGTTCCAGTTCACTTTTGTCCGGGCAGGCTTCTCCCGTGCTCTCACACCACTTCTCATAGGCAATATAAGCACCATCTGTCGTCCAGTGATGATCTGTGCGGTAATAAATATAGTCATCCTTATGGGCAGTCAGTTCCTGTCTCACATCTATGAAATCGTAATTCTCCATGGCCTGCTGCACTTCATCGATATATTTCGCCTGATCGAACAGACGGGCATTTTTCGGAAGTTTATTTTCCATCACCAGCCCCGAGGTGGGAACCAGAAGAAAAGATAAGCGCTCCGGCTCCACCGCATCTGACGCCTCGGTAAAAAAGTCAGAAACCGTCTGCACATTGCGGTGAAACAGCGTATCATCCACATCCTCCGGGGTAATTTTCTCGAAATCATACCCATCTTTACCCACATAGGCACCACTGATGTCCGTGTTGCCGGAGGCTTTCTCCACACCGGTCTTCACGGTGATCCAGGCATCTCTTCCGATCACCTGATCCCGCAGATAATTCTCCAGATCTTCCTGAAATTTTCCACTCATGATATTGTCTAGGGAAAGCTTTGGCTTTTCCTCCAGATACCGGTTCTCATTGGGAGAAAATTCACGATCCTTCGCAATCAGGCTCCCCACAGAAACAAAGGCAAGAACCGAAAGAAAAACCATTACCACCATCTCTCTGATTTTCTTCAACACTCATTCACTCCTAAAAACGGAAATATAAAAACGGATTATAGCTGTCACCCACCAGGAACGCAAAGGACAGCACCAGAAGCCCCGCCATCAGGACAGCCTTGGCCGCCGTCCACGCCTTAGACTCACTGCCAAGGTCATAGATGCTTCCCTCCTGTCGGTTCACAGCGGCAGCCGCCCCCTTCTTCCCATGGGTCTTAATCTTTGCGATCCAGCCTCTGTGGTCAATAGAGCAGAGCACCAGCACCACAAGGAGCACGGCATTACAGCTGATAAAATACAGGAAATCGGAATCCACCCCTGCGGTGACACCAATGCCAAACATTGCCTTTAAGTATCTGCCCAGCTGCGTCATATCTGTCTGGGCAAAAATCGTCCAGCCTATGACCACCAGAAACATGCTGTACACATGCCCGATCCACGCCGGCGCCCGATCCAGCCATTTCAGCAAAAACAGCTTCTCAATCATCAAAAGGAGCCCATAGTATACGCCCCAGAGGACAAAATTCCAGTTGGCACCATGCCACAATCCTGTCAGCATCCAGACAATCATGATATTGACAATCTGACGAGCCATTCCCTTGCGATTGCCTCCTAACGGAATATAAACATATTCCTTAAACCAGGAGCTTAAGGAAATATGCCAGCGTCTCCAGAACTCCGTGATGGTTTTCGACATATAGGGGAAGTTAAAGTTCTCCAGAAAATGAAATCCAAACATTCTTCCCAATCCAATCGCCATATCCGAATAGCCGGAAAAATCAAAATAAATCTGGAAGCTGTAAGCAATCGCTCCAAGCCATGCGGTGGCCACAGACATCTCATTCAATCCGGAAATCGTATCCCAAACCGCACCGATCTGGTTTGCCAGAAGTACCTTTTTGGCAAGACCCACTGAAAACCGGAAAGCTCCCTCTGAAAAATCCGTAAGAGTTGCCTTCCGCTCCGTCAATTCCTTCGCTATGGTCTTGTACTGCACAATAGGACCTGCGATCAACTGCGGAAACAGAGTCACGTAGGTAGCAAAATCCAAAATATTATGCTGCGCCTCCACTTGTCCCCGGTATACGTCAATGGTATAGGACATGGTCTGGAAGGTATAAAAGGAAATTCCGATGGGCAGTGCAATGTGAAGCAGTGACAAGCCCGCTCCCGTAATACTGTTAATATTGCCAATCACAAAATCCGCATACTTAAAAAATCCGAGGATTGCCAAATTGCCGCATACATCAACAATCAATGCTGCTTTTGCTCTCCCCGGACGATTTTGCTTTTTAAAGTATTCAATTAATCGGCCGTTGGTATAATCAAACACTGTTGAGAACAACATGATGAGCACATAAACCGGCTCTCCCCAGGCGTAAAAGATCAGGCTGGCCAAAAGAAGCAGCACATTTCTCATACGCCGTGGGCAGATGTAATACAACAGAAGCACCAGCGGTAAAAACACCAGTAAAAACACAAAACTGCTGAAGACCATACTATTTGAACGCTTCCTCTATTACTTTCTTGGCGGTATCAGAATCTCCGGAAACACAAAGGATTACGTAATTGCCCTTCTGTTCCAGCACGGCGTTACCCACGCGCTTTGCCTCCTCCGGTTTGTAATCCTCAAAGGATTCCTGCTGGTCATCCAGATAAGCCTGCACGTTGGTCATGGTCTCCTTTGCCGCCTCGGTGTCCTTAGCTGCAAAAACACCAACCTCCTCAGCAGTAGATCCGCTTCCCATATAGACAACGGACTCTACTCCCTCCGGGATATCCATATACATGCTGATCTCATCCTGATCCAGTTCTTCCAGTGTGTCGTCATAGGTAATCTCTGTAGCCAGTGACTTGGCAAGCTCTGATGCATCGATGGTCTTCGCAGCACCACAGCCTGCCAGGAAAATAGCTGCCGCCGTCAGTCCTGCCAGCAAACCTGTTTTCTTCATATTGCTTCCTGCTCCTTTCCATGCTCTGCCCTTGGGAAATCACGCAGAGACTCTTCAACTGCTCCCACTATACCCCCGAAAAAACAGACTGTAAAGGGGGTTCCGTCATAATTAAGAATTCTTAAATATTTCTTTATCTATTTCTTACTTTCCTTCTGAAGCATACTTAGCACTCTGAGCCCGTATAAGCTCTTCATCCTCAAAATAATTGATCTTCATGGCACGCTTAACTTCAGATAAGGTCTGTGCGGCAACCTCTCTTGCTGCCTCACTGCCCTTCTTAAGGATCTCGTAAACCGCCGGGATATCCTTCTCAAACTCGGCTCTACGGACACGGATCGGTGCAAGCTCCTCCTGCATAATGTTATTCAGAAACTTCTTGATCTTCACATCTCCCAGACCACCTCTCTGGTAGTGTTCCTTTAATTCATCCAGATTATGATACTCCGGCAGATATTCCTCAAAATGCTCAAGGCGGCAGAAGGCATCCAGATAAGTAAATACGCAGTTGCCCTCAATATGCCCCGGATCTTCCTTTCGGATATGGAGGGGATCTGTGTACATGCCCATAACCTTTTTCTTAACTTCCTCTTCCGTATCTGCAAGATAGATGCAGTTACCGAGGGATTTGCTCATTTTCTGCTTGCCATCGGTTCCCGGAAGACGCATACACGCCTCATTGTCCGGAAGCAGCGCCTCCGGCTCCACCAGAACTTCGTCATAAATAGAGTTAAATTTACGGACAATCTCTCTTGTCTGCTCAATCATCGGCAGCTGATCCTCACCTGCCGGAACCGTGGTAGCCTTAAAGGCAGTAATATCTGCCGCCTGACTAATGGGATAAGTAAAAAATCCCACCGGAATGCTGGCCTCAAAGTTGCGCATCTTGATCTCTGACTTTACCGTAGGATTCCGCTGCAATCTGGACACTGTCACCAGATCAGAGTAGAAAAAGGTCAGTTCTGTCAACTCTGAAATCTGGGACTGAATAAACAGGTTGGATTTTGCCGGATCCAGTCCACAGGACAGATAATCCAACGCCACCTCAATAATATTCTGCCGCACCTTCTCCGGATTCTCAAAGTTATCCGTCAGTGCCTGTGCATCTGCGATCATAATAAATATTTTATCGTATTCCCCGGAGTTCTGCAGTTCCACTCTTCTTCTCAAAGAGCCAACGTAATGCCCGATGTGAAGTCTGCCTGTGGGGCGGTCTCCGGTCAGTATAATCTTCTCCATGTCTGCCTCCTGATATAGACTTTTATCCAACATAAACTTTAGCAAATACACCGGGTAATGTCAACTGTCCGAAGGCTCCAAAATCCTGATAAAAAATATAAATATCCGCTTGCACCCGCGTATTTCCGCGAGAATGATAAAATCATCAATATTCTATGAGGTTTTACGCGCCGCTGTTTTGCTTTTTCACATCATCCGGAGCCTGGAGAAAGAATTTTTCCAAACGGCAGCAGATCCGCAGGCAGTATCGTCGATTAATCAAAAACATACCAAAGGAATTCCTTCCTCTTTGGCAACGCCCGCGGAACTGGAACGGAATGCCGCGCTCTCCGACAGTTCTGAAATGAAAGAGTTGCTTGAAATCTATAAAAAGCACGTTACGATAAACCATAGTGCAAAATATTTTGAGAATATGTCCAAAATGAGGTATCGTTATTTTTATATCAATATACAAAGTTGTAAAGAAATGAAACAAAAACTTGTTTCACATTGTTAAAGAATTACAAAAGTCTTAAGGCGGCGTATTTATGTCAGAACAACAGTATAAGAGAGCAAGCAAGGTGGTATACAGTATCATCGTCATTGTATTCGGCTACATAGCAGTGACCATGGTGGCATGGCTTCAATCCACCAAGGATGCAATCCTATGGAAAACCGCCATTCAGATGATTGCCGCGATCCTCGCTATTATCGTTTCTTCCATCGCATACTTTACCATGCGGGGAACCAAGCGTGGTGCCGAAATCATACTGATCAGTATGGCAGCCGGCTATGTGGTAATCTCTCTTTTTAATGGCACAATAGGAACCTTTACCTATGCATTGCCTCTTCTGACTGCCGCTTTCGCCTACCTGAATCTCCGCTATATCCTTATCGGCAACATTGTGGTTCTGGTAGCGAATGTGCTCCGATATTCAGGAGCATACGGACACCGCCGAGAATGGAATTCGTGATGTGATTATTTCCAAGCTGAAGTCTCCTTCCATCCACTTTGTGATCGAACATCCTAAGATAGTACATGCGTTACAAAATTTTACAATTCCGGTGGTGGAATAAAAAAATCCCGGTTCGAATGAACCGGGAATAATTTTATTCAATCCAAAACATAAACAAATTCCAGTACAGAATATTTACAACCGTCACCACCATAAATCCAACCGTAAAATAGTTGAACACCTTCTGCCTCTTTTTGAGCTGTGTACCACGGTTCTTAACAATGCCATAGACACTCATAGACGCCATCACGATTGCGAGAATTCCAAACAGAACGAATATCCACACGTAGGTGTTCCACCGCACATAGGCTGACACGCATATAATCACTGCAGAGAGCAGGATCAGTGCCAATATCTGTAATAAGCCCGCAGCAGTGCTCCATTTCCCCAGTAAGTTTTTGGCCGGTTCCTTTTTGCGAAGTTTCCGTACAATCACAAGAATCAGGCGTACCAGCAGAGAGACAAATGAAAACAACACGGCTGCAATCCACAAAAGGAATAATCCCATCTCCAGCAAAAATACTGCTGTCGGGACTTCCACATAATCGCCATAGCTGTGTACGATTTTCCGAAGGCCTGCACTTTCATCCGCAGCCCACAACTGACTCTCATCCACTTCGCCTATACTGTAAGACATACTCAGGAACTTAAAGGGACCCTTTCGCACTGTCCGGGCCGGACGATAAATCCCGGTGGGAACTTCATTCCCTGATATGTATTTGCTTCGTTCGTACTTGCCGAAGATCAACTCCATCATTTCCGCGTTATAGGTACTCTCAGCTGCCTGATTTGTCATAACGACTGCCCCAATTCCATCCGTGGTATCCAGCAGCAGATAGGAGGAGCATCCCGCCGTATTGCCGCCGTGTCCGATAGTCTGCACACCAAAGGGAACCATCCAGAAACCGTGGCAGTTCATCGCAACATCCGTCTGTCCAAAATAAGACGTTGGAGCAAACAATTCCTCTCTGGTTTCTTTCTTTTGAAAAAGCGCACAGTCCTCGTCCAAAAGTGCCCGGGCAAAGGTCTCGAAATCCTCCAGCGTAGAGGTACACATTCCCGCCGGATATAAGGTGATATAATAAAAACAATCCGGTATCAACTCCCCTGTAGGCATATAGCACTGCAGCTCCTGACGTTTCTCCTGCACCCAGGTATTATCGGATAAATCCATGTAAAGAGCACTGTGTTCCATTCCCAGGGGTTCAAAAATATTCTGATGCACATACTCCGAAAATGACATTCCGCTGATCTGCTCCACAATAAAGCCCGCCAGCGCCACGCCCCAGTTGGAATATGCTGTAACCGTTCCCGGCTCGTAGATCTGCTCCGGTTCATGCTTTTTTAAGGCGTCTCCCAAACCGGAGATGTCCGATAAATCCTTCGCAAATAAATCCGCATACACTTCCTGAAAGCCGGCGTTATGATTCATGAGATTCAGCATGGTCACCGGTGTATCATAGGATAAGTTTGTCAGAAACCCCTCCGGCAGGTAGGTGCGGACATCTTCATCCAGATTAAGTTTTCCCTGCTCGTAGAGCTGCATCACACTCACCCACACCAGCAGCTTCGTGGTGGATCCCCACTCAAAAACAGAATCCGCTTCCACAGGAATTCCCTTCTCCTTATCCACATATCCGTAATAATTTTTCAGCAATTCATCCGATGTATCAAAGACAGCAACCGCCATTCCCGCTGTTGTACTCTCATGCTCCTGAACAAAGGAATCTATTTTCGCCTCCAGCTGATCTGCTTCCACACCCGAAGGCAGCGCTTGCTGCGCCGCGGATACCCCCACACTTTGAAATACCATCAGGAATGCAAACAAAATCCCTAAAAACTCCAATTTTCTTTTCTTCTGCATCATTTTCCCCCTACTCTCTCTCCATATTTTTCCTTCAACTTTTGGTTGATTTCATCCGCCTGTTTCAGATCAATCAGATAATAGATCAAAAAAGTGATGCCATAAACGGCAGCCACCGACACCACCATCATCGAAATCCCGCCAAGATCAAAATCCAGCCAGCCAAACCAGTATCCGCAAAGAATCATAATGATACATAAAGCCAGATAGTGGGCTAAAATCTCCACCCAGAATGTAGATTTATTACTACCGTTTCTCGGATAAAGCGACACCGTAATCCCCGTTGTCAAAAAACCGGACAGCAGGATCTGCCACAGCGTTTCCTTCGGAATGCTTTCTGCGTCCGCAATCTGAAAATTGACCGCACATACAATTAAAATTCCCATGGTAATATATAGGAACCATTTCACAAAATCCTTCAATACTCTCATCTTCGCCCTCCTAGATTCCCAGCTTATTCTTCAACTCCACCACATACTGCCGGGAGATAATGATCCTCTCGTCATTTTTCAGCTTTGCCTCAAACCTCCCATTAAAGATTGGCCGTATGTAGGCGATCTTTGCCACATTGACAATGGCTGATTTCGATATCCGGAGGAAATCCGTCCCCGCATATTCCTCCTCAATCTCATAAAGCTTTTTTTGAATCTCATATTCCCCGCTGCCAAGGTACGCAAAAACCTTGTTATCTACGGACTCAAAGTAAAAAATATCCTTCGGTGAAAGCTTGACAATCTTGTCCTCCTGATACCCGGTTAATTGTTGTTCACGATCCATTTTCAGGGCATAGATCAGGTTCATCAATTTGGGATCCAGCGAAGCGCAGCGGACAATAATCTCATCTTCCCCGCCAGGCTGCGGCGTTTCAATGGTAATCTTCATGAACTATCCCCTCCAAATTTCTAATGAATGCATTCCCTTACAACATCAACTTGCAGAAAATCCGTCTAGCGATCCGTTTTCTTACTATGGGAAAGAACCCATACTCCGACGCCTAGAAACAGTATACCACATACCAGAAGAATGAGCCACTCCTGTGTAATTCCCAGATCCTTTCCACCGACACTTAAGTTGATTCCCATCACCTTGCGATACTCCGCAATGACATCCTCAGGGACTCCTGCAAATGTCGTATCCACAATATCTTTTGTCATCACACTGCGGAACATGGCGGTACCGTAGATGATCGGCGTGCATTTCATAATATTTCCCACCGTATCGGCAAGTGTTCCAATTGGGATATAGATTCCCCCAAGGAATCCCACCAGAGTGCCGATCACCGTACCAATTCCGTTCCACGCTCCCTCAGTTTTCGCAATGAGCGCCAACAGATACATAAAGGCAGCATAGGTAAAGGAATTGACCATGATCATCCCCAGCAGCTTCATGTGGGTCATAAAGGAAAAAGCATCCAGTCCCTTTGCCATACCGTAAAGTTCTGAAATGACCAATGTAAGCACACACATAAACAGAGATGCCACCCAGGCTGCCGCAATATATCCGGCGGTAATGGCAAGACGGCTCACCGGTGCGGTATAGATGGATCCCAGCTTTCCGTTTACCCGGTCCTTGATCATGACAGAATATACCGCAAGGGTTACAGTCACAGCATTAATCGAGAGAATTCCCGCACAGGTCCATGACAGAACCAGCCTCCTGGCGTTGTCTGCATCCGCTGTGGCATCCCGCCCCGGAAATTGCCCCAGCAGCTCCGTAATGCCGTCAATATTCATATCTCCCAGGAAAAACACCATGAGTCCGATCACAATGATCATGGACAGCAGGGAGAAAAAGATACTTCCCTTATCTCGAAAATAAAGTCTTAAATTTCGTACTGTTATCGCTTTAAATTGTTCCATTATTTTTCCTCCTTGACACTTCCGGCTTTATTCCTTTATAAACTTGATTCATTTCCCTCATCCATGTTTCTTCCCACTGCATTCAAAAATACATCATCCATATTTCCCTGGATCACTTCAAATCCTGCAAGCTTTTCCCGTTCCGCCTCAATGGTAGGCAGCGCGTCCATGGTGGATGAGAACGGAATCACCTTTGTCTCCCCATCCCTGTAATACAGCCTCAGCTGATCCTTGGCGTACTGTTCCTTCAATTCGAAAGGTGTACCGGTGGTAATGATCCTGCCGTGATCCATAATGATAATCTGATCCGCTTCTGCCGCCTCCTCCATGTAATGGGTGGTAAGGAACACCGTCATTTTCTCCTTCCTCTGCAGTTCTGCGATGGTGTTCCACACATCCACCCGGGTGGCAGGATCCAGACCGGTGGTGGGCTCATCCAGAAAAAGGATCTCCGGTGTATGCATCAGGGCTGCCGCAATCTCACACCGCCGCTTCTGCCCGCCGGAAAGCACCTGATATTTCTTTTTCATCAGTTCGTCCAGTTTCAGGATTTCCCCCAGCCTGTCACACTGCTTCTTTGCCTCTTTCCTTGTGGCTCCGTGCAGCACACCGCGGCAGAGGAGATTTTCCTGCACGGTCAAGATATCATCCAGACAGTTCTGCTGGTAGACAATTCCTATTTTCCTGCGGATTTCCTGATTATTTTTCCCAAGGGTTTCCCCGCAGATTTCCACATCTCCCTCCTCCGGGGTCAGCAGCGTGGACAGCATATTGATGACGGTGGTCTTCCCTGCGCCGTTGATTCCCAGAAACCCTAGAAGCGTCCCTTTTTCCACCTGGAATGACACGTGATCCACAGCGGTAAAATCGCCATATTTTTTTGTGAGATTCTGAACCTGAATAATGCTCATTTTTTTCTCCCTTCCTTTTCCTATCAGCCCTTGCATAATTTCCTTTGAGAATGGGCTGACCCATGTGGTAAATCTTCGTTGTATCACATGCACTGGCTGATCTGAAAGATCATTGCCTGTTTGCTGACTGCATATTATCAAAGTGGTCTCCTGTTTTCAACCGGTAAAGCAGTAAGCTGCATGAATGAGAGATAAGTTGCAGAATTTACAGGGTGACTTACCGCATGAAAAAAGGATAGCACTCCAATGAGATGCTATCCTCTATCAATTAGCAGGTTCTTTCCTACTTGAATATAATGCTCTGCGCTCTGTCTGAGTCCTTCGATTTCCTCCGGCGTCAGGCTCCGCCTTACCTTCGCCGGACTGCCCATCACCATACTTCCGTCCGGAATCTGCTGGTTTTCCAGCACCAGGCTTCCCGCCGCCACCAGACAGTTCTTCCCGATCACCGTGTGATTCATCACGATGGCGCCCATCCCAATCAAACTGTTATCTCCAATGGTACAGCCATGGATGATGGCATTATGCCCGATGGTCACATGATCCCCAATCACCACCGGTGCATCCTCATCCCCATGGATGGTGCAGTTGTCCTGGACATTACTGCCCTCTCCTACAGTGATAGAATTATCATCCCCCCGCAGCACTGCATGGTACAAAACCGTGCTGTCTTTTCCGATGGACACATCTCCCACAACCACCGCTTCCTTCACAATGACCGCGGAATCCGCAATTGTTCCTGTTGTCTCAATCATTTCCAATCTCCCTATACTTAAACACTTTTGCTTTCTTTGATAGCATTCTTCAGTTCTACCATATTTTCATACGTCATTTCTTGCGTAATAGCAACATTATAGCATACCCTTCCTTGTAATTCATCAGTCTTTTAACGATTCATCGGACTACGACTGAACTTTTGATATGTGCTATCGGAATCGCAGACCGGTCATGTGAATCAATTACTTATTAAAACTTCCCACATGGATTTTCCCGCAGCCCCGCCTGCCGCCTGGATTCTCCGGAGATGGATAGCGGAACTCGCATCAAATTGC
>ONEJ01000083.1 GCA_900316805.1 uncultured Lachnospiraceae bacterium
TCTGATGTACGGCCACGGACCGTTGTGGGAATATTTCTGCCAGCAGTTTACGGCTTTCGAGGAGGCGGGCCATAAAGTGACGCCGGTTATGGATATTATAAGAGATGTGGCGCCGGAGGCACTAGAGGACGATGCATCGGAACAAGTTGTGGAAATGGGGCTTTCCAATACAGAAGGCACGGAAAAAGATCATGAAAAGTCTGGGATGGTGTCGCAGGAGATGATGGAATTGGCGACGCAGATTAAGGAACAGCTTCGCCTGCTCATCGACAACGGAATGAGACAGCAGGCACTTGAGGTTTTGCAGCAGGTGAAGAAAATGCTGCCCGGGGACGAGGAACTTGAACAGCTGGAGAGGGAATTACTGGCTGAGTAAAAGAGCCTTTCTGGTAAAATCCATAAAGAATTGTGTTATTGAGAGAAGTATAAAAAAGCAGCAAATCTGCACATACTACATCCAAAAACAAACGGAGGGCAGTCATGGGCGGAAAGAAAACCTACTACAAAACATCTCTACTAAAGGGAACAGACGCAGATCCATACGCGAAGGCCAATAAAACATTTTCCGAAGAAACCGGCGAAATCGATGAAATCCGGCAGAAGAGCCTGTACAATGACAAGGATCGCGCCCGGGTGGATAACAACCAGTTCTTTGAGACCAGAAGTAATCCTTTGAGCAGTAAAGGAAATTAGTTTCACTTAAATCTGCATATTTTTTAATCCGCTATACTTCGTATGGTTCAGAAGTATAGCGGATTTTCTATTTCCATATTCGAATGGTTTGCAGAAGTTTTTGTTTTTCATCAATACTCATATCAGATATTTCGTTCATGATCTCTCTGTCTAAAGACGTTTCCTTATATTCCGGTTCTATATTGCCGATAAGAGAATCCAGAGAGAGATGGGTCAGTTTGGCATAATAGATGAGCACACGCAGGGACATGGAGGTTCTTCCGTTCTCCACATTGCTGATATATCCCGGAGTGACCTCCAGGTCTGCGGCAACTTCATTTTGGGTCAGTCCCATTTTTATACGCAATTCTTTTATTTTTTCGCCATAGCTGTAATTGTCGTTATGCAGTTCCCCGGAATGATTCATGATTTCAACACCTTTCCTAAAAGTATATTTATTATATTATAAATATTGCTTGAAAACAATGTAACACGAGAATATAATACTAATAAAATAGATTTGATTGTGTAACCCGTTTTTGTGGAAACGTTATCGGAAACAGAAGCAGGGGATCCTGGATATATTGATTGAATTGAATGATGACACGAAGGTAAATATCGAACTTCAGGTTAAGTTTTATTCGTGCTGGGATAAGAGAAATCTCTATTATCTTTCGAAAATGTACACCGAAGATTTGCGCGTGGGGGAAAACTACGGGAAACTTAAGAAAGCAGTCAGCATCAGTATTCTGGACTTTAATCTTACGGATGACCCGGAGTACCATTCGGTGTATTATCTGAGAGATGAAAGAGGCCGGTTATATACGGATTTATTTGAGGTACACATTATAGAATTTAAAAAGAAACTAAAGGGAAACAATTCTTTGGACGATTGGATTCGCTTTTTCAATGCTGAGAGCAAGGAGGATTTGGATATGATCAGATCAAAAAATATTGGAATAAACACGGCAATTGGTGAGGTTAAGAGGATGAGCCTGAGCGAGCGCATGAGAGCCCGGTATGAGGCGCACCTGAAGGAAGTGCGGGATCGGAATGCGATAGAGGAGTATGTCCGGCAGGAGGCAATTGAGCAAGGCCTAAAGCAAGGAATCGAGCAGGGAATCGAGCAGGGAATCGAGCAGGGAATCGAGCAGGGAATCGAGCAGGGAATCGAGCAAGGAATACAGCAGGGAATCAAGCAAGGAATCGAGCAAGGAATACAGCGGGGAGAGGACCGTATCAGTCAATTGACTCGACTTCTGGCAGAACAGAACCGTATGGATGATATTGTCCGGGCAGCAGAGGACAAAGAGTATCGCGAGAAACTGTATCAGGAATTTGGAGTATAAAGGTAAAAACGGGTGAACCTCTTGATTTAGAAAGTAGGTTCACCCGTTTTATACATAATTATCCAACATCATCCCTGAGTAGATCGAGCTGATATACGGTGTCGCGAAATTGTGTCCCGGATTCTTGTAGGCTACAATAATTTTGTTTACGTATTTCATCGGATTGATGGCAATACTTTCTGCCTTATTCCCGATCGCATCCCGGAATCCGGAAAGGGTTGCAAACGTGTTTTCTGCCCGCTCCGGTGTCACGGCGCGGGAAAGGATATCCTTATCGATCTGGATGGAACCATCATCTCCAACCATCAGACCGATATACTGCAGGTTTGCCTTGTTATGCAAAGATACAGAGGCCAGATCATTCTGGAGTTTCCGCCCTTCGCCGGCTGTACTGTCGGCATAGCTTTCTGCGGTGGAAAGCATCTGGTTATACGCATCCGCTAATGTCTGAATATTATCTGCAATGGCATCCGTGTTGGCCTTGAAGCTGATGGTGGCGGCGCTGTCATTCGTCACATCCTTTAAGGTTAACTCGAAGGTATTGTTGATGGAAAAGGTATTGGACAGCGAGGCGTGTTGCTTCCCGTTTAAAGAGAAGCTGGAGTTGTGAGCCTTTTCCGAAATCCGGTCGATTCCCAGAATGTCCATCGTCTCCATGGAACCGGGGCTTGCGTCCGGGGAAATGGTAAACAGATTCTCCTCCTGATCGCTTAAACCCGTCTGCACGGAAGTCAAAGACAGGGCGCTGGATCCCTTGCCATCACTCTTGATGTCGGCGGTAATGCCTAAGTTTGAATGGTTCACCAGATTGGCGAGTTTTTTCATAATATCAAGGTTTGTCTCAGCCGGACTGACATTGAACTGCAGTTCATAAGCTGCGGAATTGGTGTTTAAATCAAAGGAATAGGATCCCGGCTTTAAGGTGTGAAAGTTATCCCGCAAATAGTTGCCGGTGTTGACCTGTGGCGTTGCCAGCTGGTCAACCTGAATCTGGAAGCTGTCCGTTCCCTTGGCTTCGTTTCCATCGCCGATATAGGTAACGCCTACCTTGTCCTCATCAGAGGATACAGCCACCTTCTTCTGGAAGGAATCCTCAAAGGAACCGTATTGGTCGGAGAGGGAAGCAACGACATTCTGGATGGATTTGGCATTTTCCTTGATGTCGATGGCGTATTTCTTCGCGTCCTCCATATTGCGGATCTTGTACAGAGGGGATTCTTTATTTGTCTTGACAATCTGGTTGTAGACCTTGCGCAGATCGCTCTTCTTGTGTGAGTCGTAGCGAGAGACTTCCTTGTTCGCGTAGTTGGACATATAATACGCATATGCACTGTCGATGCGTGCCATAGAGTTCCCCTCCTTTCTTCCGTGAATAAGCAGATACGCCTGGGGCATAATAAATCCATTTATACACGTATATTATATCGCCCCGCCCGGCAATTTTCAACACCCATATCTATAGAAAATGTGGAAAAAACTTCCTATATATAGTATAATTGTAGATGGAATAGAAGATTTGCGCATTTTTCGGAAAAAACTGTTGACGGATGCCCGAAATCATGATATAGTGTGAAAGCTTGAAGTAGGTCTTTTTTTTATGCCTTTTTTTAGGCGGGACAACACAAAGAATAATAACGGAGGTGGAAGTTGTGCGTACAAAGATTACATTAGCCTGCACAGAGTGTCAGCGTCGTAATTACAACATGACAAAGGACAAGAAGACTCATCCGGACAGAATGGAA
>ONEJ01000008.1 GCA_900316805.1 uncultured Lachnospiraceae bacterium
AATGGTAGAGCACTCGGCTGTTAACCGAGTTGTTGTAGGTTCGAGCCCTACTCGGGGAGTTTTGGTGACTTAGCCAAGTGGTAAGGCATGGGACTGCAACTCCCTGATCGCCAGTTCAAATCTGGCAGTCACCTTTTTATAGTAAGAAGGACTGATGAATCTCATCAGTCCTTTTTTAGTAATTTAGAATTCTTTCCGTGTTGGAGTATATTAACAAACAGAGAAGGATATTATTAAGGGAAAAATTGTTACAGTTCGCATACCTGTGAACTGTAACGAAAAATTTTGAGCGAAGTTGCAACAAAACAGAAGCCAATCTACACTGAAAGAATGTAAGGCATACAATTTAAAAGGGAAAGAAATACTTCAAACCAATTGCATGGAAATCGCATATGCATATCGATTACATAGGTGATTAATGGAGAGTTTATGGAAGAACGTTTATTAGTGAAGAGGGCAAAGCGGGGGGATGTGGACGCCTTTGCCGAATTATATGGGAAAATTTATAAGAAGCTGTATCAGTTTGCACTGTATACTCTGAAGGATCCGGAGGATGCCAAAGATGCGGTGAGCGCTGCCGTTACGGATGCGTTTGAGAGTATCGGGAAGCTTCGGAAGGAGGAGGCTTTTTCCAGCTGGATGTACCGGATTGTTGCCAATAAATGCAATCAGAAAATGCGGGAGTATTATGTGCAGACGGAGGAATTGACGGAGGATAATGCAGGTATCTTTGAAGAGCCGGAGGGTGATACCAGAGAGGAGTCCATGGAGGTACGTCGGGTATTTTTCGGGCTGCCCAAGGAGGATCGCATGATTGTGGGCATGCATGTGTTTCTGGGATATAAGCTTCGGGAAATTGCGCAGGTACTTGGAATGAACGAGAATACCGTGCGTTCGAGGCAGAAGCGTGCCATGGAACAAATGGGAAAGCAGTTGGAAGGATTGAGGTGAGCATATGAGTCAGGATAAGATGGAGGATATTTTGAAGAAAATCGAACAGTCAGCAGATGATATTTTGGTTCCGAAGGAGTTAGAGCCGGAACAGGTAAAGGAAAAGCTGTTAAGTCAGAAGAAGCAGAAAAAGCATTTTAACAAAAGACATATAGTAGAGGTTGCGGCCGCTGTGGCACTGGTGGCAGTTATCGGAGGAAGTGGTGTCTATGGGTTTGCCATGAGAAATCATGGGGAGGGAAATCCTGCATCCGCTTATTCAGAAAATAACACGGAGTCTTCTACAAGTCAGGATTTATCATCGAATCAGGGTTCAGAATCCAAACAGGATGTCTTAGAGGATGTCCAGAAGGAGGCAGCGAAGAAAAAAGATAAGGTCGGTTCTTTTCGTCTGGCAGAAAGCTACGAGGATGTGTATGATTCTGTAAATTATCGCGAGTCTCAATCCTTTCGGGATGGCGTAGAGGGAGCCTTGAATGGGGGGATACTGTCGGAAGAGGACAAATATACTACTTCAAGTGATAAAGTGGAAAACGAAATGGCTTCTATGGATACGGCAGGAAGTACTGCTGAGAAGGAATCTGTAGAGCACTCCGATACAAATTTGCAGGTAGAAGGTGTGGATGAGAGTGACTATATCAAAAACGATGGGAATTATCTGTATCTGCAGACAGATAACAAGGTTTCAATTATTGATATTCGGAACAAGAAGATAAAAAACATCGCTGAAATCCAGCCGGAAATGGGTGCAGATGACTATATCGTGGATATGTATGTGGATGGAGACCGGGCATATCTGATTCTGGATAAGAGTGAGACGAAGCTTGCGAAAGAAAACGCATGGAAGAGCGGGGAGGAAGACACAATTATTGCTGAGGTTGATATGGTTGATGTGGTCTATATGGACACAAATCGTTGTCTCGAATTGCAGACTTATGATATTAAGGATCGTACCAACGGAAAGAAAATAGGCAGCATCACCCTGGATGGAAATTATCAGACGTCCCGGAAGAACGGAGATTATATTTATCTCTTTTCCCGGAAGTATATAGGGGATGTTACGAAGAAGGATAAGGATCTGCTAATTCCAAAACTCAACGGAGAAAAGGCAGAAGCGAACTGTATCTATGTGCAGGACAACGCAACTACGGAGCTGATCGCGGTGTCTGTCAATGTGAAGGAGCCAAATGAAATCGCGGATCAGATGATATTATTGAATGCGAATATGGAACTCTATATGGGCGCGGAATCCATGATATTGTATGGGGAGAATTACGAGTATACGGAAGATGCGACGAGAAGCAGTACGGATCTGATCAAATTCAGTTATAAGGATGGTTACATGAATGCAGTTGCGGCAACTTCTGTAAAAGGTACGATTCAGGATCCTTTTGCGATATCTGAAAAGAGTGGAAATTTACGGGTGCTAACTACAGAATGGTCCGAAAATTCTAAGAATCAGCTGTTTCTGCTGGATGAGGATCTAAAATTGTTGGGATCTCTTCAGAATATTGCCACAGGAGAGGAGATTTATGCGGCAAGATATATTGGGGATATGGCCTATTTTATTACTTATCACAACACAGACCCATTGTTTGCCGTGGATATCAGTGACCCGAAGAACCCAAAAATGCTGGGGCAGCTGAAGGTTACGGGCTACTCCGACTATCTGCATCCTTATGGGGAAAACCGCCTGCTGGGCATCGGATATGAGACGGATCCGGACAGCAGCGAAAGGCTGGGAGTGAAGCTGACCATGTTTGATACCTCTGATCCGAAAGAGCTTAAGGTTATCGACTCTGTGGTAATGAAGGGAACAGAATGCGGTGCAGCCAGGGACTATAAGTGTGCGCTGGTAGATGTGGATAAGAATCTGGTTGGATTTGATGTGACAAATTATAAAGGGGACAGCATAGACCAGAAATATATGGTTTATGGATGGGAGAACGATCATTTTCAAAAGAAGTTTGCCCAGAAGCTTTCCTGTGATGAGTATTGGGGAAACGTGCGGGGACTGTATGCCGGAAAAAGCTTTTATGTGGTGGAATCGGAGGTTGGAGGATATAGAATCCGGTCTTATGATATGGAACAGGATTTCAGGGAAATTGATGAGATAAAGACATATTGATAATTAAGAAAGCGGACGGTATTTGAGAAATGCTGTCTGCTTTTTCCTTATAAAATCTTATCAGAAGGACTTTTTGTGTAGTCAAACCTGATTTGGGATTACGAAGATGTAAAGCGGATACAATTCGGGTAAATAGACTAGAAAATTAGAAAGTGCTTGCGGTACAGACATTGACCCTCTATAATGAGAAAGTAAACATATGTTTTGGATGAATGAACCAAAGGGGAGATTAGTTATGATTCAGGTTGAACATATTGTAAAGGAATTTGTATCGCCCAAGAAGTACCCGGGGCTTAAGGGAGCCATCAAGGGACTTTTTTCTTCGGAAAAGGTGCACAAGCTTGCGGTGGACGATATTTCTTTTTCCATTGATGAGGGGGAAATTGTCGGATATATTGGAAGCAATGGGGCGGGGAAATCTACCACCATTAAGATGATGACGGGGATTCTTACCCCCACGAAGGGGAGATGCCTGATCGGTGGGGTGGATCCCAGCAAAGACCGCATGAAAAATGCGAAGAATATCGGTGTTGTATTTGGACAGAGAACACAGCTCTGGTGGGATCTGCCGCTGTCGGAATCCTATACGATTCTCAAGGAGATTTATGATGTTCCGGATGCAGATTACAAAGAGAGGATGGAGTTCTTAAATGAAGTGCTGGATCTGCCGGATTTCTTTGACCGGCCGGTGCGGACGCTGTCGCTGGGGCAGAGAATGCGGGCGGATCTAGGAGCAGCCCTCATTCATAACCCGAAGGTGTTGTATCTGGATGAGCCAACTATCGGGCTGGATCTGGTGGTGAAGGATAAGATTCGGGAGGCAATCCGCGTGATCAACGAGAAGTATCATACAACGGTAATCCTGACCACACATGATATTGGGGATATTGAGGAATTGTGCAGCAGGATCATCGTGATTGATGAGGGACATAAGATTTACGATGGAGGCCTGGGTGAGCTTAAGGATACTTACGGCACGAAGCGAAGTGTGATCATGGAGGTGCGCAGTGTGCAGCAGGCGAAGGAACTAAATTGGAAAAAGATTCTTCATGCGGATCCGTCGGTTTTTGTACTGGAGGGAGATGAGGAGAATAACCAGCTGATGATTTCCTTTGATAAAAATGATCTGCAGGTTTCTGATGTGATTTCTGCCGCAATGGGTGCTATCGAGGTGAGGGACATTAAGATTCAGGAGACGGAGCTTTCCGAGATTGTCAAGGAAATTTACCGTCATCAGCTGAATGTGTAGGAAAAGGAGGATGCGATGAAAAAGTTTTTTCGAACCTATCTGCCCTTCACATCCAATGAGCTGAAGCGGAATATGGCTTACAAGGGAGCTTTCTATCTCTTTATGATCTGCAGTCTGTTTGCCTCTTTTATCAATTATTATCTGTGGATGGCAATTTACGGGAGCGCGGGGAATTCTTCCCTGGGTGGGCTCAGCCGGAATGAGATGGTTGTCTATGTATTTATGAGTTATATTGCATCTTCCCTCGTGATGATTACCATTTCAAAGAATGTCAGTCAGGATGTGGTGAAGGGAAATATTGCCATGACATTGATCAAACCCATGGATTACAGGCTCAGTCTGATCGCGCAGTCTTTTGGAACCATGATCTATCACTTTTTTATGCCGTCCGTTTTTGTGTGGATTGCCCTTGAAATCTACAAGGTGAAGGTGCTGGGACTTCCGGTAGTGCATATTACCAATATTCTGCTGTTTCTCGTAAGTGTTTGCATGAGTTTTTTGATTTATGTATTGTTTGATTATTGTTTTGGTATGATTGCCTTTTTTACGACCTATATTTTTGGACTTCAAATGGCCAAGGAAGCGCTGATGTCCTTCCTGACAGGGCAGCTGATTCCGCTGTCTTTTTTCCCAGTAGTGGTGCAGAGGGTGTTTGATTTTCTTCCCTTTTCATCTATGGTTTACACGCCGGTGATGGTTTATCTGGGCAGGTATACGGGAAATGAGCTGCTGTTTGTGCTGGCGAGACAAGCAGTGTGGGTTGTGCTTTTGTATGTTTTGGGCAGTGTGATTTGGAAACAGGTGACGAAACGCCTGATCGTGTTGGGAGGTTGATGGATGAAAACGATAAAAGGATATTGCCGCCTGTACAAGGTACTGGTGTCACAGTTTTTTAAAGTGATCCTGCAGTCCAAGGTGGATTTTTTGATCGGCCTTGTGGGTTTCCTCCTGACGCAGGTGATGGGACTTGTTTTTCTGTATCTGGTGTTCGGGCAGATTCCGAATCTGCAGGGCTGGACGCTGGATCAGCTGATCTTTATCTATGGCTTTGCACAGATTCCCCGGGGCATCGATCATCTGTTGACAGATAATCTGTGGCTGGTGTCCTATTGGATGGTCATTGATGGAGATTTTGACCGCTATATGCTGCGGCCCATGAATCTTTTTTTCCAGATCATCTGTGAGAAGCTGCAGCCGGATGCCCTGGGAGAGCTGCTGGTGGGAATCATTCTTGTGGTGTCATCTCTCACCAAGGGAATCCTTACGGTGGATGTGGTTCATATTCTGCTCTTTTTGGTATCTATCGTTGCGGGAGCGGTGATCTACACTTCCATCAAGTTGTTTTTTACTTCGTTGGCTTTCTGGGTGAAACAGAGTGGTCCATTCCTTCAGGTGGCATATGAGATGGCAGATTTTGCCAAATATCCCACGGAGATTTACGCCAAGGGAATCCGCTTCATTATTACCTGGGTGATTCCATTTGCCTTTGTGGCTTATCTGCCCGCCAGCTATTTTTTGACGGGAAGGGGTGCTTTGGAGACTATCGGTGTGGAATGCGTGATCGCTGTGGTGTTTTGGATTATTTCCTACAGTTTGTTCCAGTATGGAACCACGAAGTATGAGAGTGCAGGTAATTAAAAAATATTGTATGAAATTAGGCAGTAAATTCGCGGCAGGATTTACTGCTTTTTCTATTTTTCTGTAAAATGGGAATAATAACAAAGAGAAAATGCAACAATTCTTAGTAAAATGTTGCATTTTTGTTTACACCTTATATATCGGAGCATATCTATAAACATTAACCCTAAATTTATATTTTTTCAAAATTTTTTAAAGTTTTACTCCTAGAAAGATTCCATCCCGCTCATCCTGCGTGATTCCCAGATATCGTTTCGTAACTTCGTAAGAAGAATGATTGAAAATATCCATGAGAAGTGCAGGCTGTACGCCCTGTTTCCAGGCATGATAGCCGAAGGTTTTGCGCAGAGAATGGCAGCTTACATGCTCCTCGTGAATGGTCTTTTCCGCGGCTGTGCGGACAATACGGTATGCCTGCGACCGGCAAAGTGGTGTGGTGTAGTCCGTTGTTTTCGAAAATACAAAATGTTCCGGTTCCGGGTGGCGCTCTTTAAAAAGGGCAACCAGAGACTTTTTTACATCCGGACAAAGAGCAATACTATTGTGTTTCTGTGTTTTTTGTTCTATCACCTGCAGGTGATCTCTAGATTTCTTCAATTCAAAATCGTACACATCCTGCCAGCGCAAGTGCAGCAGATCACTGATACGAAGTGCAGAGTGTAATCCCAGCATGATCAGCGCATAGTTGCGGGGCTGTGGGTGCTCCGTGTGGTAGTATTCCCGAAATTTTGTCAACTCCGCGGGATCGCGGATAGGTTCAGTTGTTCCCATATGAATGTCCTCCTTTATGTAATCTCTATATGCAACATTTTACTAAGGAGCGTTGACAAATGGAAGTTAATGGAAACAAGGAGGTTGCCCATGCTGAAGCTGACACTGAAACCGGGAGAATACATTGATATCGGAGAAAATATCCGGGTTGTCTTTTCCGGAGGATCTGCAAACAATATCCACCTGCTGATTGATGCCCCTCGGGAAGTTGCCGTACAGCGCAGCAGTGCCGGAGCAGGAAAAGGAAAAAGCACCTATTACAAGGAAAAAGGCATTTCCAAAGAAGCCCAGCGGGAAATCGCTGACATTATTATGAGGGAAAAGCACAAGGCCAGCGAGATTCCGAAGGAACAGCAGACGGCTGGAAAAAAGGGTGTCTATACTACCGGCAGGCACGTATACACCAGTGGAAATCGTTAGATGAAAAAGGGGTTTCTACATTAATTGTTAAATTAAAAAGGAAATGACTGCGGGCTAACCTAGGGGTTCGCATTCATGATAAATGTAACTCATTAACAAACAACCCCCGGAAAGGGATTTCAGGGGAAACAAGGAGCAAATCCCATGAAGAATCCGCTTTGCGGATGGGATTTGCGCAGGCAATGCTCCTGACGGAGCATCACATATCACACGGAGGTAAATATTATGGTAGTACAACACAACATGCAGGCGATGAACGCCAACAGAATGCTCAATGTAACAACAAGTTCCCAGGCTAAGTCCACAGAGAAGTTATCTTCCGGTTATAAGATTAACCGTGCAGCAGATGATGCAGCAGGACTTTCCATTTCTGAGAAGATGAGAAAGCAGATCCGTGGTCTGGATCAGGCTTCTTCCAACGCTCAGGATGGTGTATCTGCAGTGCAGACCGCAGAAGGTGCTCTGACAGAAGTTCACTCTATGTTACAGCGTATGAACGAGCTGGCTGTACAGGCTGCAAACGGAACCAACAGTGAGACCGATCGCCAGTCCATTCAGGATGAGATTTCTCAGCTCACAACAGAGATCGATCGTGTCGCTGAGACAACTAAGTTCAACGAGACCTATCTGTTAAAGGGAAATACCGCTGGAACCGCATCTGACAAACAGGTCAATGCACATGATGCCGGTCTTGCAGGAAAGCTTGTTGACAATGGGGATGGAACAGCTACTTTCACATTGGATAAGCCTCTCGCAGATGGAAACAAGGTGACAATTGCTGGGAAAGAGTATACCATTGGTACGAAAGAAGCTGGAACTGATGGATTTAAGAAGTCAACAGACCTTAACACCACGAAACTTTCTGTAGGGGACTCTGTTACAAGTGCCGATGGATCAACAACTAAGACATTAGTCAATAAGATTGCTAATGGTTCATCAATTTATAAGCCAGAGGACACAATCGAAATCGATGGAGCAAGTTATACAATTGCTGCAAATACGGATTTAAGTGCGGGTAAGTTGAGTGCGGATGATGCAGAACTGATGGTAAACGACGCTCTGGCAGCGGGCAAATCAGCGAAGTTTACATCTACCAAAGCGGGAGCAGGTATGTATGGTGCTTCTTCTACAACAGATGTAGACATTGTATCCACTCTTGGAACAGGTGAAGTGTCAACACTTGAAGTCACTGTTGATACAAAGGGAACGGTAACTGCTAAAGATTTAAATGATGCAAATCTTGGTGCTGGAGCAACTGTAACTGTATCCGGAGAGAAAATTACAGCAACAACGAGTGATCCGGCAAACATGTCCTCGGTTAAAGATGTTGTAAAACAGCTTAAAGATGGGGATTCTATCACTATTGGTGGAAATATATTTGCCATAAAAGATAAGACCAACGTGGGTGCAAATCAAATTTCCGTTGATGATGCGCTTGGTTTATTGAATGATAAGGACGAAGTTTCCATAACGGCAACTACACCGGAAGCAACAAGTGCTATGTCAGTGGCTGGTCTTACAAGTGGAACTACCTATACAGCGGTAGAGACAAAAGTTGCAAGTGCTGATGAAAATGTCATCTCTGCAAAGGATGCATACAAGATGATGGCAGATGAGCTGGCAAAGGCTAGTTCAATCGGTACCGATGAAGG
The DNA here is from genome assembly GCA_900316805.1 of uncultured Lachnospiraceae bacterium. Taxonomy (GTDB): domain Bacteria; phylum Bacillota; class Clostridia; order Lachnospirales; family Lachnospiraceae; genus Roseburia. The sequence continues at coordinate 8,810 of ONEJ01000008.1, forward strand.
CAAGGAAGCTACTGTTAAGAGCAATAATTCCGGAAGCTTTACCATTACCAAGGGAACAGCTGAGGTCAAGAATCCGCTTGCAATCGGCCTTCATGTTGGTGCAGATGCTGACATGACCAACAAGATTACAGTTGACATTGACTCCATGAGTACAGCAGGTCTTGGTATCAAAGGCTTGAACGTGAAGGACGATTCCGGTATCGCAGCAACTTACGCAATCGACGCAATCGCAGATGCTGTTTCCAAGGTATCCGCACAGAGATCTGCTCTCGGTGCTGTTCAGAACCGCTTAGAGCACACCATCGCAAACGTTGACAATGTTGTTGAGAACACCACATCTGCTGAGTCACGTATCCGTGATACTGATATGGCAGAGACGATGGTTGAGTATAGCAAGAACAACATCCTTGCTCAGGCAGGACAGTCTATGCTGGCTCAGGCAAATCAGTCTAATCAGGGAGTCCTTTCTCTGTTGGGCTAATAATTTTCAAAAGAGTAACAAGAGATGGAGGGCAGAGCAATCTGCCCTCCATTTTGGTAGCAACAAAACGAGCGGGGAATTCCCCGCTCGTTCAAAATTTTAGATAGATTAAAATCTGTTGGCTACTCCAAAATATACTGCACCTTTTCTTCTGGAATATTGGCTTTTCTTGCAATCTCACTTAAAGAATGACCCTGGGCATCCAGACGAATAACCAATTTGGTCAGTTCAATGCCAGTTTCAATGCCGGTTTTAATACCTTCTTCACGCCCTTCCTCTTTTTGATCTTCCCAAGCTTTACACATATCTGTTTCGTCTCCTTCTTCATTGATTGGAATGTTTACACCAATAAATGTATTAATTGCAGACACAGACTCATTGTCCATGGTTTTATATTTAGGGTTAGTGGCAATAAGCTTTTTCATGGCTTCTTTATCCTCAGATGCCTTAATCACCTCGAATACCGCACCAAGTGATGTCTGAAACTTACTGAAATCCTCGATTTCCCGTGGCACCAAAAGATGAATCTTGTAATCTGAAACTAATTCTTCCATCCAGCCATCCGTTTCCCGGAACATATCTGATAGTTTCCGCGGTCCATCCCACGGCTCCGCTCCGAGGTAAACGGTAATGGTGATGACCGGTGTCAGATTATCATCCTTATGAAACCCGGATAAAAATTCCGCGCTTGTACCGTGTTCTCCTGCATCCCGGTGTGCCCTTGCGGCATTTTTCACTTGAGCACTGTAACTCAGAGCATCGTATGTCATCACCTTTACCGGCATGGCATAGTGGACATCTGCCTGTGCTTCGACCCCAACCAGCATGATATACGCACTGCCGTAGGACTTGACCACCGCCTGCTTTAACAGATCTCTTGCTTTTTGCAGCAGGATTTCCTTTTCATCTGCTCCAAGCACGGACAGTATTTCTGCAGGGTTCCTTTCCTGAAGATCTTCTGGTTTTATGGTCTGTGCTCCATCGAATAGGACAGCATTGCAGAGATCTGCAAACCGTTCGTTATTCGACAGGTACTCCTTTGCTTTAGTATCCTTTGTTCCCAACGTCTTCTCCTTGTCTTTATCCGGCAGGAGAATACAGAAAACAAAGCAAATGTGTGGAAATCACATCTGTCCGCTTGCGTCCTCCTGCTTCAATTGTAATTATGGAATTTAAAAGCATGATTCCGCTCTTAACAGATATGCATCCATCTTTCCAGTTGGCAAAAGATGATTCCCCATGATGCACGGCTGGCGCCTTGTTGTGTATAAGATGTTTCTGCTTTTGAACGATTATAGCATGTCAATTCTTAAAACACAAGAAATAATTTTCCTTTCCTTCATAAAATTATTCAAAAAGTTTATAGAAAATAGTATACTATATGCAGTTACCGGTATTTCAGAATATCCGGCAGAAGAAATCGAGAGAGTGATTTCTGTTATGAGGATGCAGACATGGAAATACACATATATTTTGGAGGAAACATAAGCCATGAATGAAAATAGAACCGGCACCCTTTACCTGTGTGCCACCCCTATCGGCAATCTGGAGGACATCACCTACCGGGTGCTTCGAATTTTAAAAGAGGTGGATCTGATTGCAGCGGAGGATACCCGCAATTCCATCAAACTGCTGAATCATTTTGAGATTAAAACTCCAATGACCAGTTATCATGAATACAATAAAATTGATAAGGCATACCAGCTGGTGGAGAAGCTGCGGCAGGGAAAAAACATTGCACTCATTACGGATGCCGGTACGCCGGGGATTTCCGACCCGGGGGAGGATATTGTGCGGATCTGTTATGAGGAGGGAATTCCCGTGACATCTCTTCCGGGGGCGGCAGCCTGCATTACGGCACTGACCATGTCCGGTCTTCCCACCAGACGTTTTGCCTTTGAGGCCTTTCTGCCCAAGGATAAGAAAGAACATCAGGCGGTTCTGGAGGAATTAAAAAATGAGACTAGAACCATGATTATATATGAGGCACCCCATCATCTGGTAAAGACCTTAAAGGAGCTGGCAGATACCCTAGGGGGCGACCGGCGGCTGACTATCTGTCGGGAGCTCACCAAGCGCCATGAGGAAAAAATACAGATGACGCTTGGGGAGAGCCTTTCCTATTATGAGATCAACGAGCCCCGGGGGGAGTACGTGCTGGTCATTGCGGGCAAATCCCGCACCCAGGTGGAGGAAGAAGCCCGGGCAGGCTGGGAATCCATGAGTCTGGAAGAGCATATGGCAGTTTACGAATCCCAGGGAATTGCCCGCAAGGAGGCGATGAAGCTGGTGGCCAAAGACCGGGGGGTCAGCAAGCGGGATATATACAACCAGCTGATATAAATAACTTCCCTGTTTAGGGGTACAGTTCCGTAACTATCTTCTCTACAATAGAAAAAGGTGCCGGTCCGGTGCGAAGAATCGCCTCATGGAAGGCGCAGGCATCGAACCTGTCGCCGTATTTCTGTTCGTAAGATTCCCTGAGCTGGCGGAATTTCAGATAGCCTACGTAATATTTCAGATAATTCCCCGGCTCTTCAAGAATCAGATCCGTAATATTCTCTATCGTATCACTGTCGGTAAATCCATACATATTCCAGAATTTTTCCATCTCTGCCTTTTTCCAGCCAAAATAGTGAATGCCGATGTCGGAGGAGGCGTATAAGCTTAAAACAGCCGCCTGGTTATGCTGCAGCAGGGAAGCCTCCTTCCGGGGCAGACCCGCGTAGTAGTAGGACAACATTTCCACATAGGTGGCCCACCCTTCTGTGTAGCCCGGATAGTTTAACAGAGAGCGCACCGGCGCAAGGCCGTAGTAGTAGGACTGGATGGTCTGGTAGAGATGCCCCGGATAACCCTCATGGGCGAGGGTGGTAAAATAGTATAGATCGCTGTAATCACCGGCGTCATTGATGTAAATCCGGTTGTAGGAATAATCATCAATGGGGGCGGTTATGTAAAAGGCCGGGGCAAGGTATTCCGAGAGAGAGGGATCCACGTGGCAAATCTCCCACTCTGTTTCCGGCGGTGCCGGGAAATCCTTCTGTATGCTGTTCTCCAAGGCGGAGAGCATTTTGGTTTCGTCATTGTATTTCCCCTTCAGCTCTTCGGAAGAGTCTGACAGGGACGGATCTTTGTCAAGGATTTTGGCACAGACCGCCAGATCCTCCTTCCGCGCCTGTGCAATCTGCTGATACAGGCTTTCGGCACCGTCATCGCAGCCGCTGGCATAGGCGGCAACGGCTTCATAATAGACCTTTCCCTTCGGATAATAGCAAAGCCCCCAGTCATTTCGCCCACTGCCCATGAGGGCAGTCAACCCGGAAATCATCTGGCTGTAGGCAGGGATGACGTGATCCGCAATCACGGCCTTGTTCCGGTCGATATAATCCTGCTTTTGGGCATCACTGAGCCCTTCTACCTGCCCCAGTCGGCTGGCGAAGGTATCAATGAGGAAATTGTCATCGGGATGTCCGGTAAAAACCTCACAGCCGGCAATGACCTTCATGCAGATATCATCGGACATGAAAAGACCCTTGTCAGCTTTTTTCTTTTCATAGGAGAGCAGTTCGGAAAAATAAGTATCCATCTGGGAAAGAAGAGTCAGATAATCATCGATATCCTGTTTCCTGTCAAAGCGGTATTCTGCCAGCAGAATCGGAAGCTGGGAAGTAATGCCACTAGAGGGGGACAGGATCTCTTCATAATAGGGAAAGGCCTTTAATGCCTGTTGACGGGAAATGTTGTCGGAGAGCACATCGTAGGTAAGCTTTTCCTCCCGGCTTAGGGAACGGCGGGAAAAACCTTCCAGCTCCTTTTGCAGCTTTTCCAGTGCTTTCCCGGAATCTTTGGGGCTGTTTTCGGACAAACTGCCAAGAGTGACCGTGTAGGAGTCGATCCCCGCCGCCTTGGGATCCTTCAGGGTGAAATGCAGATTCATGGTGTTGTCCGTAACCTCGTTTTTGAAAAGTGTGGTGCAGAAAGCGCGAAAGTCTTTGCTGCCGCCTTTACGCAGGCCGGGCAGACAGTAAAAGCCCAGAAACAGCGCCAAAAGAAGGAGGGAAACAACAAGAATCCGGTATTTTTTCAGAAGGGATTTCATATGGGTTGCTCCAGTGAGACGAATTAACAAAAATATATGTGCTCCAAACCGGAAATATGTGTTAGAATAGAATGATTTTGTAACAGACAAAAACAGAAAAATTAAGGAGTGAACCAATATGATGAATTTAGCAGCAATGGGAAAAATCATGAAAGCAAAAGAGGTGTTTACCGCGAACCATCCGAAATTTATTGCCTTCTGGAATGCGGTTCTGGCCGGTGGTGTACAGGAGGGAACTATCCTTGAGGTTACAGTGACAAAGCCCGGGCAGGAGCCCATGACCACCAACATCAAGGTGCAGCAGTCCGACCTGGAGATGGTAGAGAGCCTGAAGGAGCTGGCAAAAAAATAATAATTAAAACTTCCCGCACGGATTTTCGTACGGCCCCGCCTGCCGTCTGGGGCAGACGCTCTCAGGATGCCTGCACCTAGTGCGAGTAAATGCCTCTATCCACAGAGCTTATTGGGGGCACGGGAAATACAAACGCGCTTCGCTTGAACGTGTATTCCCCGTGCCCGCTTCAGTGTATAGAGGCATTAACTCGCACACGGTTTGGCATAAATCGAGCGTCTGCCCCAGACGGCAGGCGGAGCCGTGCGAAAATCCGTGCGGGAAGTTTCCGTAACAAAAACATAATTGAACCGGAAAAAGAATAGAATAATACAAAATCCTGTTGGGAGGAGCTATGAATTATCTCTGGGGAGGAATGATGGTTGTCGGCGTGGTATACGCAGCGCTGACGGGGAATCTGGGAGCAGTGACGGATCAGGCGCTGGCCTCCGCGAAGGAAGCAGTCAGCCTCTGTATCACCATGGCCTCGGCAATGGCATTCTGGGTAGGGATCATGCGGATTGCAGAGCGGGAAGGGATGGTGGAAAGAATCGCACAGCGGATGGGACCCGTCCTTACCTTTCTGTTTCCATCGGTACCGAGGGAAAGCGAGGCAAGAACCCACATTGCCGCAAACATGGTGGCAAACATCCTGGGGCTTGGCTGGGCGGCAACGCCTGCAGGTCTGATGGCCATGAAAGAGCTTAAGCAGCTGGATGCCAGAAGCGGCAGGGCAACGGATGCCATGTGTGATTTTCTGATCCTCAATATCTCTTCCCTGCAGCTGATTCCGGTAAGTATCATTGCCTACCGGAGTGAGTATGGTTCCGTCAGCCCCACAGCGATCGTAGGACCGGCAATCCTCGCAACTCTGGCGTCTACCCTGGCCGCGGTGGTCTTTATTAAGCTGCGGCAGATTCTGGATGGGAAGCGGGCAGGAGCAAAGCGATGAGGCTGGTTACATATCTTTCAGAGGCGGTGATTCCTCTGATCATCCTGATCACTGTGGGAACGGCCATGTCCCATCATCAGAGAGTGTATGAGGATTTTCTGGATGGAGCCAAAAGCGGTATACGAACCGTGGTGGAGATTATGCCTACGCTGATCGGCTTGATGGTTGCGGTGGGAATCCTGCGTGCCTCCGGTTTTCTTGACTTTTTATCCGGTATTCTGGAAAAAATCCTGTTTGGCACACATTTCCCCACAGAGCTGGTGCCCCTTGCCATTGTAAAAATGTTTTCCTCCTCCGCTTCCACAGGTCTGCTTCTGGATCTGTATAAGGAGCATGGAACCGACTCCATGATCGGAAGAGCTGCTTCCATTATGCTTGCAAGCACCGAGACCATATTTTATACCATGTCGGTGTATTTTATGTCCGTCAAGGTGAAGAAAACCCGCTATACACTGGCGGGAGCAATGGTGGCAACCCTTGCCGGAATCGCTGCAAGTGTCGTACTTGCACAAATTTACTGAAATTTAAATCAAAAAAAATAAAATATTGGGGGAAAAGTACAAAAAATAGTTGACTTTAGCGCGATTAGAGTTCAAAATAAAGGTCAGAGGTGGGGGTAAACTACACTATTTTTACGATTGGAGTGGAAAAGATGGGATTTAAAAAGTCAGACAAAGTATGTATGGAAGCATTATCCTCTTTGAAGGCAGTTGATTATTCAAAGGCGGATCCAAAGATTGGACAGATTTATACAAGATTGTTCAACGGAAAGAAGCAGTTAGAGCAGGTGATGGAGAAGGAGCTTTCCGCAGTGATGAAGATCAGCTCATTGGATCTTTCTCTAGTTCATTATACAGATCAGCTTGGTACGATCTCCAGTGATCTGGCTGAGTCAACGGATGGTATTTTGCAGTCAGCAACGGAGAGTTCCCGTGTTGCGGGTGAAGTTTCCAATCAGCATGAGGATCTTACCAACACGATTTTGACCGCTTCTGAGGAGAGCAATGCAATTTATGCAAAGATAGAGAAGGGACAGGAGGAGCTGACCTCTATCCGTGAACTTTCCGGTAAGGCGATAGAAGAATCCAACGAAATGAAGCAGAACATGGAAGATTTGTCTGATATCATTAATCATATGAATGAGGTAATCGCAGGAATCAGTTCCATTTCCGGACAGACCAATCTTCTTGCACTGAATGCATCCATTGAGGCAGCAAGAGCAGGAGAAGCCGGCAAGGGCTTTGCAGTCGTTGCAGAGGAAATCCGTAAGCTTGCTGAGCAGACGCAGAATCTGACAGCCAACATGGGTGAGTTCGTAGAGCGCATCAAGGAGGCTTCCGGCAAGAGTGTTAACAGCGTAAATACCGCCGTTGAGATGCTGGGCGGCATGAGTGAAAAGATCGGCTCTGTATGGGAGATCAATGATGAGAATCAGAAGAGCGTTGGAAAGATTGCTGATTCGGTAAGCTCTCTGGCAGCAGTCAGCCAGGAGATTTCCAGCTCTATGGACGAGATGGCGAACCAGGCTTCCCATATTCAGCAGAAATGCGAGGAGCAGCATGGACAGGTACAGCAGATTCTTGATATCGCCGGCAATCTGAAGAATGTGATCGCTCCTGTACTTACCATCGAGAGAGAAATGGATGAGGCGGCTAAGATCATGGGACAGATGGGTAAGGATGCCTTCTACCGGATGGAGAATAAGACCTTCGCAAACCATCTAAGATCTGCCATCAGCGCGCATCAGGCATGGCTTTCTTCCCTGAAGGATATGGTGGAGAAGAAGCAGGCAACGCCGATTCAGATGGATGATACCAAGTGCGGTTTCGGACATTTCTATTATTCGGTGGTTCCTGAGAGTGCTGAAGTCAAAAAGGTTTGGGGTACCATCCAGGAGAAGCATAAGAAATTACATAGCTTTGGACATCAGGTAGTGAATGCCCTGAATCAGGGAGATTTCGATAAGGCAGAGGAGATTTGCCGTGGTGCAGAAAGCTACTCCAAGGGACTGATTTCAGATATTCAGGATCTGGAGAAAATTGTAGAGAGATTAGAACAGCAGGGTCTTCGTTTTTAGGCAATTGACTTTTGGGGAATAGAGAATTATAATGTCTTTATTTCATAAAAGATAGGCAGTTTATAAAATGAATGGATTATTTGAAAAGGGTCGGATAAAGAGATTGAACCAGGTGCAGTACATTGCAGCTGGTTTCTTTCTCATTATCCTGTTAGGAACATTTATGCTGATGTCTCCCATGGCTTCCAGGAGTGGGGACATAACGGATTTTCTGGATGCGCTTTTTACAGCCACCAGTGCCACTTGTGTGACAGGACTTGTGGTATACGATACCTGGCTCCACTGGAGCATGTTTGGACAATTTATTATCTTAACATTGATACAGATTGGTGGTCTTGGCTTTATTACCATCAGCGTGGGTTTGGCCATGGCCTTCCAGCAGAAGATCGGCCTGCGCCAGAGAGACCGCATCAAGGAGAGCGTCAATGCTCTGGAGCTTGGGGGCATTGTGAAGCTGACGAAGAAAATTTTGATGGGAACACTGCTGTTTGAGGGAATAGGGGCGATTCTGCTTGCAATCCGGTTCATTCCGAAGTTTGGCCCCCTTAAGGGGATCTATTTCAGTATCTTCCATTCCGTGTCGGCCTTTTGTAATGCAGGCTTCGATCTCATGGGACAGCAGGGATCTTACTCCTCCTTCGTGGATTATGCGGGGGATCCGCTGGTAAACCTGACCCTCATTGTGCTGATCGTCATTGGCGGTCTGGGATTCATCGTCTGGAATGATGTAACAACGAAGCATTTTCACTGGAAGCAGTTTTCTTTGAATACGAAGCTGGTTCTCTGCGTGACGGCATTGCTGGTTTTCGGGGGAGCTTTCTTACTGCTCCTTTTTGAACAGGGAAATACCCTGGAGGGGCTTTCTGCCGGGGAACAGGTGTTGGCATCTCTCTTTGGGTCTGTGACCGCCAGAACCGCCGGTTTTAATACCGTTGACACCGGGGCGCTCCGGCCGGAAAGCAAGTTTGTGACCATTATACTAATGTTTATCGGAGGAAGCCCGGGCTCTACGGCAGGTGGTATTAAGACCACCACCTTTGTGGTTGTGATACTGTATATGATCTCGAACCTGCGGGGGGAGAGCGGCTGTAATATTTTTCACCGGCGGATCAGCGATGACGTCATCAAGAAAGCCTGTATGATCTTCTGTCTGAACCTGACTCTGGGTGTATTCAGCACCCTTGCCATTATGGCAACCAGCAGTCTGGAGCTTTCGGATGTACTGTTTGAGGTATATTCCGCCATCAGTACGGTAGGTATGACTACCGGCATCACAAGAAATCTGAACATAACCGGAAGAATCATCATCATTCTTCTCATGTACTGCGGCAGAATCGGAAGTATGACCTTTGTACTGTCGCTGATCCAGAAGACGGACAACAAAAAGCTGACACTTCCGGCGGAGAAGATAACGATAGGATAAGGAGAGGAAACAATGAAATCAATTTTAATCATAGGAATGGGAAAATTCGGCCATCATCTCTGCGACAACCTGATCAATCTCGGCAACGACGTGATGGCGGTGGATATCAGCGAGGAAAAGGTGTCTGATCTCATATATAGAGTAACAAATGTGCAGATCGGTGACTGTACCAATCCCCAGGTGGTGAAAAGCCTGGGTGTAAGCAATTTTGATCTCGTGTTTGTGTGCATCGGAGCGAATTTTCAGAGCAGTCTGGAAATCACAAGCCTTGTGAAGGAAATGGGCGCAAAATGTGTCATCAGCAAGGCAAACCGTGATGTACATGCCAAGTTTCTGCTGCGCAACGGGGCGGACGAGGTGATCTATCCGGACCGGGATATTGCCATCAAGCTGGCGAAGCGGTGCAGCATCAACCATGTATTTGACTATATCGAGCTGGATGAGGAATACTCCATATATGAGATCCCCATTCATAAGGAGTGGATCGGACATTCCATTATGGAACTTAACTTCCGTCAGAGATACGGCGTGGATATTCTCGGAGTGAAGCAGGGGGAGAAGACCAATATTTCTCCGAATGCGGACTATGTATTCCAGGAGGGAGAGCATCTGATGGTGCTTTCCAACAAGCCGTGCATTGACAAGATTCTGAAAAACATTTAGTGGCAGTGAAGAAAGAAGGGCAGCAGCATGGAAGCGGTAGAACAGTTTTTGAAATGGGTAAAGGAATCTGACAACATCGTATTTTTCGGCGGCGCCGGAGTGTCCACGGAGAGCGGGATTCCGGATTTCCGAAGCGTGGACGGGCTGTATAACCAGCAGTACAAATATCCGCCGGAGACCATACTAAGCCACAGCTTTTACCGGCAGAATCCGGAGGAATTTTACCGTTTTTACCGCAATAAAATGCTGTGTCTGGATGCAGAACCCAACATCACCCATATCAAGCTGGCAGAGCTGGAGAAGGCGGGCAAGCTAAAGGGCGTAGTGACCCAGAATATTGACGGGCTCCACCAGAAAGCCGGCAGCAAAAATGTCATGGAGCTGCACGGAAGCGTGCTTCGGAATTACTGCGAGTGCTGCTATGAGTTCATGAGTGCGGAGGATATTCTTCATTCCGAGGGCGTTCCCACCTGCCCGAAATGCGGCGGACCGGTGAAGCCGGATGTGGTGCTCTACGAGGAGGGGCTGAACCAGAAGACCCTTCAGGATGCGGTCTATTACATCAGCCACGCAGATATACTGATCGTGGGAGGCACCTCTCTGGCGGTCTATCCGGCAGCGGGGCTCATCGATTACTACAATGGACATAAGCTGGTGCTGATCAACAAGAGCACAACGCCTATGGATGTACGGGCGGATCTGCTGATACAGGCAGGGCTGGGAAGTGTGTTTTCGAAAATTGAGATATAAGGAGCATTACAGACATTGAATCAATATCATTACGAAGTGGGAGATATCGTTAAATTAAAGAAACCGCACCCCTGCGGCAGCCATGAGTGGGAGATTTTACGCGTGGGGGCGGATTTCCGGCTGAAGTGCCTGGGCTGCGGACACCAGATGATGGTGACACGCAAGCTGGTGGAGAAGAATACCAGAGGGCTGCGTAAACCGTAAAGTGGAGGATGTGATATTATGCCATTACCAAATAATCGGTATTTTTTGAAAAAATGCTTGAAATCAGGCGAAAACCATGGTATAGTATATCCTCGTGATAACTATTTTTCCTTGTTCACAGGAAATCTGTGAGCCAGAGACCAAAAGGAGGTAAAAATTCGCATGAACAAGTATGAATTAGCACTCGTCGTTAGTGCAAAGATCGAGGATGATGCGAGAACAGCAACCGTTGAGAAGGCAAAAGAGTACATCACTCGTGCAGGCGGTACTGTTACAGAAGTGGAAGAATGGGGTAAGAAGAAATTAGCTTACGACGTTCAGAAGATGAGCGAAGCATTCTACTACTTCATCCAGTTCGATGCAGCATCTGACGTTCCTGCTAAGGTTGAGCAGGATGTCCGCATCATGGACAATGTTCTTCGTTTCTTATGCGTTAAGAAAGACGAGCAGTAGTATAAGAAAGTAGGAGATCGTATGAATAAAGTAATTCTTATGGGTAGATTAACCAGAGACGCTGAAGTCCGTTATTCACAGGGGGAGAATGCAATGGCAATTGCCAGATTTACAATTGCTGTTGATCGTCGTGGCAGCCGCAATAATCGTAACGGCAATGATGAGCAGACAGCGGATTTCATCAGCTGCGTGGCCTTTTACAAGACCGCAGAGTTTCTGGAGAGATTCGGTCGCAAGGGAACCAAGTTCGTTCTCGAAGGGCGGATCCAGACAGGCAGTTATACGAATAAAGATGGACAGCGCGTTTACACCACCGATGTTGTGGCAGAGAACGTGGAGTTTGCAGAGAGCAAGAATTCTTCCGGTGGCGGAAGTGATTTTGGCGGTGCAGCAGCTCCATCTCCGAGTGAGGCTGCCGGAGATGGCTTCATGAATATTCCCGACGGAATTGATGAAGAATTACCATTTAATTAGAGCTTATATTATATAAGGAGGTAAAGACCATGGCTTTCAATAAGACAGCTGATCGTGATGGTGCTTCCGCAAAGAGAAGACCAATGCGTAGAAGAAAAAAGGTATGTGTATTCTGTGGCAAGGACAATGTCATTGATTATAAGGATATCAACAAGTTAAAGAGATACATCTCTGAGAGAGGAAAGATTCTTCCCCGCCGTATCACAGGCAACTGTGCAAAGCATCAGAGAGCTCTTACTGTTGCAATCAAGAGAGCACGTCATCTTGCAATGATGCCGTACGTTTGCGAATAAAATAAAGTATTTGCTACGCGAGACGAAAGTCCGGCTGCAGCCTTTTGCTGTGGCCGGTTTTTTTTACTTATTATTGCAAAATTGCAGCCATAAACAAGATATACAAAAATTGAGGATAAAAGAAAATAGCACTTGAATACTGTATGACACGTGTATATAATGTGTGAGCAAAGCAAAAAGAAAAAGGAGACATGTCGAAATGAAGACGGATATGACCAAGGGAAACCCAATGAAAATAATACTTTTATTTTCAATCCCTGTTTTGATGGGTAATTTATTTCAGCAATTTTATAATATGGTTGATACAATCATAGTGGGACAGTATCTTGGTTCTGACGCTTTGGCAGCAGTGGGGTCAACAGGCTGTCTTATGTTTTTGGTGCTGGGATTTGCAAATGGTATTGCGCAGGGATTTGGAGTAATGGTAAGTCATGCCTTTGGTGCAAAAAACGAGACCTTGCTCAAGCATTATGTTGCACTTGCAATCATGCTTACAGTAATCGTTTCCACAATCCTTACGATACCGACCGTAATTGCGTCAAAGCAGTTTCTGATATGGATGAATACTCCGGAAAATATACTTGCTATGGCTGATGCGTACATCAAGGTCATCTTTGCAGGAATCTTTTGTACAATGTCATATAATGTGGCATCGGGACTTCTTAGAAGTATCGGCGACAGCAGGACACCGCTTTATTTTTTGATTTTTTCATCGGTGTTAAACATTATTCTGGATATATTTTTTATCGTAGTGGTTAAAACAGGAACCGCCGGTGCAGCATATGCAACGGTAATTTCGCAGGGTGTTTCTGCGCTGCTGTGTTTTATTGTCATGTTCAAAAAATATGATATTTTGAGGACAAAGAGAGATGACTATTATATGGACTTTGGCGGTGTGAGTCATATGCTTTACATAGGAATTCAGATGGCACTCAACTATTCAATAACAGCGATTGGAACCATGATATTCCAGGCATCTGTAAATGTATTTGGTTCACAGGTTGTTGCTGCGTTTACAGCGGCGTCGAAGGTTAATAACATTGCCACGCAGACAATGCCGACCCTTGGAACCGCTGCGGCCACATATTGTGGACAGAACCTTGGCGCCGGAAAATATGAACGTATTTTTAAGGGAATGAAAGCCTGCTTTTGGATTTGTATCGGATGCGCAGTGGTGGCTGCCGTCATCAACTGTCTTGTTGGACCACACATGATTGGATGGTTTATCAAATCTCCAACAGCAACAGACATGGATTATGCAATGAGATATCTATATATTGTAAGTATATTTATGCTGCCATTGGCATGGATCTTTGCATATAGAAATGGGCTTCAGGGATTAGATCGAGGTCTGGTTCCTATGCTTAGCGGAGTCATGGAGCTTGTTGCGAGGGTTGCAGCAATTGCTGTTTTAGCAAAACCCTTTGGCTACACCGGAGTCTGCTATGCAGACCCGGCAGCCTGGGTTTCTACAGGAATATTACTCATTGTGACTTATTATGTGTGGGAGTGGGGCACAAAGAGACTGCATAAATTCAAGAACTAAAACTTCCCACATGGTTTTTCCCAAAGCCCCGCCTGCAACACCTGGAGGATCCAGATGGCAGGTGGGGATTGTTAATTTTTACAAAAATGTTACAGAGAATTTGGTAAAAAGGATGAATTTGAAAATGGGTGACAGTTTATTGTTGAATATGACAACAAATAAGGCTATAATTATCAGTACTATCTAAACTTGTGCATAAAAGAAGAGGAGGTTTTGAGGATATATTTGGGTAATAGTGCACAAGTACCAAGTGGAATAACTGACTGGGAGGTCAGAAAGAGAAATGGAGGGTTTTCATGAGAAAACAAAAAAGAGAACCGGTAGGCAAGCGGTTGCTGAGCCTGCTGATGGCGATGGCCATGATCGTGACATCGCTGGCAGTAGCACCGGTGACAGCGAAAGCGGCAGATGACAGTTCTGTAAAACTGTATTTTGAGCTGCCAGATGACACGACTGTAACAGATTGGGGCGTTAACGTCTGGAGTGCGGCCCAGGTAACAGAAGGGGATACAGCACATGCATTTCGCCCGACTTCATGGGGAGAAGGATCTAAATATCCTACATTACTTACGGATACGAATTTATCGGGCTGGGGATATGTAACCATTTCCGGAACTGTGGATGGTATGGCGTTTGTTAAAACGGATGGGACGGAGCTTAAGTACTGGAATGCACAGATTGCTAAAGGGGGATATAAAGAGGCATATTTTTCCCCAAGTACTAAGAAGTGGTTTACCTCTGCTGATAAAAGTACGGAAATAAAGGAACCCGAAATCCAGAAAGTCTTTGTTTTAGCTGGAGAAGCAGGGCTGGCAGGAAGTAATTGGAATCAGTCAGACATGAACAATGCTTTAAAACAGGATTCCAATAATGAAAATATATTCAGTATCACTTACAAAAATGTTCAGGCAGGAACCTATCAGTATAAGATTCTGCAGGATCCTGAGAATAAAGGATGGGATTTACCGTGGGGAACATCTAGCAATCGTTCGGTTACGGTAAAGGCACCAGCTGATGTAACATTCACAATTAATTTGACAGATGCAAAGAAGGATGTTGCAGTTCAGCAGTCTTTGGTTCAGACATTAGTTGTAAGCAATCCTAACATTGTGAAAGGAACGAAAACAGCTCTTACAACAGAGGCGAAATATTACGATGGTAAGTCTGAAACTGCAGCAGATGTAACTATTACATATTCTTTAAAGGGTACACCTGAAGGTGTTACCTTAACGGATAATAAGATTACAGTTGCATCAACTTCGGATATAACCAAAGTGACAGTAGTTGCAGCACATGGAGAATTTACGCAGGACATTACAATCCCTGTAGTTGACAAGCAGTATAAAGTAACCATCAATATGTACTCTCAGGATTTGGAAATGACGCCGGGAAAATCAGATATCTACATTTTTGAAAAAGGTGGAAGCCGTAATACAGTTATGACTTTGGATAAGACTGTTACGGATGAGGAAAATGGTGTTACCTGGGTACAGGGTACCGCGACACTTCCGTATAATACTCTTGGTATCATTGCCAGAGATGTAGCTGGCACATGGGAAGGACAGGATGGAAATCAGTACTATGTAATTGATGAGGATGCTTCAGAGGTTACTTTATGGTACGAGTACGGAAAAACTCCAACTACCGAAAAACCAACCATTACAAAAACAGAGCCAAGATATTTTTATCTGGAATATGAAAATCCAACGATTGAGTCTGGTAAAACCACGCAGTTCTATTCTTGGACAACGGGATACAAAGCTGAAAAGATTGATTTTGAGGTAAATGGTGATGGCAAATGGCTGGTAAAAGTTCCGGTTAAGCCAACCTGCACAAAAGTAGATTTTGTCGTTGTATTAGATGGTTCTGGGGATCCATGGATTAAAGATGGTGGAGATCATTCTATTTCATTCCCATTGGATCAGACTGTAGTGTGTGCAAAAATCAAGACGGGGGAAGAGCCAACTCTTAGTGCACCATACAATATTGGATATGAATTACAGCCAAAGGAAAATAAGATTTCTTTCTACTATCGTGATGACAGTGCGTTGGTTAAAGGTACATTAGCTGATTTAAATGTAGCTGTAGAAATCAATGGAAAAGTGGAACAAATGGACTATAATGAGGATAATAAGCGTTTTGAGTACGTATCCTCAGGATTAACGGATGGACGCATCGATTACCGCTATAAGGTTGGAGAAGAGTATGTTTTGGACAAATATAATCCAAATCAGGAGACAAAGAATAATATAGATTATTCATATGTAGATTACTATAAGCTGAATGCAACAATTTCAGCGGAAGTAATGAATCAGTCTTTCAACTATAATGAGAATAATGTTGTGAAGTTTACTGTAAATCAGGCAGAAACTGATCAGGAGAAGTTAGAAGTAGCAACTGCTTCTATTGATGTTTCTTCTCTGGGCGGAAGCAGTGCATTGGCAATTGTACCGGATTTACAGGCAGTTACAATCTCTGTAACCAGAGAAACTTCATTAGGAACTAAGACATTACCGATCGTGGTAACAGACCAGTATGGAAATGAGTATACTACAAGTGTTGAGGTAGATGTTGTTGCACGTACAAAGACCGATGCAGCAGACGATTTTGATTGGGATGAGGCAGTTATCTATTTCATGCTGACCGACCGTTTCTTTGATGGAAATGAAACAAATAATACTGAAAGCGGTGCTGAAACATACAATAAGAAAAATGCGGGAACATACCATGGAGGAGACTTTGCCGGAATTACCCAGAAACTGGATTACCTGGAGGAATTGGGAATCAATACAATCTGGATCACACCGATTGTAGAAAATATTCCGGGCGTTGAGGTAAATGGTACTGGAAGTGATGATGTTCCTTACAATGCAGCATTCCATGGTTATTGGGCAAGTGATTTTACAAAGTTGAATCCGACTCTTGGTACAGGAGAAGAATTTAAGACCTTAATTAGTGAAGCTCATAAGCGTGGTATTAAGATTATGGTGGACATCGTAGTTAATCATGCTGGTTATGGCACAGAAAAAGAGTTCAACAGTGTTTTAGAGGATAAAGATATGATTCGCTCTGGAGAGGATATTGTTTCCGGAGATGACCAGAAGGATTCTTTATCTAATTTACCGGATTTCAAAACAGAGGATCCGGCAGTAAGTGCTAAGCTGGTAGAATGGCAGACACAATGGGTAAAGGATTATGGAATTGATTACTTCCGTGTTGATACTGTAAAGCATGTAGAGAATGCAACTTGGGCAGAGCTTAAGAATTCTCTGACAGAGGCTGATCCGAAATTCAAGATGATCGGTGAGTATGCCGGTGGTGGATATGCAGCCAACGGTGGTACATTGGGAACCGGTGAAATGGATGCAGACCTGGATTTCGATTTTAACGATCAGGCAACAAATTTTGTAACAGGCGGTATTTCTTCTGTTGAAAGCTTCCTGGCATCCAGAAACGCAGCTCTGAATAATACCTATATGACAGGTCAGTTCTTAGGAAGCCATGATGAGATTGGATTTAAGCAGAATCTGATTTCTAACAAGAAGATGACAGAAGAAGATGCAACAGCAGCTTCTCTCGTAGCAGCAACCCTGCAGATTACAGCAAAAGGTCAGCCGGTAATCTACTATGGTGAGGAAATTGGTCTGACAGGAGAAAATGTATATCCATATCAGACAAACCGTTATGACTTTGACTGGTCACTGGTTAATGAGAGCAATGCAACATACAACCATTACAAGAAGATGCTTGCAATCCGTAATGATTACACAGATGTATTTGCAAGAGGTGACAGACAAGCTGTAGCAGTATCTGATGATATGGGATATGATGTAGTTTCCAGAAGCTATAATGGAACAAAACTCTATGTTGGAATGAATATTAAATCCACAGCAAAGACTGTGGATATTCCGGTAACTGAGAGCAATGGTTCTATTATGACAGATCTGTATTCCGGAAGTGCTTACATTGTAGCTAATGGAACAGTAAGCGTAGAAATTCCAGCCGCTGCAGCAGGTGGAACGGTTGTACTTAAGAAAACAGGAGAAATCTCTAATACACCGGTTGATCCGTCCACACCGGACAACACAACCGTAACTAAGAACCCGGATGGCACAACCACCGAGACCAAGACAGAGACAACCAAGAACGAATCCGGCAAGGAAGTAGAAGTTACCGTTACAACCGATAAAGATGCTAACGGCAATGTTACCGGAAGCAAGGAAGTTTCTGTGATTGCAGAGGCAGCTGAGAATGTTTCCGCAACCGTCACTGTACAGAAGGATGCAGAAGGCAAGGTAACAGAGGCTAAGGCTGAGGTAGCCGTAACCGGCACAAGCGGAAAGACAAGTGTAGCAGCAACCATTTCCGGCGATGTAGTTTCCCAGATTACAGACGCTGCCGATACCAAGGATGTTACGGTTTCTGTTTCCGTTACTTCCGGGGACAAGAGCTATACCGTTAAGGCAGCCGCTTCTGATCTTACCGCAGGTGCTAAGCTTAAGGTTGTAGCATATGACAAAGAGACAAAGAAACATGTTCTGGTTAATGCAAAGACATACACTGTAAGCAAAGATGGAACCGTTAAGGTTGCACTTCCGGCAGGATGCATCTACAAGCTGGTAACACCGGAGAAGGCAGCTTCTATCGAGAAGAGCATCTTAAAGACGGTTAGTGCTAAGAAGTCTTCTACAGCATTGAAGACAGGTAAGACAACGACCATGCAGATGAGCAGTAAGCTGAATATGAAGAATGTATCCAAGATTACTTACACATCAAGCAAGCCGTCTGTAGCAATTGTCAACAAGAAGACCGGCAAGATCCGCGCAAAGAAGAAAGGTACCACAACCATAAAGGTGAAGGTTATCTTAAAGAGCGGAGCTACCAAGACAGTTACAATGAAGATTACAGTAAAGTAATTTAGGAACCTAAGTGGGGTGGCGCTTGCGCCACCCCATTTTTGTCGTATAATATGAGGAGGAGTTCTGAATAGATATTTTAAGGAATCCGTTAAGGAAACGTTAAGGAAAAGCGAGTTCGATGCTAAGATTCCCATGGTAAGATAGGACCATAAGATAAATCAAATGGTTTGAAAAGAGGAGGAATTCATATGTGGAAACGATCAGACCTGAAAGCGCGGGCAAAGAGCTCGTTTAAGCGTAACTACTGGAAATCGGTGTTGGTGGGGATACTCCTGACACTTCTTATGGGAGGCGGAAGCACTGTCGCCAGTATTGCCGGATCGAATACGGGGATGGATGAGGCATACAACAATACCTACGAGGTAACTATGGAGGATGGTCAGGATAAATATATTATTCCGGCACCTGACCTGGAGGAAGCGCAGGAGAATGATACTGTTGACAGTAGCGTGGGATTGGACAATCCGATCGTCATTGTTGTTGCAGTGATCGTATGTATCCTTGTTTTCTTTGTGATTTTTGCATTGTGCGCGGTATTGGCGGCCTTTACTTTTAATCCCTTCGAGGTGGGCTGCACACGCTTTTTCCTGCGGAACCTGCAGGAGCCGGCACAGGTAGGCAATATTGGATACGCTTTTGACAACAATTATAAGAATATCGCAAAGACCATGTTTTTCCGTGATATGTACACATTTTTCTGGACACTGCTTTTCGTCATTCCGGGTATTGTGAAGGCATATGAGTACCGGATGATTCCGTACCTGCTGGCAGATAACCCGCAGATGACGAAGGAAGAGGCTTTTGCGGAGAGTAAGCGCATGATGAAGGGACAGAAGTGGAGAGCCTTTGTACTGGATCTTTCTTTCATCGGATGGTATATTCTGTCGGGACTTACACTGGGAATCCTGGGCGTCTTCTACGTGATTCCATATGTACGTCAGACAGGCGCGGCACTGTATGAGGCACTTCGCTACGGAACCCCCCAGGGAGCAGGAAATTATAATCAGATCAATCAGGAGTATGTATGAGCTATAAGATCTTAATTGCAGATGATGAGCCGGAGATCCGAAGTCTTCTTCGGCTCTACCTGGAAAATGAACACTACGAAGTGATAGAGGCAGAGGATGGGCAGCAGGCACTGAACCTGCTGCACCGTCACAAACCGGATCTGTGCATTCTGGACATTATGATGCCCAAAATGGACGGATTTCACGTGCTTCAGGAGATCCGGAAGGAGAGCAATGTGCCGGTGATGATCCTTTCTGCCAAGAATGCGGATTCGGAGAAGATTCTTGGTCTGAATCTGGGGGCCGATGATTATCTGGCGAAGCCCTTTAACCCCCTGGAGGCGGTGGCACGGGTGAATTCCAATATCCGCAGGTTTTATTCCCTGGGTACCGGCGCCGGGGAAGGGGCGAAAGCGGTTCTTTCGGTGCGGGATCTGACCCTGGATCCGGAGTCCTGTACCCTTAGGAAGGGGGAGGAAACCATTGAGCTGACATCGGTGGAGTACAAGATCATGGAGCTGTTCATGGAGCATCCGGGGAAGGTTTTTACCAAGCAGCAGATTTACGAGCAGGGCTGGGGAGAAGAGTACGTGGTGGCAGACAATAATATTATGGTCTGCATCAGCAAGCTGCGTGCGAAGCTCCATGAGGAGCCGGCTGCCTACATTCGCACGATCCGCGGGCTTGGGTATCGATTGGAGAAGTAGCCTATGGGTAGAGAGGAAAACCTGCAGTGGTTTTTGATTAAAAGATTCATTGAGATTCTGGCAGTTGTGGGAATTGCGGAATATGTGATTACCTTTCTGATGAACCAGTACGTGATGCCGGTGCTGCTTGCCCGGTTCTTTCCCAATTATCTGGACAAACTTTCACTGGGAGGGGTGGAGATTTTCCTGTTGCTGGTGGCGATGCTTTTGATCATTCTGGTCAGTGCGCTGCAGCTGGTTGTCCCAGCCGGCGTCCGGAGCACGGTTCAGTTTGCGGGGGAGCAGATTCAAAGGGGACTTTTTTACCTACTGCCGGGAACCCATGTCAATGTGTCTATGGTTCGGATGGAAAAACAGGATATGATCGTTTTCTTTCTTGTGATGGCGGTGGTTGCCCTTGTGATTCTCCTTCCGTATATCCTGGGAGCGGTTGTTTTTGCGCGGATCACTATGCGGGAGTTTAAGGAGATCCAGCGGGGGCGGGAGGCGGCCAAACAGGAATTTGACCGGAAACGGAATCTGATGCTTTCGGATATTGCCCATGATCTGCGCACGCCCATGACGACGGTTGCGGGATACGCCAAGGCTCTTTCCGACGGGATGGTTACAGATCCGGTCTGCAGGCAGGAGTATCTGGAGGCGATACAGAATAAGTCGGTGCGGATGAATGATCTCATCAACCTGCTGTTTGAGTATGTGAAGCTGGACAGTGACGGCTTTAAGCTGGAACGTAAGCAGGTGGATCTGTGCGAGCTGCTGCGGGAAAATGCGGCCCTTGTGTATTCGGATGTGGAATCGGCGGGGATGGAGCTGGACGCAGAGATTCCGGAGGAGTGTATGCAGGTGTCGGTGGATACCATGCAGTTTTCCCGGGTGGTAACGAATCTACTGATCAACGCAGTTCGCCATAACCCGGCAGGGACCAGGATCGGGCTTCTGGTTCATGGGGATCTGGACCGCATCCATGTCATGATTGCAGATACCGGCTCTCTGATCCCGGAGGAGCTATCCGAGAAGCTTTTTGAGCCCTTTGCGAAAGCGGATGCCTCCCGGGCAGGGGGCGGAAGCGGCCTTGGGCTGTCCATCGCGCAGAAGGTGGTACAGATGCACGGCTGGGAGCTTAAGCTGGTGCAACAGCCCCAGATTCAGCATTATCCGGGGGCGGAGAGGTATGCGAAGGCTTTTGTGATCCGTATAGAAGATGCGGAATAATTTACTTGTGTTTCCGATGTAGATTGGATAAAATATAAATGTGAGTATACAGAAAGGGGGATTTATATGCCGACAATACTAGCTCAGACAGATCCATATATTGTACTTTGGGTACTATTGATCATTGCATTTGTGATCGGAGAGCTCATATCCGTAGGGCTGACTTCCATCTGGTTTGCGGCGGGCGCCCTTGCAGCACTGATTCTCGGGTTGTTTGGAGCCGGACCGCTGGTACAGTTTGCGGCATTTCTGATCGTGTCTATCGTGTTGCTTTTGTCTACCAGGTCATGGGCTCAGAAGTACATCAATTCCAGAACCCAGAAGACCAACGCGGACAGCATTATCGGTGAGACGATCCGGATTGCGGAGCGGGTCAGCAACCGGGATCAGACCGGAATGGCCGTTGTCCGCGGGCAGGAATGGACGGTGCGGGCGCGTTCGGATGATGAGGTTATTGAGAAGGACCAAAACGCGAAGGTTGTAGAAATCAGCGGAGTGAAGCTGATTGTGGAAAAGGAGGTTTAAATTATGCCATTAGCAGGACTTAAAATTGGAATGACAGCGCTTATTATTTTAGTTATTATCGTGCTGGTCATTCTGGTAAATTGTATCAAGATTGTGCCTCAGGCACATGCAGCAGTTATTGAGCGACTGGGAGGATACCTGACCACATGGTCGGTAGGAATGCACTTTAAGGTGCCTTTCATCGACCGGGTTGCCAGAAAGGTGCTTTTGAAGGAACAGGTTGTGGATTTCCCGCCCCAGCCGGTAATTACGAAGGATAATGTAACCATGCAGATCGATACTGTTGTCTATTTCCAGATTACAGACCCGAAGCTGTACGCTTACGGTGTGGAGAATCCGATTATGGCCATTGAGAATCTGACGGCTACCACACTTCGTAACATCATTGGTGATCTGGAGTTGGATGAGACGCTGACTTCCCGTGAGACCATCAACACCAAGATGCGTGCAACTCTTGATGTTGCCACAGACCCGTGGGGAATTAAGGTTAACCGTGTAGAGCTTAAGAATATTATCCCGCCGAAGGCGATTCAGGATGCCATGGAGAAGCAGATGAAGGCTGAGCGTGAGCGCCGTGAGGCGATCCTTCGCGCAGAGGGTGAGAAGAAGTCTACGATCCTTGTGGCTGAAGGTAATAAGGAGTCTGCGATTCTGGATGCTGAGGCTGAGAAGCAGGCTGCGATCCTCCGTGCAGAGGCTCATAAGGAGGCTACCATCAAGGAGGCCGAAGGCCAGGCGGAAGCAATCCTCAAGATCCAGCAGGCAAATGCAGATGGTCTTCGCATGTTGAAGGAGTCTGCTCCGGACAATGCGGTGCTGCAGCTGAAGAGCTTAGAGGCTTTTGCGAAGGCAGCAGACGGCCAGGCTACCAAGATCATTATTCCTTCCGATATTCAGGGGCTGGCAGGGCTTAGCAAGTCTATCGTTGAGGTGGCAAAAGAGAACTGATTGTACCTAAAGAAAACGAAATATTGTAGTTGACGGGCAGGGCTGTTCCATAGATTGTGGGAGGCCCTGCTTTTTACGTGGGACTAGAAAAGGTCTTTATTTGTAGGTGGAAAAATGGTATAATATGATTTATTAACGTGTTTGATTTTGTTGTGTGGAATCATCCGGGGAATCCGGATTCGGTTCACAGACAGGAGTGTAAGATGAAATCAAAGGTTCGATTTAAGGGTAAGATGCGTTTGTATCTGAGCTGGCCGTTGTATCTGACTATTTTACTGGTGCTGGCCGATGTGGGATTATATTTTTATGATACGGCAACAGGAGTGGTTTTGTCGGTATTCACCGCTGTTTACCTTACCGTGGAGACGTGCCTGTACCACTACATGAAGCCGCAGCTTACCAACGAGATTGTCAATTTTGCCATGCAGTATGCTACGGTGCAGAGGCGGCTTTTGAATGAGTTTGAGATTCCTTATGCGCTGATTGATTACACAGGCAAGATTCTCTGGGTGAACGAGCGGTTTGCCGAGCTGATGGGGGTGGACAAGAATTACCATAAGTCCATTACGACGCTGTTTTCTGCTGTTACCAGAGAATTCCTGCAGAAGAATAACGGACCCCAGAATGTCCGGGTCAACAAGCAGGATCATATTTTCCGGATTTCCCTGAACCGTATCTATTTCGACGATATCACGGAGAAAAGTACTGCCATTGAGGTGAACGGGTCCGAGGATTTTCTGACTGCGCTGTATCTGTTTGACGAGACGGAACTGAATCAGTACAAGACGGAGAACATTGAGCAGAAGCAGGTTTCAGC
The DNA here is from genome assembly GCA_900316805.1 of uncultured Lachnospiraceae bacterium. Taxonomy (GTDB): domain Bacteria; phylum Bacillota; class Clostridia; order Lachnospirales; family Lachnospiraceae; genus Roseburia. The sequence goes on from ONEJ01000008.1 coordinate 32,694, forward strand.
TTTGGTTTATATTGATAATTATGAAGAGGCCTTAGACAGCATCGAGGATGTGAAGAGATCCCTGCTGGTGGCGCTCATTGACCGTAAGGTGAACCAGTATTTTACCAAGAGAGATGCCCTGGTTCGTAAAATTGAGAAGGATAAATACTTCGTTGTCTTCAAGTACAAGTATCTGAGCCAGATGATGGAGGATAAGTTCAGCCTCTTAGAGGATGTGAAGACTGTCAAGGTCGGCAACGAGATGGCGGTAACCCTGAGCATCGGTGTGGGTATCAAGGGCTCTTCCTACAATGAGGGCTATGAGCAGGCCCGGGCGGCCATTGACCTTGCCCTTGGACGAGGCGGCGATCAGGTAGTTGTGAAGGAAGGCGAGGAAATTTCCTACTTCGGCGGCAAGGCAAAGCAGGTGGAGCGCAATACCCGTGTGAAGGCGCGTGTGAAGGCTCATGCGCTTCATGAGATCATTGAGAGCCGCGAGAATGTCATCATCATGGGACACGGTATCACGGATGTGGATGCCCTGGGTGCCGGCATCGGAATTTTCTGTGCGGCCCGTGTCCTTGGGAAAAAGGCCCAGATCGTGGTGAACGATCCCACCAGCTCTATCAGACCATTGCTGGAGTGCTTTTCCCCGGAAAAGGGATACCCGGAGGATTTGTTTATCAACAGTGAGATCGCCTTGGAGATGGTCAGCCGCAATACCCTGGTGATGGTGGTGGATACTAATCGTCCCAGCTATACGGAGTGTCCGGAGCTGTTAAAGCACACGGATACGATTGTGGTGTTTGACCACCACAGACAAAGCAGCGAGGTTATTGAGAATCCGATTCTGTCCTACATTGAGCCCTACGCATCCAGCTCCTGTGAGATGGTGGCTGAGGTGCTTCAGTATTTTCAGGATGGCTTCAAGCTTTCATCGGCAGAGGCTGACTGCCTGTATGCTGGTATTCTGATCGACACCAACAATTTCATGACCAAAACCGGCGTCCGGACTTTTGAGGCGGCAGCCTATCTGAAGCGCTCCGGCGCAGAGGTTACAAGGGTTCGCAAGATGCTGCGGAATGATATGGCCTGCTACAAGGCGAGGGCGGAGGCTGTCCGCCACGCGGAGGTATACCGCGGGGCTTTTGCAATCTCTGTCTGTCCAAGCGAGGATGTGGAGAGCCCCACCATTGTGGGAGCACAGGCGGCCAACGAGCTTTTGAACATTATCGGTATCAAGGCTTCTTTCGTGCTGACGGAGTACGCGGGCAAAATATATATCAGCTCCCGTTCCATCGATGAGATTAATGTGCAGCTGATCATGGAGCGGCTGGGTGGCGGCGGACACCTGAATGTAGCCGGAGCGCAGCTTACGAACTGTACCATTTCACAGGCGAAACACAAGATTATGCAGACACTGGATGATATGATTAAACAAGGAGATATACAGGAATGAAAGTAATTTTATTAGAGGATGTTAAGGCACTTGGAAAGAAGGGGGAGATCGTCAATGTCAGTGATGGTTATGCCCGCAATGCAATTCTGCCAAAGAAATTGGGAGTAGAGGCAACCAGTAAGAATCTGAATGATCTTAAGCTTCAGAACCAGCATGCAGACAAGGTTGCTGCAGAGAATCTGGAGCATGCCAGGGAATTGGCAGAGGTTGTTGCGAAGAAGAAGGTGGTTGTGAAGATCAAGGCCGGAGAAGGCGGCAGGATCTTTGGCTCTGTTTCTACCAAGGAGATTGCGCAGGCTGCGAAGGAGCAGACCGGTTTAGAGCTGGATAAGAAGAAAATGGTTCTCAGCGATCCCATCAAGGCTCTGGGAACCTATGAGATTCCGGTTAAGCTTCACCCGAAGGTTACCGCGAAGCTGTCGGTGCAGGTTGTAGAGGAGTAGTGGAGGAACATACATGGAGGAGACTTTGGTCAAGCGGATCATGCCCAACAGCCTGGAAGCAGAGCAGTCGGTAGTCGGATCCATGATCATGGATAAGGATGCTATTATCACGGCAATGGAAATGCTGCAGACGGAGGATTTTTACCATAAGCAGTACGGGATGCTGTTTGATGCCATGATGGAGCTGAACGGGGAGGGGAAGCCGGTAGATCTGATTACCCTCCAGAACAAGCTCAAGGAGAAGGCGGTTCCCCAGGAGGTTTCAAGTCTGGAGTTTGTGGGCGAGCTGGTCCGTGCGGTTCCCACTTCTGCCAATATTAAATATTACTGCAATATCGTTAAGGAAAATGCCATGAAGCGGAAGCTGATCCGCGTCATGGAGGAGATTGAGAATGAATGCTATGCCGGTCAGGAATCTCTGGAAAGTGTGCTGGATAAGACGGAACATGATGTGTTTGCTCTTCTCTCCAGCCGGACTACCGGTGACTATGTTCCCATCCGTCAGGTGGTCTTGAATGCCCTTGGCAAGATTGAGAAGGCGTCCCAGCAGAGCGGCACGGTAACGGGAATTCCTACGGGCTTTCTCGATCTGGATTACCGGACTGCGGGCCTGCAGCCCTCGGATCTGATTCTTGTGGCGGCCCGTCCTTCCATGGGTAAGACGGCCTTTGTCTTAAATATTGCACAGTATGTGGCGTTTCACGAGAATATGTGCACCGCCATTTTCTCTCTCGAGATGTCCAAGGAGCAGCTGGTGAACCGACTGTTCTCCCTAGAGGCCCGGGTGGATGCCCAGGCTCTTCGTACCGGAAATTTGTCGGATGCTGACTGGGCAAAGCTGACAGAGGGTGCTGGTATCATCGGGGATTCTGAACTGATCATTGATGATACGCCGGGTATTTCCATTTCCGAGATGCGCAGCAAGTGCCGTAAATATAAGCTGGAGCATGACCTGAAGCTGATCATCATCGACTACCTGCAGCTCATGTCCGGATCCGGCAGAAGCTCAGACAGCCGGCAGCAGGAGATTTCGGATATTTCCCGCTCCTTAAAGGCACTGGCCCGTGAGCTGAATGTTCCGGTAATAGCATTATCCCAGCTCTCGCGAGCCGTGGAACAGCGTCCGGATCACCGGCCGATGCTTTCCGACCTCCGAGAGTCCGGAGCTATCGAGCAGGATGCCGATGTGGTTATGTTCATCTATCGAGACGACTATTACAATAAGGATACAGAGCTTAAAGGTATTTCAGAGATCATTATCGCAAAACAGCGTAACGGACCCATTGGAACCGTGAACCTGGCATGGCTGCCGGAGTACACGAAGTTCGCGAATCTGGAACGCTAGTGTTACTGTGCATAAATAAAAATACAATAGGGATTTTACTTGAATTTTTAGTCTTGTTGTACTAAAATGGGTTTTGACCGTAAGGTTAATAATGATCATTATTTATAAGGAGGATATTTATTATGGCATACGTTATTTCTGATTCATGCGTTAGCTGTGGTACATGTGCAGGCGAGTGTCCTGTAGGAGCTATCTCTGCAGGTGCTTCTCAGTACGAGATTGATCCAGGCGCTTGTGTTGAGTGCGGTACATGTGCTGGTGTTTGCCCAACTGGTGCAATTTCCCAGGGCTAATTATAACGACATAATAACAACGAAGAGCTGTCTCGTTTACGAGACAGCTCTTTTTTCTGTGACAAAGGGGGGAATCCTTATCACCCACCCGCGAACCCTTACCCTGCAGTCACTGCATCTCCCACCTTACCCGTCTTATCCTTTTTCTTCTTTACCTTTTCCTTCTTGGCAAACAAGGAACGCTTGTTTTTGATTTTACCGCGAATGGCGGCGTCCAGCTTCTGGAAACGCTCCTCTTCGGCATCTGCCTGCTCGCGGAAGAGATAATTCATCTCCTTGAGAACGGTTTCCCGGACCTCCTGGCTGATATCGAGGCTTAATGCTTCGTTGTTTCGGGCGATGGCTCGCCCCACGATATCGTTCATGAGCTCCCGGAACTGATCCATGCGCTCCTCAGCGGAGAGTTCCTGAACCACAGGCTTGTCCTCCTTCTGAACCTGAGGTACATGGACAGGGATGGCAGGGGCTGTGGGAAGCTTCTGCTGGGGCGATGCCTGACTGTTATGTACATTGTGCAAAGTTTTTTCATGGGGTGCTTCTGTCTTTTGAGGCTGATGCGAAGCTGCCGGCAGGGCATTGACTGGTGGCAGCGTAATTTCTTCTCCGTGCAGGATCGCCCGGATGGCCTTCAGCTGGTAGCCCTTCTCCTTAAGCTCCTTGATTCTTTTGAAATCCTTAATGTTCTCGCTTGTGTAGTATCGATGTCCCATCTCGTTGCGCGGGATGGTCAGATCGAGTTCCTCTTCCCAGTAACGTAACACATGAGTTTCCACGCCAGCCATAGAGGCGGCATCGGAGATCATGTAACGCACCTTTTCCACGATAGAATCTCCTCCTTTTTCCTTTAGCCTTCAGGTAACTACAAGCAGTTACACCTTAAGAATATTATATCTGCACCGGGAGATTACTTCAAACATTTTTCATCGTGTTTTTGTGACATAATCTGCGCATAAACAGCAACTATTTTTGCCACTTTATTTGACAAGTATAGTTCATATAAACTATAATCAAGGAAAAAGATTTTTTGACTTCTGCAGAAAGTAAAGTGATCATATATGGATACAATAATTGAAAAGGTGAATCCATGTCAGCCGGATGAGAAAATCATGGAGCAGGCGGGGAAACGGATTGCTGCCGGAGAGCTGGTGGCTTTTCCCACGGAGACGGTGTACGGTCTGGGGGGAGATGCCCTGCGCCCGGAGGCTGCGGCGAAGATTTATGCCGCCAAGGGGCGTCCGTCGGATAATCCGCTGATCGTGCACATTGCGGATTTTTCCGATATGGAGCGGGTGGCCCGGGAGGTGCCTGCGCAGGCAAAGAAGCTTGCGGATGCATTCTGGCCGGGGCCTCTGACCATGATCGTGTGGAAATCGGATGAAGTGCCCTCTGCCACCACCGGCGGTATGGATACGGTGGCGGTGCGGATGCCGAACCATCCCGTTGCCCTGGAGCTTATCCGCAAAAGCGGCTGCCTGATCGCAGCCCCCAGCGCCAATACCTCCGGACGTCCCAGCCCCACAGAGGCAAAGCATGTGGCGGAGGATTTGTCCGGGCGGATTGCCATGATTCTGGATGGCGGTCCGGTGGGGATTGGAATTGAATCCACCATCATCGACTTGACAGAAAAGAAGCCCATGGTTTTAAGACCGGGCTACATTACTCCCAAGATGCTTTCGGATGTGCTGGGGCAGGAAGTTGTCATGGATCCGGGCATCATTGCAGCGGATGACACGACAAAGCCGAAGGCACCGGGAATGAAATATAAGCATTATGCGCCCAAGGCTGACATGGTCATTGTGGACGGGGAAGAGACGGCTGTCATTGCAAAGATTAATGAGCTGACAAAGCAGCGGCGCACAGAGGGGAAAAAGGTTGCCGTCATTGCTACGGAGGAGACGAGGAAACATTACCATGCGGATGTGGTACTCTGTATTGGAAAGCGTTCCGATGAGGATGCCATCGCACAGCATCTGTATCAGATTCTTCGGGAATGCGATGACCTGGATGTAGGAGAAATATACTCGGAGAGTTTTCAGACACCGCGGATCGGTCAGGCGATCATGAACCGTCTGCTGAAGGCCGCCGGGCATACGGTAATACAAGTATAGGTATAGAGGGGGCATAGTATGGCATACACGAAAATTGTTTTTGTGGCTCAGACGGGAACCTGCCGGGAGGCGATGGCCGCCGGGATCATGGCAGATTTTAATCTGCGTAAACCGGTGGAGATCCTTTCCAGAGGCCTTGTGGTGCAGTTTCCGGAGCCTATGAATCAGAAGGCAGAGGCAGTGCTGATCAGCAACGGGATCAATGTGGAGAGCTTTATCTCCCGGCAGCTGAAGGAGGAGGATTTCGAGGGAGCTCTGGTCCTTGCCATGGAGGCGGTTCAGAGAGATCGGATCCTGGAGCAGTTCGAAAACGCAGATCCCGAGCATGTAAAGGTACTGACAGAATATGTGGGGGATGAACTGGAAATACTGGATCCTTATGGAGGAGCACTGCCGGCTTACGGTCTGTGTTATGAGACTTTACGTAAATCCATCAAGAAGCTTGTTAAAAAACTAAACGGAGGAGAAGAATAATATGGCAAAGGTAATGGTTATGGATCATCCGCTGATCCAACACAAAATTGGAATTATGAGAAGAACCGATACGGGATCCAAGGAATTCCGTACGCTGGTAAGTGAAGTAGCAATGCTGGAGTGTTATGAGGCTACCAGAGACCTGGAGCTTTCCGATGTGGAGATCGAGACACCTATCTGTAAGACTACGGTTAAGGAATTGAAGGGAAAGAAGTTAGCTGTTGTGCCGATCTTGCGTGCGGGACTTGGTATGGTAGAGGGAATGCTTGAGATGATTCCGGCAGCAAAGGTGGGACATATCGGTCTGTACCGTGATCCGGTGACTGCAGAGCCGGTGGAATATTACTGCAAGCTCCCGGCAGACTGTGCCAACCGTGAGGTATTTGTGGTAGACCCTATGTTAGCTACCGGTGGTTCTGCAGTGGCAGCGCTGCAGATGCTGAAGGATAAGGGCGTTAAGAGCATCCGTTTTATGTGCATTATCGCAGCACCGGAAGGGGTAAAGCGCCTGCAGGCAGAGCATCCGGATGTGGATATTTACATCGGTGCGCTGGATGAGCGGCTGAACGAGAAGAAGTATATCGTTCCGGGACTGGGTGATGCGGGAGACCGGATCTTCGGTACAAAGTAACGAACTCCGTGGGCGGAAGGGGTGTGCAGATGATAGCAGCAGCATAGCCCATGAAAGTAACCGGAGTTGATGTGGGTTAGTCACGGGAGGATTGCCATGAGTACAAAGAGGGAAGATTATATCAGCTGGGACGAATATTTCATGGGAGTTGCCATGCTCTCCGGCATGCGGTCGAAGGATCCCAATACCCAGGTGGGCGCCTGTATCGTCAGCGCCGAGCACAAGATCCTTTCCATGGGGTACAACGGATTTCCCATGGGTTGCTCGGATGATATGTTTCCCTGGAACCGGGAGGGCGAGGACAACAAGTATTTTTACACTACCCACAGCGAGCTGAATGCGATCCTGAATTACCGGGGCGGAAGTCTGGAGGGAGCCACCATCTATGTGACACTTTTTCCCTGTAATGAGTGTGCCAAGGCTATTATCCAGTGCGGCATCCGGGAGGTAGTGTATGACAGCGACAAGTACGCGGACACCGCCAGTGTTGTGGCATCCAAGAAGATGTTAAAGACCGCCGGGGTGGTGCTGCGGCGGTATGAGCATACCGGCCGGAAGGTTTCGCTGGAACTGTAATATAGCCGGAATTTGATCATTTATACATTGCGTCAGCGCGAGGCTTTGAGAGTACATGTCAAGAAACGAAGGCATAGGTTGAAACAAAAAACTGCTCTTGTTTGGTACATTAAGTACGGAACAAGGGCAGTTTCCTTTTTAATATCATTCAAAATTTCTTATCGGGTCTGAGAGCAGAATGAATTCACAAAGTTATGAAAGTACACTTTATGTCCTTAAAAGTGTATAGACAAGCTCTTTTTATGTCCTTAAAAATGTTGACTATCACATTTTTAAGGGATAAGATAAAGAAAACAACATATTATATGATGGGGGAGATGATGATATGAAGCGTTTTGCCTTGGACAAATTAATACAGTGGAAAGAGAAGAAAAACCGGAAACCGCTGATAATCCGTGGAGCCAGACAGGTAGGGAAGACCTGGCTTATGAAGGAATTCGGCAGAACTTGTTTCGCAAATGTGGCATATGTCAATTTCGACAGTAATACGCGAATGAAGCAGGTTTTTGAGGGGGAACTTAACATTGAGCGGCTGATTTTGGCTATTGAAGCAGAATGTGGTGTATCAGTAGATGCAGAGAATACGCTTTTGATTTTTGATGAGGTTCAGGAGGTGCCCGGGCAAAGGATTTTGAGCTGGCGATCCAGTGGCTTCTTGATTGCGGCCTGATTCATAAAGTGCATCGTGTCAAAAAACCTGCACTTCCTTTGAAGGCATATATGGATTTGGATGCCTTTAAAATTTTTATGCTGGATATCGGCCTGCTGGTTGCCATGACGGATCTGAATGCGCAGGTGATCATTGATGGAAACCGCATTTTTACAGAGTTTAAAGGTGCACTGACGGAACAGTATATTTTGCAGCAGCTGGTGGCAGAATTGGAGCTTACCCCTTATTATTACTCAACACCGAATTCGACGGGAGAAATCGATTTCCTGATGCAGGGAAACACATCTGTTGTTCCCCTGGAGGTAAAGGCAGAGGAAAATCTGAAAGCAAGAAGTCTGAAGGCTTTTTGCGAAAAATATCATCCTAAGGCAGCAGTCAGGACATCCATGTCTGATTATCGCAAGCAGGAGTGGATGACCAATATCCCACTTTATAATATTGAACGGATTCAGGAATATCTGGACTGAGGGATTTGCTGTAGGCAGCAGCCTTAAAATAAAAATCGGCGGCTTTTTAGCCGCCGGTTTTTATTTAATTTCTTGGTAAAGTTGAGTTGCAATGTCGGTCAGTTTTTCTTCCCCCTCATCGGTCAGGGCGTTTGCATATGCATCTTCCTTGATCGTGCTCTCCAATTTCTGTTGATGTTCTATTTCTTCAGGACTTTCTTTTTCTGAGTATGCTGTAATATCATTTTTATTTCCTATTTGGGAATTTAAGTATTTACGAATGCACAAATTTCTTTTTATTGTGGGTTTCATTTTCTCCCAATAATGGTCTTCTCCACCAAAACCATCAAAGTAAGCCAGTACATCTTCTTTATTTTCTGCGTTTTTGATGCTTTCTTCGAGAAGCATCTTATAGGTTTCGAATTCTGCATCGGTTACTTCAAACCCGGCTTTCGACGCCTGGGCATACAAATACTTTTGCGTGACGATAGTACGCACAGCATTTTCAATAATTTCTTCGGGATTTTTTCCCTGCCCCATGTTGCCTGTCATTACCAATGCAAGTTCTTCTTTGGTTATTTCAATATCACCTTCAGAAAATAGAATCGCACTCGCTTCTTTATTGTCAAGTGTATTGGATATTTTTTCTCCTGCTCTACGCAGAGCCTTGGTGTCATTTGCTTCAAGAACAGCAGGAATACTTAAAACAGCCAGCATACAGCAGATTAAAAATACGTTAATAAATCGTTTCCTCATATCAATGGCTCCCTCCTACGAATTTCCTAGTTTTGCCTTAACACTGTTTCCATACCAGGGTACTACCATATAATCGCTATTACCAACCATATAACCTTGAGTTAGATAGTATCCATTATTATTGGAATATCCGACAGTTGTTGTATTTTTTTTAGAGTATCTAACCTTTGTACCTACTGATATTAATACTTGCTGATTTGTCCAAGGGGAAAATGTTCTAACGGTATTTCCATTGGAGTCTACATATTTTGGGTCAGAAGAATATGTAACTTGCGGAATAGTATATGCTGCGGCATATGAATAGGTTATATAACCACATCGGGTTGTGTAGCTTCTTATTGCCCCATTCTCTGTATACTCTTGAGTCACAGATGCGGATACGGTAGCACTACAGGCTTCTCCATCAGTGGAAACGAATACGTATGTTTTTTCGCTCCTGTCTGCTAGTGTGGCAGCTTGAACATTTTCGCTTGATCCAAGTATAAACATAGAAATCACCATACAAAATAGTAAACCAACTCTCTTTTTCATAATAAGTACCTCCCTCGTAGTGCTTTTCCTCATGCATAGTGTCATTTTTTCTTCGGCCTTTTCGGTTGGTGTAAGAGTCCAAAACATGCCGGAGGCCATTCTTCTGATTTTCGTTTTACTCCAACCTCTGTTAGTGATTTAAGCAAATAAAGAGCTTTTTTGTTTTCTGCAAATTCCTCATCATTCAAATTCATATTAGGATGATTGACGGTACCAACAATTTCTATAATGCAAATACTGATAACTAGTACACCGAATAATAAATATCTGGCCATATGACTTGTCTGAATTTCCATCTGCTTCGTTGGATTTTCTAGCCGTAGCCCCCGC
>ONEJ01000095.1 GCA_900316805.1 uncultured Lachnospiraceae bacterium
AGCGGGCTACGTCGAGGCTTTTTGGCATGTGCTATCGGAATCGCAGACTGCTCATATGTATCAATTACTTATTATTCAGTGTACTAGGTATTTTACGCAAAATTTACATAATATTTACCTCTACATGGTGTCACTGAAACTAAAATACAACTACAATCAAGTATGTGTTTCTTAATTGCCATATTGTAAGGAGAACAACATGAAATTTGAAGAGATAAGAAATAATAAAGAGATCCTTGCTTTTTTAAACAAGGGAAATGAAAATCTGGGGATCCTGGGCTTTACCGACCACTCCGAGGCCCATTGCATGCTGGTGGCCGACAGGGTGCACATATTCTGAAAACCTTAGGATATAAGGAAAAAGAAATCGAGCTTGCCAGAATCGCCGGCTTCATGCATGATATCGGAAACGCAGTCAACCGGGTCAACCATGCGGAATATGGGGCGATCCTGGCCAACGATCTATTGAAAAATACGGATCTGTCCCTGTCCGACCGGGTGAACTATGCCGTCACCTCCTCCAAACTGCGCATCAACACGGAAAAGAAGGTTATCACGCTCAATCTGCAGATCGATGAAAATATCTGCACCATGTATGACTACTTCGATATCTTCTTAGGCAGAATGATGATGTGCCGGAGCAGCATCCTGCTGATGGACATCCGATGCATCTTGCTCCTTTCTTCTTTTCTTTCCATATATAAAAAACTGCTATACCCACTATAATCAACAAAATTCCTACAACAATCAGATCATCCATCGCGTCTCCTTTCCGAATATCTTACACTGCCTTCTCTAATTTATATTCAGCCTCAAACTGTTTATTTGTTCTGCGAATCAAAAATCCTGCACACCCAACCATAACAAGCACGGCAACGAGTCCCGGTACAAATCCTGCTCCAAAATTTCCCGTTGTAACCAATATGCCAATCTGATATACCAGGAAAGCTACGGTATATCCCGTTCCAAGCTGAAGGGCAATTCCGCCCCATAACCACTTTTTACTTTGCATTTCTGAGTTCATAGCACCAAGTGCCGCAAAACAGGGAGGTGTGAACAGATTAAACATCAGATAGGCAAGTGCTGCTGCTTTTGTAAGGCCCATTGCAGCTGCAACCACATTTCCATCGCCAACTAATGCAAGTTCTTCCGTATCTATGAATGCACTTAAGCCGTAGCACACCGCCAATGTTCCAACTACATTTTCCTTTGCAATAAATCCTGTTACTGCCGCTGCAGCCAGCTGCCATGCACAAATTCCCACAATTGGGACTAATAAATATGCAATAGGGGAAGCAATGGCAGCCAGAATCGATGTGCTTTCCATGCCTTCTTCTACCACCTGCATCTGCCAGTTAAAGGACTGCATAATCTGCACAATGGTGTTACATACCAGTATAATCGTTCCCGCCTTGATGATGTAAGCTTTGCCGCGTCCAAGCATGGAAATTACAGCCCTCTTAAGACTTGGAAGTTTATATTCCGGAAGTTCCATAATAAAGAAGGATTTTCTGTATTTATATCCTGTAATAGCATTCACTAGCAATGCACCAAACAAAATCAAAAGAATGCCCACAAAGTACATCAAAGTTCCTACCCATGGTGTATCCGGTAAAAATGCTCCTACAAACAATGCGATAACGGGCAACTTGGCACCACACGGCATAAATGGAGTCAGCATTGCCGTTGCTCTTGCCATGTATCCACAATCCTCCAAAAGAGCAATCAAAAAGTACATAACCATAACAAGAGGCCGGAAGCCAACAACCGCACCAACTCCGCCAATAATTCCATCTACCAGAAGTGACTGCAAAAATGGATTTGCATTTTCTACAAGACCCGCTACCCATTCCTGAAAGGTTTCAATCCACCCTACCAGCCAGTCTGCAATCCATGTTCCAACCGTAGTCTGTGAAATATAGAATACACCAAACATAACCAATGCAAAGATAGGAATACCAAACCATGGATTTGCGAGAAACGCATCTATTTTATCCTGATTATTCTTCTCTTTTGTCAATACCTTTCGTTTTTCAACAGCGGCAACAATTGACTTTACAAACTCAAAACGTTTTATGTCTGCAATCTCAACTTCCTGCTTATTGTGTAAATCAACCTCCCCCTCATCATATGGTGCCTTCTGAGCATCCCCTTTTAAACTGGCAGCTTTTGCCACCACTTCTTTCAATCCCTCATGTCCTGCAGAGGTTGATACTGTTTTTATCACCGGACATCCAAGCTTTTCGGACAAAAGTGATACATGAATCTCCGTATCCTTTTTTTCATTGATGTCACTCTTATTCAGTGCAACAACTACCGGAATACCCAGTTCTAAAAGCTGAGTGGTAAAGAACAGGCTTCGGCTGAGATTCGTGGCATCCACAATGTTAATGATTACATCCGGATTTTCATTCTTTACATATGCACTGGTAATACTCTCCTCCGATGTAAATGGTGACATGGAGTAAGCCCCCGGCAGATCTACTGCCATCAGTTCTTCTTTTCCATCATAATATACCTTCTTTATCAGGCTCTCTTTTTTCTCAACGGTAACACCGGCCCAGTTTCCGACTTTCTCATTTCTACCGGTCAGAGCATTATACATAGTGGTTTTTCCACTGTTCGGATTACCGGTTAATGCAATTCTCATCATTATTCCTCCTTGATTTCATATTCTTTTGCTATATAAGCTTTTGTTAGTTTTCACTAACCAAAGCTTATTAAAAAAATAGTGAATGACTCACTATCTATATTGAAATAGCTTGCGCTAAATCAGTATCGATATTATATCTGGCATCCTTAATGGAAACCACACACCCTCCCTTAATATGATATATTACAGTAATGGGTTCTCCACTATAGCAGCCAAGGGAAAACAAAAAAGACTTTAGTTCCTCATCCTCCGAGAGGATATCCTTTACTATGTACTCTTCTCCGGGCTTTGCCTCTGCTAAATTCATATTTTCTGCCATACCTTTCCTTGAAAACTATTTTTCATTCACAAGTAATACAAATAGAACCATTGTTAGTATTCGCTAACCATTAAAGAGTTTAATACACTAACTCCCATTGTCAATATATTTTTTGCTGTTGTGTCTTATATAAAGATTATATATTAATAAAAGAATATATCTTGCAACAACAGTATTTCATTTCTTTTTGTTTTATTAGGAAGGCAAAAAGCCTCTATTTATGCGCTTTCCGCATTACAGCTGCCGCAAAAACGGACAAAGCCCACGCAGATTCGGGGCAGGATGCCATAAAGCCGGTAGAAACTGCATCCATCCCGGTCAAAGAATGCGCATTTTGGGAGTCATAAAAATACTCAAAGAACTCATCTATTTTGATTGACGCAAATAAAGTTACCGCAATTTTGGAGCGAAAAATATTTTTCAGCCATATTACCATGTATTTGGTCAAAGATAACGCAATTTCGGAGTCAGGATAGGGAGCAGGTTGTTTATAGTCGCAATCTTGGAGTGTACCAACGCATGTCTGGTGGAAGATGCCGCAATTTCGGAGTCATCGAAAACAGCTCCTAAAATCTCTGAAAGCCGCATAAATAAAGGGCTTGCGCAATACATAGGAAATGGTTATAATGAAAAACACGAAGAAAACGGCAGGGCGTATCTGTCGGCATAAAGGGCGGATGTTTCGGCACAGAAGGACGAATTTGTCGGCATAAAGGGCGAATCTTTCGGCATAAAAGACTTTCCCATCAGATGGTCGATGAGCCGTTGGAAAGTGATTCATAGGTTGATGTTCAACGAAAGAGGAAAATCATGAAGAAGGAAATTACCAATTATTTCAGCACAGACCCGAAGAAGGGTTCCATCAAAATTTCAAATACCATTATTCGAAGTAAGAAGGAGACCAGTCTGCTGGAGGCCAAGATTGAAGTGCTGGCCTTGAAGAAGCTGGACACGGAGCCGGTGACTCTTGAGAAAACCGACCACTATGGAAACAGCTATCTGGTGGACTCCGTAGATATCAATACCCAGGAAATCCGCATGCTGACCGGTCGAAGCGGCGGCTCCATCTATAAGGATGTGAAGGAGGCCTCCATCGCCCTGGCACAAAATGTCAATATTGCGGAGGATCCGGAACTGCACCAGTATGTGATTATCCCCATGTACAGCAAGGTTACCTATGACAACGGCGTCCTGCACATCGAATATTCCAATGAGGCCTCCCCTTATCTGCGAAATGTCAGCACCAATTACACGAACCTGTCCCTGCCGATTATGTTCTCCTTTGAGACCAGCGGCGGGTTCCAGCTGTATAAGAATCTCCGTTCCTATACCTATCTGCTCAAGAACATCGACATGCGGCTTTCCCAGGAGGAACAGCCGGAGGTTACCAAAAGCTATAAGGCAGATGAGCTTCGGGTCATCCTTGGTTATATCGATCTGGAGCAGAGTGACGAGATCCGCAAAGAGTCCCGGAAACCACACCCGGACTGGAGCAGCATCGAAGCCCTGAATCAGAAGCCCATGTACAAGCGTTGGAATGATTTTAAAACCAGAGTTATCGAACCGGGAATCGCAGAAATCAACGATATGTCAGACATCTATGTGACACCGGAATATGTCCGTACCGGAAAAGGTGCCAAAGTGACAGAGGTAATTTTTCATATTCAGATGAACCATAAGTTTTATGAAGCAGGATTTTCGGATGAGGACGGTGTCTCTGTGGTATCCACCATGGGCGAGGGTGTGGATGTTATTAAAGAAATCATGCCTACAGACACCAAAATCCTTGCGCAGGTGATGAAGCTCATGAAGCCCCAGAATATAAGTGCCGTTCAGGCAGAGCTTCTCATCAACGAAGCCGGTGGAGATATTGATCTCATCAAACGCGCCTATGAGATGAGCAAAAAGCAGGCTCACATAGAGAATTTTATGGGGTGGATGCGCTCTGCCATCAAGCGGAATGCTTACGCGGACTCCAAACCCATTGAAACGGCCTACGGCAGCACAGAGGCCGCCCGCATGAATAAAGAAGCCGCCGAGAGGCTTTGGCAGAAAACCCAGAAGGATGAAATTTTCCCACAGTTTGAACAGTATATTATAGTGGAATTCGGTACAAGAGATGCCTTCGATATTTTGTGTGATACACCGGAGAAGAAGTTTAAAGAATTTGCACAGTGGAAGCTGAAGACGATGTCTGCGGTTCACTAGTGTATCGGTTTCGAGATAACTTTAAGATAGTACATTTCTGTCCCCACATAAAAAGGCGGGGAAATGGAAAAGAACGTCCGATCCACATTGACGGCAGCCTGACGCTTCGCCGTCTCTCCCACCAGACGTTCTCCATTCTTTGTAAACGCGACAACCGAAGGTGTCGTTCTAGAGCCTTCTACATTTGTTACAACAACAGGTTGGTCGTTTTCAAGTACAGCGACACAACTATTTGTCGTTTCCAAATCAATTCCAATCACTTTGCCCATCCTGGTTTCCTCAACTTTCTTCCGGGGTAACTGTCTGCCACCCAGGGCTCGTTCGCTCTGTTTTGAACAGTTACCTTTCTTTCTGAAACACAACGTCCCCCTGATACATGAGGAACAAAAGCTTCACCATCTTCCCGATTTTCCCCTGCTTGCGCTTTTTATTTCCTGCCACCACCGCAATGTTGGCACCCTGCCCCTCCTGGAGTTTACCAAAAGTAAATAAGGTTGAATTGTGATACTCCACTACCTGGGTATCCATTCCCAGAAAGCCTGACAGTTCTCCTCTTGCACCGATGCCTACCACCTGTCCATCCGCAACGGCTACTCCACCGTCGATCTCCTTTTTACTTTCCGGAAGAATAACATCATCACACAATATAATAAGATCTGCGTCCATGGATTCTCCTTTTGCTGTCAATAACAAAAAAGAAGCACTCCTTTCTCGTCAGGAAATGCTTCTTCGCTCAATTCATATTTTTATACTTTGATTTTATCGTATCTTTTTTCTTTTTTCAACTACCCACAAGTACTATTTTTCAGATTTCTATAGAAAACTTTGCCTGATTTACAATCTCTTCGTTGTGAGTAACCATAATCACGGTTTTTCCGGCGTCATTCATATTGTGTAAAATATCCATGACAAGAGCCGCGTTTCCGGCGTCCAGAGAGCCCGTGGGCTCATCCGCCAGAATGATGCTGCACTTTTTGAACATCAGCCTTGCAAGAGCAACCCTCTGTTGCTCCCCGCCTGATAAGGTGTAAACCTTTTTGTTTTCGCAGATCTCCAGTCCAACGGCCGCCAGAACCTCAGAAACCGTGGTCTTGGTCCGGTCTGCTTTATCGATCAGCTCCAGATTCTGCTTCACTGTCTTGTTGTCCATCAGGGCAAAATTCTGAAACAGAAATCCAACGGTATCCCTGTAGTAAGTTCTCCGGTTCTTTTTCTTGGTAATGTCGATTCCATCCACCACAATGCTGCCTGCATCGGAATCCTCCAAACCGCCGATCATATTTAAAAGCGTTGTTTTCCCGGCGCCGCTTCGCCCGTGGATTACCAGAAACTCCCCGTCTTCCACGCGAAGGTTATAATCGTCAAAGAGCGTTTTCTCTCCAAAGGATTTTTTCAAATGCGAAATCTCAATCATGCTACAGACATCCTCCTTTCAGTGTTTTCAGCGTATTATCCTTCTCCATCCGCAGAATGTTTGAAAGTTCAATCCCAAACTCCAAGGCAAGCAGCACAGCCCCCACTGCCAGAGCAGCCTGCGGTCTGTAAAGTTCTAAGACCATTCCAACGACCACCGCTGCGGTGGTTACCAGACCATTACTGATCACCGTAAAGAGAAGGATTTTTGCACATCTTCGCGGCAGACTGTAGCCCAGCACCTTCTTCAGGGCTGATTCCATCGCGTTGTTTCTGTACTCCATGATGACAACGGTCACCGTCAGAATGATCTGCAGGAAAAGAATGAAAACCGCAACCGAACTGCAGAAGGAAATTCCCTGCCGCAGCAGATTATTGTAATATCGGAAACGATCCTTCACCTTTGTGATAATCAGTTCGTATCCCTTTTCCGGTGGCAGATACTCCTCCTTCAGCTTTACAATATCCACATCCGTCAGCCGGAACATGACGTTTTTCGTCTCCTCGATATGGATACGGTCCAAAACATCTGCCCCGTGAAACTTTGCATAAACCAGCACCGGATTGCGGATCGTAGTCATATTATTTTCCAGATTCCTGTTTATGTACGAAAACGAGCGGGAATCATCATATATCACAACCTGCTCCTTAAGCCCCGCTGTATCCGTGAGGATGTTCCCCAGACAGCATTCTGCCTCTTCCTTTGTCTCCTCC
>ONEJ01000036.1 GCA_900316805.1 uncultured Lachnospiraceae bacterium
CTCATGTGTGTGCGGGTCAACAAGTCAGAGCTCTTATCCTGCAAGCAGGAACGAGTTCTGACCTTTTGACCCTTGTATCATAATATAAAATGACGGATTTGTGTAGGAACACTATACAGATCCGTCGTTTTGTTTATTATGGCAGACAAGATGAGAGAATTGTATATTTTCATATCCAGTCTTTTTTCATATACTTCAAATGTAGTAATATTCAGAACCTCATGGAACGGGAATGTGTGTGTGCCGATGATATGAACGCAATTTTTTCTGTACCAGCAGGGCGGGGACTGACAATAATAGTAGAAATGGATGGTGAAGAAAATGGTGAAATTTGGAAAAGGAGTTGTGAAGTCAAGGATACTGATCCTGATTCTGTCTTTTCTTCTTCTGATTCCCGCCGGAATCGGATTTGTGAAAACCAGAGTCAATTACGATATCCTCTCATATCTTCCAAAGAATATTGAGACCATGAAGGGACAGGATATCCTATTGGATGAATTCGGAACCGGGGCGTTTTCCTTTGTGGTAGTGGAAGGAATGAGTGACAAGGAACTGAAAAAAGTGGCGGATGAGATTGATGCCATTCCCCATGTGAAAAATGTGGTGTGGTATGGAAGCATCGGAGATTTCAGTGTGCCCCGGGAGACCCTTCCGGATGATGTCTATGAGTTTTTTAATAACAGGGAAAGTGACAGCCAGCTAATGGCGGTGCTTTTCGATGATTCCATGGCGGCGGACGGAACCATGGAGGCCATTGAGACTATGAATCATCTGGTGGAGGGCAAGTGCTTCGTCAGCGGAATGGCGGCGGTCTGTAATGATATTAAGAAGCTTTCGGAAAAAGAAACCGTCCTTTATGTGGCAATTGCATCGATTTTGTCTTTGCTGGTGCTTTCTCTGACTATGGATTCCGCGGTGGTGCCTCTGCTGTTCCTTCTCAGCATCGGCATGGCAATTCTCTATAACCTGGGATCCAATGTGTTTTTCGGAGAAATCTCTTATGTCACCAAGGCTCTGGCGGCGGTGCTGCAGCTGGGTGTGACTATGGATTACTCCATTTTCCTGTGGCACAGCTATCAGGAGCAGAAGGAGCGGTTTTCGGGAGACAAGGAGCGGGCCATGGCTCACGCCATTTCCAACACCATTACTTCGGTGGTGGGCAGTTCCGTTACCACGGTGGCAGGCTTTTTCGCCCTCTGCTTTATGAGTTTTACTCTGGGCAGGGATATCGGAATTGTCATGGCAAAGGGTGTGGTGATCGGTGTCGTGGGTTGTGTGACCATTCTGCCGTCACTGATTCTGGTCTGCGACAAGGCCATTGAGAAGACAAGGCACCGGGCAATTCTGCCGGATGTGGGGCGTATCGCTAACTGGGTGACCAGACATTCCGCTGTTTTTGCCGTGTTGTTTCTGGTGATTCTGGTGCCGGCTCTGTACGGTTATACCAATACGGATGTGTACTATGACTTGGCGGGAACCATGCCGGACACCGTCAGCAGCCGGGTGGCTAACGATAAGCTGGATGGACAGTACCATATGGGTGCCACCCACCTGATTCTGGCGAAAAGCTCTTTGTCCTCGAAGGACAGCATGAACATGATCCGGGAGATCAAGAAGGTGGACGGCGTGAAGCTGGCGGTTTCCCTGGATTCAGCTTTGGGGCCAGGTGTCCCCAAAGAGGCAGTTCCTGATGACATCAAAGACATCATGGTTCACGGCGACTACCAGATGATGCTGGTTTCTAGTGAGTATCAGACTGCCTCCGATGAGGTGAACAACCAGTGCAGGGCCATCGAAAAGATCATCAAGAAATATGATGATACTGCAATGCTGATTGGCGAGGCTCCCTGTACCAAGGATCTGATCGAGATCACGGATCGGGATTTCAAGATGGTCAGTGCCGTTTCCATCGGTGTGATCTTTCTGATTATCCTGCTGGTATTTAAATCCATCACCCTTCCGGTGATTTTGGTAGCTGTCATTGAACTGGCGATTTTTATTAATCTGGGAATTCCGGCATATACCGGCACGGTGCTTCCTTTCGTGGCATCCATTGTCATCGGCACGATCCAGTTAGGGGCTACCGTGGATTACGCGATACTGATGACCAACAAGTACAAAAAGAACCGGATTAACGGTCTTGGAAAGCGGGAAGCCATCACCGATGCCCTGGCCAAATCTACCCAGTCGGTCATTGTCAGTGCCCTGAGCTTTTTCGCGGCCACCATCGGTGTGGGACTTTATTCCAGCATCGACATGATCAGCTCTCTGTGTACTCTGATGTCCAGGGGAGCCATCATCAGCATGTTTGTGGTTATTTTTATTTTGCCGTCTATGTTTATGATTTTTGACCGGGTGATTTGCGCCACCAGCGGCGGGTTCCGGCAGAAAACGAACCGGGCGCGGCTGCAAGAGAAATAGATGACGCCGCAAAAGAATGTGACGTATATGTAGAATTAGTCTGCTGTATCATCAGACAACAAAGAAAAAAGGAACTTGGAAAATAGATTTGGTTGAAAAGGAGGATCCTTAGTATGAAATTACCGGAATTAAAAAGAAAGTATAGAAATAAATATATGATTCGCATTACCGCCGGGGTATTGACTGTTGCGTTGTTTGGCAGCGGTATGACGGCTGTTGCTGTGCAGGCGGATACCCAGTCCGGTGTTGCGAAGACAGAGACGGTGTTGAATCTTGCAGAGAATTCAGGAAACGAAAATTGTGTAAATATTGCGGCAAATGGACTGGGAAATAACAAGGATGCTGCGGTTGGCGATCCGGAGAATGCCGGAGCGGAAGAAACTGAAAATGATTCGGATTGTACGCTCTCTGATTTGATTTCGGTAGAGGTCAATGACAAAGAAATCGGCAAGGAGGAAAGCGTGTATCTTCTCTCCTCTGCAGACGGAACCGTACATGATACCATTGTCAGCACCCATCTGATCAACAGTGACAAAAAGGATACCCTTTCCGACAGTTCCACATTAACAGATATTAAAAATGTGAAAGGAGATGAGGCCTTTTCCCAGAATGGGAATCAGCTGATCTGGCAGGCAGATGGAAAGGATATTTTCTATCAGGGAAAGTCAAAGGAGAAAGCTCCTGTCAGCCAAAAAGTTACCTATTATCTGGACGGGGAAGAGATTTCACCGGAGGATCTGGCGGGAAAATCCGGAAAAGTAACCATCCATTTTGACTACACCAACAATTCCTCTTTTGAGGAGACCATCGATGGGGAAAAGCATAGCGTGAAGGTGCCTTTTGCAGCAGTGACAGCCATGGTACTGGATGATCATTTTTCTAATATCCAGGTGAAAAACGGCAAGCTGGAAAATAATGGGGACAGTACAGTAGTGATGGGCTATGCCCTGCCGGGAATCAGCGAAAGTCTGGAGGGACTGGATTCTGATTTCGCTGATGATCTGGATCTGCCGGAGGATTTTGAAGTGACGGCAGATGTGGAGGATTTTAAACTAGATACGGCTATGACCATTGTGGCCAATGCGGGAAGTCTCATTTCTATGAAGGAAGGAGATACCTCATCACTAGATCAGATGGTTTCGGATCTGCAGGATGCCAGCAGGGAACTCAGGAAAGGGGCAAAGGATCTGGCAGAGGGCATGGATTCTTTTCAGAAGGGACTTGCGGATTACGCCAGCGGCATGGGAGAACTTTATTCCAAGAGCGGGGATCTGGGAAAAGGTGTCAATACCATAAATCAAAGTGCTGCCTCTATCAGCAAGGGGATTCAGTCTTTGGATAAAGGCCTTAAGACCGGAATGAGTGAGAAAGAGCAGAAGGAAGCTAAGGAGAAGGCGGCAGCTGCTGTAAAGAAAGAATTTCAGAATGGAAAGACGAAAGAGGTGGCAGATCAGATCTACACATCTCTCCGTTACCAGAAGAACAAGGATGGAAGTACCGCTGACGGAAAGCTTTATAGTTCCCTCTATGATGGTGCTTACAATAGTAATGCAGCTCAGTCCGTGTACAGCGAAGTGGTTCGCCAGGTGCTCCTGTCTGCTACAGGACAGCCGGCAGACAGCAGCCTATCGGCAGATCAGGCAGCGGAGCTCATCAAAGAGACCTATGCGAAAGGTGCCCAGGCACAGGATCCGACGGCAACGGCCATGTACGCAGTGACAAACGGTATGACTTCTGCCCAGCTGGCTGAGCTGCTTTACGCCAAATCCGGAGCAAAAGATACACTGTTTTCCAAGACAGAGAACACGATCCAGGCTCAGCTGGCCGCAGGGAGAAATAATGAACAGATTTCATCGGCTGTGGAGAAGAGCCTGAAGGATCTGTCTATGCAGCTGGCAGGTGCCTGTGAGAATGCAGCTTCCCAGGCGGCAGGAAGTGCAGCAGTCACTGGGGCGGAGAGTGCGAAGGCCACCATTGCACAGCAGATCGAGGCAGTGCAGTCCAATGGCTACAGTCTGGTGACCGGCTCGGCTGCCTTAAGTAAAGGAACCCGGTCCCTGGCAGATCAGGTTCCCTTGTTGACAGACGGGATCACGGCACTAAACGAGGCAACCGTAAAGCTGGTTCAGGGAGCTGACAAACTGGGGAATGGATCCCACGACCTTTCTGATGGTATGCTGGAATTTGATGAAGAAGGCATCGGTAAGATCGTCAATAGTTATAACGGGGATATCAAGCCTCTAACCGGAAGACTGCAGGCAATGCTGGATGCCGGGGAGGACTATCAGACTTTCACCGGGCTTTCCGATGGGGTGAACGGAAGCGTGAAATTTATTTATAAGCTGGATTCTATTAAGACCGGGGAGAAGGAGTCATAGGGCGTAATAAATAATTATGCATTGGAAAATTAGGAAAAATAGTTAGGACTCCGAGGTTGGTGGATGATAGAAATAGGAGGGGAGGAATTGATGTATGAACTGGATAGAAGATCTGTTAATCGTACTAGGAATATCATTGGACATATTCGCTGCAATGGAATGCCAGGGATCTTTGGTGGCACATATTGATAAAAGACAATTGTCCTTTATCTGCTTGCTGACTGCTACAATCCAGCTTTGTGCATTGTATTTTGGACATTTCCTTTCCTACCTTTACTGTCTGAAACATCCTAAGACAGATGAGCTGATTTTAGGTCAGATGATTGCCATGCTGATTTTTATGGGGCTGGGGGTACGCCTCATCGTGAAAGCAATTCGAAATGAGCATGTGGAGGAGCATCTGGAGAGGAATCCGGGGATCCGCCGATTTGTACGGATGGCATCGGTCAGCAGTATCTATACCATTATGGCTGGGATCGCCTTCGGATTTCTCGGGACTAATCTGGCAGTTATTCTGGTCATGATCGTGGTGCTTACGGTCATTGTGGCAGTCGGTGGGATGTACACCGGATTCCGACTGGGGATGACATGGCGATCCATGGTATATGTGATGGGGGCGGTACTGCTGTTTGCCGCAGCGGTGGATGTGCTGGTACGGAAGGTTTTGTGAATACCCGGATACAGCGAATAATAAGTTGCTGACGAAAACTTCCCACAAGAATCTGCCGTGGTTTCTGGAAAATTCCTTGTGGGAAGTTTCGATTGTTGGTACAAATGATTGGTTCAAGATTTAGATAGCACATGTCAAAAAGCCCAGGTGTAGCCCACTGCGCCTGGGCTTTTTGACTCGCACTTTCGAAATCGCATTCTTGCTCAATGTATTAACAATATATTTTTCCGTATACTGGGATGCCGTGGGCGGTGGCGTGGGCAGTGGCGTGGAAAAAGTGAGGATACTGCCCATCCCCTCCAAGGCGGTGACGGGGAAATGTGGAGCTGCCGTTCCTTGACCCATGGCGAGGATGGGAAAATGGCCGACAGGAATCAAAACTCCGAGCCGCCGCCCAGAAAATGGGCGACAGGAAGTGAAAATCCGTGTCGCCGCCCACGAAGAGATAACATAATGACAGAAGAGAAAAGTGTGGTGGGCGGCAGAAATGAAAAACAGTTTCTGTCACCCATTCTGATACTCTACAAGAAGTGATGCTGAATTGTTTTCTCAATACTCATAGGCGTCAGTGGGTCTGTTTTCGTTTCGGAAGTGATAATCAGATCATTTGATATCGTAAATCCATTTTCAATGTAAAGAGAGAGTTTCGAAGATGTACGTCTTGCGTAATCCTTTGTATCTACCATGCCCAGATGTTCCCAATAGTGGATTTTTCCAGTGCTGGGGTGCCGAATGGTGAAATCTGGATAGATTATTATTCCTCCGAGCTCAAGTGCACATTCATAGCGAAAAGGAATGTGATATGTATGAAGCATCATCGCAATCATGGATTCTGATTTTGAACGGACATACAAACCGAAATTGGTTTCAAATTTCAGTCCTTCCGGGTAGTTTGTGTTTTTCTCATAGGGGGAGTCTGCCCAATCTGAAAAATCCGGGGATGGAGATTGGGGGAATGGGGAAAGTAACGTATGGTAGACACTGGATTCTTTTAACATGTCTGATGCTTTACCTTCCCTGTGATCACGCAGATAGGATTGCAATGCTGCCAGTTCGTTTTTATAATCCTGTTGTAAAGTAACAAGATATCTTCGCCTGGCAAGCTGCTTTGCATATTCTCTTTCCTTCTTGGGAATATAGGTCTGAACGTGGCCATCGGTTAGATAACACTTGAAATGAGTTCCATTTCTGGTACAATACATTCTGCCTTCCGGCAGTTCTTTCAGCGGCTCGTCGATAGAGCGGATTTCATTTTCGAGTTGTCGACACTCGAAAAGTATCTGGTTGTAGACGATAATATGCGCCTCCTTTTTCATTTTTTTGATATCTATTTAATCAAATTCTAATGCTTTTGTAAAGGGAAAAATGATAAATTTTATCTATATGGGAAAGCACATTTGGTGCAGAATACAATGAAGTGAGGTTACAGTTCACATACCTGTGAACTGTAACGAAGTGAGAGACGGCATCCTTTTACAACGTCATAGGTATTCCCATGGCGGCCGGTTTGTGGTATTCTTTAGGTGGGATAAAGCTGAAACCAATGTTTGCAGCTATGGCTACGAGGCGGGCACAGCGGTGGTGGCTTTATCAGAAGAAATATCGGCGGGGGGGACATAGAGAAAATAGTTATATATGTCCCAAGTAGTTTCAGATAAGGAAAATAAAGGGAGAAAGATGAAAGCGGGAAAAGGAAAAAAGATATCAAGGCGAATTTTTGCAGCAGTCTGCACATTTGCCCTGATACTGAGTATGACTGCCGGTCAGCAGCTGGTGCAGGCCAAGACAAAACTTCAGGATGCAAGGCTTGGAGCACTTCATGTGGAGGGAACAACGCTCTGCGATAAGAAGGGAAACACTGTTCAGCTTCGGGGTGTCAGCACTCACGGACTTTCCTGGTATCCCCAGTATGTCAATGATAAGTGTTTCAAAGAACTTCACGATAAATGGGGAGCCAATGTGGTGCGGCTCGCCATGTACACGGCAGAGTATAACGGCTATTGTACCGGCGATGCAAAGAACCGCAAGGAGCTGAAGGCACTGATCAAAAAGGGCGTTAAGCTGGCAGATAAGTATCATATGTACGTGATTGTGGACTGGCACATTTTAAGCGATGGCAATCCGAAACAGAATCAGAAAGCGGCAAAGGCATTTTTCAAGGACATGTCAAAGCAGTTAAAGGGATACTATAATGTGTTGTATGAGATCTGTAATGAGCCCAATGGAGGGACAGCCTGGAAAGATATCAAATCCTATGCCAAGTCCATCATTCCGGTCATACGGGAAAATGATAAGGATGCCGTTATCATCGTGGGAACGCCTGTCTGGTCCCAGGAGGTGGACAAGGCCGCAGCGGATCCCATCAAGGAGAAAAATACCATGTATGCCCTGCATTTTTACGCTGCAACCCATAAGGATTGGCTGCGTGATACCATGACAAAGGCCATTAAGGCGGGGCTTCCGGTGTTTGTGACGGAGTATGGCATCTGTGATTCCAGTGGAAATGGTGCCATCGACAAGACCGAGGCAAATAAGTGGATCAAAACCATGAATAAGTACCATGTCAGTTATGTGGCGTGGAATCTTTCCAATAAAGGGGAAACCTCTGCCATGATCAGGAGTGACTGCCAGAAGACCAGCGGTTTCAAGAGAAGCGATTTGAGCGATTCAGGGAAATGGATCTATGACATGCTTCGGAAGAACATAAAATGATGCAGTGAAGGGGATTATTGTGAATAGAAAGATGAAAACCATATTGGTCACGGTAATTGTCCTTTGTTTCGTGACATTGTGCCTGGTCAGTTTTCTATATATACGGGGAACGATTCGAAGGATAAATCAGGCGAAAGAAGTAGAGAATTCGGTAAACATTGCTGCACAGACTGATGTTGTGCCACAGGAGACGACGTCGACAGCGGCGGGTACGGAAGCGAAATCCCAAATCGTAGAGGATATCCAAACAGGACAGGCTGCCCAGCCAGAACAGGAGACCCAAACAGGACAGGAGATTCAGGCAGAACAGAACACTCCAAAGAAGAAGGAATATCGTCTGTGTGGAGATACAGTCTGGACCATTGGAACAGCGAATCTATATGAGCAGGATGATGAATCCAGTAATGTCCTTTATCTGATTCCGGGGGGAACCAAATTGGAGCGTATCGGAGCATCGGATCAGTGGGCGCTTGTGAAGGGGGAGGGGATTCAGGGCTTCGTACTTCAAACAGATTTAACAATCGTGGAACCGTGATCCATGCAGTGACAGCCATTGTGGAAATCGCTGCCAATATCTTATACATGATTTTCTGGAACAAGAGTTATCACTCGTCTGGGACAGAAACTTCATATAGCATATGTTGTAAAACCCCTGCATACACTGTACAAACAGATATGCAGGAGTATTTTTGTGAAAACATATATTGAAGAGCGGGCGGTGGAGATCGCAAATTATATTATCGAGCATAATGCCACGGTCCGTCAGGCAGCAAAGAATTTTGGCGTCAGTAAAAGCACCGTACATAAGGACGTCACCGAGCGGCTGTCCCAGATCAATCCCTCACTTGCCGCGCAGACCCGTAAAGTCATTGATGTGAACAAGTCCGAGCGGCATATTCGCGGAGGAATGGCAACGAAAGAGAAATATGCGCATCAGCACATGCACTGAATCCCGGCACCAGCCTGTGATCGCAGCAGTGACATGGGCTGGGAAAGAGCAATTGACGTTACTGTTCACATACCTGTGAACTGTAACAAATTGACAGAATAGGAGAAAAGTTCTATTTTCCTGCGATAAAAAATTAAGTATAGTTATAGTATCTATTAAAATACAAAGGAGTTTAGAAAATGGAAAATTATCCAAATGCAGGCGCAGGCCTGAAGAAAATGTTTATTGCATCAGCCGGCGCGATCGTCTGTGCAGTATTAGCATTTGTTCCACTTATTAACATTCTTGCAGCAATTGCAGCACTTGTTTATTAATCATCAGCATGGTTGGATTATTTGGTGCGGGGAAAGATATTGCAGGGTGTAAGACCGCATTTACGATTACCATTATACGTATTGTGGTGGATCTTATCGGAAATTTCTTTAAGACGGGATTTATGAATGCACTGTTTACCATTGCTTCCGATGTACTTTCACTTCTGGTTGTTTATTATGTGTGTACATCTGTAGCTGCGGCGATGAATCAGATCGGCGCAGCTGACATAGCACAGAAGGGCTCACCGTATGGAAGATTAATCTTGTATGCACGATCATTTCTATAGCTGCAACACTCATTAGCCTGATTCCGCTGATTGGCGTGCTTGGTACCGTCATCAATGTTGTGATCGCAATCGTGGCAATTGTTGCCGGCATCCTATACATGATTTTCTTAAACAAGAGCTATCAGGCATTAGGTGCATAAATTTCATCAAGTATATGTTCCCCTGTATACCGGTACAGTGAATATTAGCAACTAATTTTCGCTGTATTGACAGATATGCAGG
This sequence comes from uncultured Lachnospiraceae bacterium, assembly GCA_900316805.1. Classification (GTDB taxonomy): domain Bacteria; phylum Bacillota; class Clostridia; order Lachnospirales; family Lachnospiraceae; genus Roseburia. The sequence continues at coordinate 9,954 of ONEJ01000036.1, forward strand.
GGATATTTTATTTTATGCGGATGAAACAGCGGATCCGTGAAGGAGAGGGAGTGGAAATGGCTTTGACAACAGATACCCTGCAGGACAAGC
>ONEJ01000022.1 GCA_900316805.1 uncultured Lachnospiraceae bacterium
CTTCGTTGTCGTTTTTCTCACGCGACAGCTTTCATATTATATCAAACCGTTTCGTGTTTGTCAACAACTTTTTATTTTTCTTTGTTGGCCGCTCATTCGCGACAACCTCTACATCATATCAGGTTGTTTCTCATCTGTCAACAACTTTTTTTATCTTTTTGATGACTCATAAGTTGTTTTCTTGCGGTCAGCTTGTATATAATAGCATGGCCGCAATGGGTTGTCAACAGTTTTTTTACATTTTTCGATATTTTTTCAACATAATTTGGATTATTAACACCATTCCTGTTTATATAAGAGTTTTCACGATATCCAACAGGATATTATGTCTGCACAGCCAGGTCAGCAAAGGAGCCTCTGCAATCATTTTGCCCATGGTAGTCCCAAATGCCGTTTCACTGCCTAGGGATACCACAAGAAGTATGAGTTCTGTTACAAACAGCCCCTTTGCCAGCCCCGCAAGAATTCCCATAAATCCATTGACTTCCCTAAGCAACGGAAGCTTCGCAATCAAATCCAGGGCCTTTATCACAAAATGCAACAGCAGCTTCCATACAATCAGGGATATTACAAATGCAGCAAAGATACTTTTCAAAGTTCCCTGCACGTACGCACTTTTCTCCAGCCAATTCGAAAGCTGCGGCGTTGCCCAAATTGTCAGAAACAACACAAGCACCCACCCCAGCATCGAATAAATCACTCTCACAAATCCATGGAAAAATCCCCATACCATATTTCCGGCAATCAGTAAAACCACCAGGATCAGCAGCCAGTTCATCTCAGACGTACCTCATCAATCTCTCCCTTCAAAATAAAGGTGTACGTCGAAGCGTCACCTCCGGATAAGATCCGGTATAACTCTTTATCAAAAGTATAGGAAAATTTCCGGATGCTGTGTATGGTAAATATCTCACAGCTGTACTCATCTCTCACGCAAATCTCGTTGTTGTCCAGGAATTCAATCCGGCTATAGGCAAGAGACGTGTCATTCTCCATAACAACATTTCCATTCATGTCGTAAACCTTGATGTGCCAGAAGCCTTCCTTCTGTGGACTGCTATAGGTAACTCCAATATATCTGTTGTTGTGGAAAACGCTCTGCATCTGTCCTTCAAACTGCACCTCTTTTTTGGGTGCCGGCTTCTGCTTTCCTTCAAATATAATAAATCCCCGATCCGAAAGAGCCACCATTCTGTCTGTTCCCATGTATTCAATCTCCGGGAAAAACATATCATCATAGGAATAGGTTCCCACATTGTTGTCGATTTCATTCTGGCCAACGGATCCGAAATTATAAAAGCTGATGGTAGACCGCACTTTTCCCTCTGTCACATCCAGCATATCCATCGCCAATTTCTCGCCATCCGAGGACAAAGCTATATCTACCGGAAAGCTCTCCTTCTCCTCATAAAATTCACCGCCCGCCAATTCTTTGCCCTTCTTATCATAGAGGCGTACATAGGAGACATTGTCCTCTTTCATAAGTACAGCAACCGTGCCCTGACTTGCGATGCAGACACTGTTGATGGGGATTGTCATTTCTATCTTGTGGACTACGCCCTTTTCCGCAATGATATAAATACTTGTACCGCCTCTGTCGTATACCGCCAGATACCGGTCGCAGCTTGTCAGTGTCGGTGTTGACATCTCGAAAGACTGGTTCCAGATCAGTTCATTCTCCGTATTTTTACACACAATACCATCATTGTTATACTCCAGAACATTTCCCAGATAGGCTTCATACTTCGACGCCGAGCTGTCCTGCTGGGCAATCTGGGCGGTGACCTCGAAGGAAGTATAGCTTCGAAGGGCAAAGCCCAGCTGTACCCCCACCAGCACTACAACGAAAGCAACCACCGCAATTGCCACTCTGCGGATATTTTTGTGCCGATGGGTTCGAATTTTATCATTCAGCTCGTCCAGTTCTGCACTGTCCGCCGCTACGGTTTTAAAATCTGTTTTTACTGCCACAAATGTATTTCTCCTCAATTTTTATCAAATGTTATCTGTATTATAGCATTTCATCTTCCGTTACGGAAGTAACAATTTTTGTCCAGCGCGAATGTTATCGGAATCCTCCATCTTATTCAATTCTACGATTTGTTTTACATTTCTGAGATTCCCATATCTTTTCTGGCAGATTCCCGAAAGCGTATCTCCCTCCTGCACCACGTAGTAACTCTGACCCTGTGAAGTCTGGGCGCTTGATTCACTGGTTTGTTCCCTGCTCTCTTCTTTTTGATTTTCTTTGCCTGCTTCTGCTGCGGCAGCTTCCGTTTTTTCTGTCTGGGCATCATTCTCCGTTGTCTGTTCTTTCGTTTCCTTCTCTTTTTGTATTTCTCCTGCCGGAATCTCTTCAATGGGAATCAGATCCAGCGGCCGGGTCCAGGTCTGGGTCTCTCCTTCGCTTTCCTGTGTCTGTGTCACAGCCTCGGTCTCCTCCGGTATCTGACTTCCCACCAGCACCTGCGCCTTGTCCCCTCCATTTACCGTCTTATTTCCCATTGTGCTGACTGCCCTCTGAATCCCGGACAGATTGATTTTACCCTGGGCAGCTCCGACGCAGCCAATCACCACCAGGAGTGCCACCGCAGCCGTCATTGCGTAAGAAGAAGCCTTCGAGCTTCCCTGTCCCTTCTCTTTTTTCCGGGGCTTTTCTTTGTGTTTTTTCTTCTGCTCCTCCCCTGTCGGAGGGAGTACCTGAAAGCTTTCTCTCCGCGGAACCTCAAAGGTGACCTCCGCCGGACGAATCTTATGAAGTTCCCTGGCATAATATATGTAAAAACCCTCCCTCTGCTGCAGCCGGTTTCCTTTGTTCATATAAAAATATTCTTCACCTTCCAAACTGTCCATGAGTAAAAACACCTGGTGAGCCCCGCCAAATTGTTCTCTGTGTATTGCCGTAAGCTCCGGGGTCATGCGGGGTGTAAATCCCTTCAGATCCAATGCCCATCCCACAATAATCGAATTTTCGTAGGATCTTTTGATTTCCCGGAACACGTCAGACCATGCATGAGTGCTCCACCGCGGCACATTCTGGTCAAATTCCAGATCCCGCACCGGTATGGCCGCTTCCACAAAAGTCGCATACTTTCCCTGCCTGCACTCTGTATGTCCCATGAAAATAAAGGCTCTGCGATTCGCATAATCCTCTTCATGGATCCTGGCATATGCCGCATTTTCTATGTAGATTTTGTCATCCTCTGTCGGGGTTCCGATCTGCCTGATATTTTTCAGGTTTGGTTCCTTTTCCGTCTCAATATCAATCATGTTTCTCCTCCTATCCTGGAACAAAGGTCCATGCCTCATTCATTTTGTTCATTGTAGCATAGGGAAAATGGCGTATTTTGGAAAAACATGAAGCGGTTTTTAAAAATCGTCCAACATATTTTCGCATAAAAAAACTGCCGTGCCCATCACACGACAGTTTTTTTCATATATTTGCACTTATTATGCAAATGCTTTTACTTTCTTGTAGATGCCTTCTGCATCAAGTTCGTATTTATGGAGAAGCTCCAATGCGGGACCGGACTCTCCAAAGCAGTCATTGACGCCGATGCGAAGCAACTTCGTGGGTGCCTTCTCACAGAGAACCTCTGCAACAGCACTTCCCAGGCCTCCAATCACAGAGTGCTCTTCCACGGTCACGACCTTGCCGGTCTTAGAAGCAGAACGGATCACAAGTTCTTCGTCCAAAGGCTTAATGGTATGAATGTTGATCACCTCTGCAGAAATTCCGTCAGCCTCCAGCAGCTTTGCTGCCTCTAAGGCTTGCGAAACCTCAAGTCCCGTTGCAAGGATTGAAACGTCCGTTCCTTCCTTAAGCACGATGCCTTTTCCAATTTCAAATTTATAATTCGGTGTATCATTGATCACCGGAACCGCCAGGCGGCCAAACCGCAGATATACCGGTCCCACATAATCGTAAGCCGCATGTACTGCTGCTCTCGCCTCCACATCATCGGAGGGATTGATGACTACCATTCCCGGAATCTCGCGCATCAGTGCCAGATCCTCCAGGCACTGATGGGTAGCACCATCCTCCCCCACAGAAATGCCCGCGTGGGTAGCACCGATCTTGACATTAAGGTGAGGATATCCGATAGAATTGCGAACCTGCTCGAAATTACGTCCTGCTGCAAACATGGCAAAAGAGCTGATAAATGGCACCTTGCCACAGGTTGCAAGCCCTGCCGCAATACCGGTCATATTGCATTCTGCAATCCCGCAGTCCCAATGACGCTCAGGAAACTCTTTCTGGAAAATACAAGTCTTGGTTGCGCCTGCAAGATCCGCATCCAATACAATCAGATTCTCATGCTCTTTTCCCAGTTCTACCAGAGCATTGCCGTAGCTGTCACGTGTTGCGATTTTCTTTACTTCTGACATAATGCTTCACCTGCTTTCTCAAGATCTGCCATTGCAATCTTGTACTGTTCCTCATTGGGTGCCTTGCCATGCCAGCCGGCCTCATTCTCCATAAAGGAGACGCCCTTGCCCTTTATCGTCTTTGCGATAATTGCCGTAGGCATTCCCTTCGTCTGCCGCGCCTCCCGGAAAGCCCCACGGATTTCGTCAAAATTGTTGCCGTCGATGTTGATAGTATGAAAATTGAACGCTTCAAATTTCTTATCGATAGGATACGGAGAACAGACCTTATCAATCTCTCCGTCAATCTGCAGATTATTGTTATCTACAATGACTACCAGATTATCTAATTTCCGGTGTCCTGCCCACATGGCAGCTTCCCAGATCTGTCCCTCCTGGATCTCGCCGTCTCCCGTCAGGGCATAAACACGGTAATCCTTGTTGTCAAATTTACCGGCCGCCGCCATACCGACTGCCGCAGACAATCCCTGTCCCAGTGATCCGCTGGACATATCCACACCCGGAATGTGTTTCATATCCGGATGCCCCTGAAGATAGGAGCCTGTATGACGCAGGGTAACCAGATCCTCCTTTGGCAGAAATCCCTTCTCTGCAAGTACGGAATATAACGCCGGTGCTACATGTCCCTTGGAAAGAACAAAGCGATCCCGGTTTTCATCCTTTGGCTTTTGCGGATCCACGTTCATCTCTTCAAAATACAGATAGGTAAACAAGTCTGCCGCAGATAAAGATCCGCCCGGATGGCCGGATTTCGCGCTGTAGACAGATGTTACAATGCTTTTGCGAACTTCGTTCGCAATCTTTTCCAGTTCTAAGTTGTTCATAGTCTCTCCTTTTATCAAAGCTGCGTTCTTCCCTGAAGGGCACGAAGCAGAGTCACCTCGTCAATATATTCCAGATCACCACCCACCGGGACACCACTGGCAATGCGGGTCACTTTAATGCCGGTAGGCTTTACCAGCTTGCTGATATACATGGCAGTTGTCTCCCCTTCCAGGCTGGAATTCGTCGCGATGATTACCTCATCCACATCCTTCTCCAGCCGCACCAGCAGCTCCTTCAGCTTAATGTCTGCGGGGCCAATACCCAGCATGGGGGAAATCGCTCCGTGGAGCACATGATATACCCCCTCATATTTGCCTGTTTTCTCATAGGCAACCAGATCCCTGGTATTTTCCACCACCATAATCGTCTTATGATCACGGTTTTCATCACTACATATAGGACAAATATCCTGATCTGTCAAGTTAAAACAGCATTTGCAGTATTTAATATTCTGTCTTGCCGTCACGATCGAAGACGCCAGCTCCTCCACCTGTTCCTTTGGCATGTTCAGGATATGGAAGGCAAGTCTCTGGGCCGATTTCGCACCAATCCCCGGAAGTGAGGACAATTCTTCAATTAATTTTGATATTTCACTGCTATAATAATCCATATCAGAACGGAAGTCCTCCGCCCAGCCCGCCGGTAATCTGCGACATAGATTTCTGGGATGCCTCGTCGATCTGTCTGAGCGCCTCGTTGGCTGCTGCCATGATCAGATCCTCCAGCATCTCGATGTCGTCCGGATCCACAACCTCCTCTGACAGCTTTACCTTTGTGATCTCATGTCTGCCGGATACCGTAACCTCTACCGCGCCGCCACCTGCGGATGCGGTAATCTCCTGCTCCTCCAACGCCTTCTGCGCCTCTTCCATCTGGCGCTGCATTTTCTGCGCCTGCTTCATAAGGTTGTTCATATTTCCCGGCATACCGCCAGGGAAGCCACCTCTTTTTGCCATGTGGATATCCTCCTGTATGAATCTTTATTCTCGTACTATCATATCATCAACTATCTTCTTCCTCAATATCAAAATGAATCAATTCCCTCAGATCCGGTACAACATCCTCAGCTCGCCGGGCACTCTCGTTCAGTTTCAGCACAACCTCCGTGGTTTTGCCGGTACGCTGCTCCAGTGCCTGTACAAACTGATCCATGCTGTCCGCAATATTATCATTCAGATAGCTGTATGCATTCTTATCGTCAAAGACCAGCAGCAGACCACCGCTGTTACTTAGACTCGGAACCGCTTTATTCAGATACTGCTGGGTCAGATGACCGGTTTCGGAAATAATGGATTTCCAATTCCGGATAATCTGGGTAATGTCCTCCGGAACAGCCTTGGGAAGGACCGGTTTCCCTGCCGGAGGAACCTGCGCCTCCAAAGCAGCACCCGCCCGTGCCGGCGCCATAGTAAACTCACCCTTTTCCAGCTTTTCCTCCAGATTCTCAATTCTCTGGGATAGGGACTTATCATCCGACTCCATCTGTGGTCTGCAGAGCTTGATTACCGCGATCTCCAGCAGAATCCGCTTCTGGGCAGCATATTTAATCTGACTTGCCAGTTCCGAAAATATACGGATATAGCGGATCAAGGTATCCGGACTCACCATCTGTGCCTCCTCTTTGAGGGAAGCCAGATGTTCTGCCGACATATCCAGAACCTCCTCCATGTCATCGGAGCTCTGGATCAACAGGAGATTGCGGAGATACCAGGTAAAATCATTGACCAGCTGTCCCAGTTCCCTGCCTTTATCCACCAGCTCATCGATGGTTCGGATTGCACCGACTATATCCTGCTCCAGAATCTGTCGGAGCAGCTGGGAAAACACCTCCGTGTCCACCGCCCCCAGCACCTCAAGAACATTCTCATAGGTCAGTTTCTCTCCAAGATGAAAGGCAATACACTGATCCAAAAGGCTTAAGGCATCTCTCATGGAACCGTCTCCCGCCTTCGCCACATAGCGAAGGGCCCGTTCCTCCACCTGAACCTGTTCCGTTTCCATCAGTTCCGCAAGGCGTGCCGCAATGGTATCGATGGAAATCCTGTGAAAATCATAACGCTGGCAACGGGAAAGAATCGTGATGGGGATCTTGTGCACCTCCGTCGTCGCAAGGATGAAGATCACATAGGCCGGCGGCTCCTCCAAGGTCTTAAGCAGGGCATTGTAGGCTCCCGGTGACAGCATATGCACCTCATCAATGATATAAACCCTGTACTTTCCTTCTGTGGGACGATAGGCAACCTCCTCCCGGATCTGCCTGATATTATCCACACCATTATTGGAGGCTGCATCAATTTCCACAACGTTCATAGATGTCCCGGCTGCAATGCTCTTACACACCGGACATTCTCCGCAGGGGCTTCCGTCTACAGGCTGCTCACAATTGACTGCTTTCGCGAAAATCTTGGCAACCGTCGTCTTACCTGTGCCGCGGGTTCCGCAAAAAAGATAGGCATGTCCTATACGGTCAGCCTTTATCTGATTCTTCAGGGTAGTAACGATATGCTCCTGCCCCTTTACATCCTCAAACTGCTGCGGACGGAATTTACGATATAGCGCCGTATAAGACATGTCCTTTTCTCCTCCTAGTCACCAAAGCTGATTCCGATTCTCTTTGCTTCTTTGATCATCTGGCTGTCCGGATCAACGGTCTTAAGCTTACCTGCCACATCAGCCAGTGGAACACGCTTTGTCTTGTTGTTGATCATGGCGATCATGCAACCATACTCCTGATCCATAATAGCCTTTGCCGCTGCCGATCCCAGTCTCGTACAAAGTACACGATCATACGGACATGGGCTTCCGCCTCTCTGGGTATGTCCCGGAACGGCAACCCGTACCTCTGTACCGCAGACCTCTTTAATCTTATCTGCGATCTCATAAGATACAGACGGATATTTCCGATCCGCAATCTTTGCCTTATATTCTTTCTTGGAAAGAGCTGCATCCTCCTTTGATATTGCTCCCTCAGCAACAGCCAGAATTGTAAATCCTTTACCATCCTTGGTGCGCTTATGGATTGCCTCTACCACCTTATCGATATCGTATGGAATCTCCGGAAGAAGAATAATGTCGGCTCCACCGGCAATTCCTGCATACAAGGTCAGCCATCCTACTTTATGCCCCATGACCTCCACAATGAACACACGGTTATGGGAAGCTGCAGTAGTATGAATACAGTCGATGGCATCCGTTGCGATGTTAATGGCACTCTGGAAACCAAAGGTAACATCCGTTCCGTAAATATCATTGTCAATGGTCTTCGGAAGATGGATAATGTTCAGTCCCTCCTCCCGCAGCAGATTAGCAGTCTTCTGGGTTCCGTTGCCGCCAAGGATCACCAGGCAGTCCAGATTCAGCTTGTGGTAGGTCTGCTTCATAGCCTCCACCTTATCCAGTCCGTTGTCATCCGGCACCCTCATCAGTTTGAAGGGCTGACGGGAGGATCCTAAGATCGTGCCGCCCTTGGTCAGTATTCCGGAAAAATCCCTGGAAGTTAACAGACGGTAATTTCCGTATATCAGTCCCTTATATCCATTCTCAAATCCATAGATCTCCAACTCGTCCACATTGGTGGTAAGGCCCTTCACAACACCTCTCATGGCTGCATTTAAAGCCTGACAATCGCCTCCGCTTGTCAGCATTCCAATTCTCATCATGTGCGTTTCCTCCTATTTGATCTTTTATTATCTCCAAATAACTCTTTTCCTATTATAGTATAAAACCCTTTATTCCACAAGATAAAAAGAACTTAAGATTCCGTGCTTGAAAACCTCTGTAGTTTTGAGTATAATGAAAAAGTATCCTTTGGAGAGTTGTCCGAGTGGTCGAAGGTGCCGCACTCGAAATGCGGTTTGCGTCTAATAGACGCAACGAGGGTTCGAATCCCTTGCTCTCCGTTCTATGATCATTAAAAATCCCCGGCGGGAACACCACCGGGGATTTTTATAATTTATTCTGCCTGTTCATTCTGGGGTCTTCGGCCATCTCTGCCACGGCGTCTTCTATGACTGCCCTGCTCCTGAGATCGGTGAGCATCATTATGCTCCGATTCCTGCCGGCCGCTTCGTTCCCTGTCATTGCGACGATTATTCTCCGGAACTGGACGCTCTTTTTTACGTCCGATATACACATTCCACTTCATATAGGCTTCTTGGGCATTCTTGGACTTATAAATCACATCCCGTTCTTCTCCTACAATGTCCGTAATGCTGTACCAACCCTTATCATACTGGAATTCTGCAGTTTTCCCTTCCAGTTCCTTGCTGCCAAGAACAAATTTATGTATTGCCTGCTGCTGTGCCATTTTCGCTCTCCTTCCTCCGTAATACGTAATCAACAGCTTCCTTTAATCTTTCATTTTTTGAAAGTTCCTCCGATCCCAGAAGCTCTTTCGCTTCTTCGGGGGTAAACATCTCCCGCAGCTTCACCTGATGGTGTTCTACGGGAATATACGATACTTTGGATGTGTCAAATACGGAGCGGAGCACATAATAGGGAATTCCCTTCTCTCCCTTGGATGCGGAAAGAGATACAATATTGTCCACCCGGCATACGCCCTGCGTCTCGCTGTATATGATCTGTTTCTTCTCAAACATAGACACTCACCTCTGAATCGTTGCGCTGTGTCTATCATACCACAACCTACAGGTTTTTCAAAATTCTTTTTATAAAATCCGTGTGTAAAATATCTACCGCAGTCTCGTGCGGATATCTGATAAGCGGTCCAACGCTGCCGTCAGAGTAGCATCCTGTTTTGCGAAATGAACCCGCACCAGATGTCTCACATCCTCTTTAAAAAAGCTGAAGCCCGGTACAGCCGCTACTCCCACCCTTTTCGCCATATCAATGCAAAACTGCTCGTCATCCTCATATCCAAATTCACTGATATCCATGAGAACGTAGTAAGCCCCCTGGGGTCTAGTAAAGTTCAGTCCGATCTGCTCCAAGCCTCCCAGAAACAGATCTCTCTTATGGGTATAGGTTTCCTGCAGTTTCTCATAGTAGGAATCCTCAAACTGTAGTCCCACATTTGCTGCCTCCATAAGAGGAGCCGCCGCCCCCACAGTCAGAAAATCATGGACTTTTTTCACCCGGTCAATAATTTCCGGCGACGCGATCACGTAGCCCAGACGCCAGCCCGTAACGGAATAGGTCTTGGACAGGGAATTACAGATGATGGTCCGCTCCTTCATGCCGGGCAGTGCGGAAATATACTGGTGCTGGCTGGGTGCATACACAATGTGCTCATAGACCTCATCGGTAATCACGTAAATGTCATATTTTATGGCAAGATCCGATATGATCTGCAGTTCCTCTTTGGTAAACACTTTACCGCAGGGATTGGATGGGTTGCAGAGAATCAGTGCCTTAACTTCTTCCTGTTTTATAGCAGCTTCCAGCTGATCTGCATCAAAATCAAAGGCCGGCGGCACAAGAGGTACATAAATTGGCTCCGCCCCGCTTAAGATTGCATCTGCTCCGTAATTTTCATAAAAAGGCGAAAACACCACCACCTTATCTCCCGGATTGCACACAGACAGCATCGCTGCCATCATGGCCTCCGTGCTGCCGCAGGTCACTACGATCTCACTAGCCGGATCCACCGACACCCCTGAAAAATGCTCCTGCTTTCTGGCCAGTGCCTCTCTGAAATTCGCAGCACCAAAGGTCACGGCATACTGATGTGGTCCCTCTTTCGCCACCTGAGCCAGCCGGTTCATAATCTCTTCCGGCGGATTAAAATCAGGAAAGCCCTGAGATAAATTGATTGCATCATATTTCAATGCAACTCTTGTCATCCTACGAATCACGGAATCGGTGAAGGTTGCTGTGCGGTTACTTAATTTTTTCATTTATAAATTCATCCTTTCCAAAAAATAACAGAATTGTTATACTCATAGTATAACAATTCTGCTAATAAAAGACAAATATAGATGTTTTCTTTCTTAAGCACCTGACACAAAAGTATTAATTCTGGTAAGCCCTTCCTCAAGCCTCTCATAACTACAGGTATACGCGATTCGTATCACAGTGTGACACCCCTGCCCCATGCTGTCTGCCGGAACCACCGCCACATGATACTTTTCTAACAATTGTTCAGAAAACTCTTTGCCATTCATACCAGTCTCAGAAACATCCACCAGAATGTAAAACGCTCCATCCGGTACGCAGAATCCCAGTTTCCCTGTCTCTGCAAGTTTTTGCACAACCAGATTTCTGCGCTTTTCGAACTGCTGCACCATACGCTCCGCTTCCTTTTGCGTTTCAGGAAGCTCAAGTGCATCTGCAATTCCATACTGCAGAAATGTCGGTGAACATGTACTGCAATAGGTATGGAACTTAATGATTGCCTGAACAAACCTTTCATCCGCTGCGATATACCCAATTCGCCATCCTGTCATGGCGTATGTTTTGGAAAATCCGCTGATCAAAATCAAACGTTCCTTCATATCTGGGAATTCAGCAATTGAACAGGCCTTTTTCCCATCATAAACAATATCTGCATATATCTCATCAGAGATAACCAGCATATTCTTCTCTCTGATAAAGCGGCATAATTCTTCCAGCCTGTCCTTTTCGAATACCACACCGGTAGGATTGCCGGGATTATTGATGACAATCCCTTTGGTCTTATCCGTGACTGCCCTTTTGATATCCTCCATATTAATCTGATAATGCTCTTCTTTTCTAAGAGGCACCTCCACAAACTTTGCCCCGGACATTTTGATCAGATTTTCGTATGTAATAAATGCCGGTGTCAGAACAATCACCTCATCTCCCGCTCCAAACAAAGATAAAATGGTATTGTTCAAAGCCTCTGCGGCTCCCGTAGTCACAAGGATTTCATTCTCACTGTTGTAGCTGCAGCCTGTTTTTCTCCTGATACGCTCTGCAACAGCGTCTCTTAGTTCCCTGACACCATAGGCAGAAGCATAATGGGTTTTATTTTCCTGCAAAGCCCGGATTGTGGCATCCTTAATGGGCTGCGGTGTATCAAAGTCAGGTTCTCCTGCGCTGAATGAAATCACGTCATCGTACTGCTGCTTCATTGCCGCAGCCCGGTCCATAAAATCACGAATTGGAGATTCCTTCGCAGGTGCCAGTAAAGCAGACTCTTCATATATCCGGTTCATACTAATGCTCCTCTCCGGCCAGCACCTCAATCATACTCTTTTCCAATATCTCAAAGAGCTCATCACAGTATTCCTTTGTACATAATAAGCCGGGAATAAACTGTAAAACATATTCATCAAATCTTGCATTGATGGCCCATACACCGTTTCTCGCCAATGCCTGCATCATCTTTTTGCCACCATCGGGAACATGGAATGAGAGACCAATGATCAATCCTTTCTGTGTATAATTGGTCAAAAATTCCGGATACTTCTTATGCAGTTCTTCAAATTTACCTGCCATATAAGAGGAAAGCATTTCCACATTAGCAACGGTACTGTCCCTCAGGGTAATATCAAGGACTTTTCCTGCGACTGCACATCCCAGCTCTGAACCGCCAAAGGTAGATGTGTGCAAACGTCCGATCTCTGTTACCCACTTACCGGCTTCCCTGGTCATAATGGTTGCTGCTACCGGATACATACCTCCCGATAATCCCTTACCACATACGATCACATCCGGGTTCACCCCTTCACTGCTAATTGCCCACAACTGTCCTGAACGCATCATTCCGGTCTGTGTCTCATCTGCAATGTACATGGTTCCGTATTTTTCACATAATTCCTTTACCTTCTTCAAATAGCCCGGTGCCGGAATCTTAAATCCGTATGTTGCTGGAACCGTCTCAATGATAACACCGGCAACATCTTCATTCTTTAACACATTCTCCATCGCCTCAACATCATCCATGGGAACCTGGAGAAAATCTGCGTTATCCTGCCCGCACAAAAAGGGATCTTTGAAAAATGGATCTCCTGTATTAAGCGCAAGACCGGTATGTCCATGATAACATTTTTCAAGGGACACAATTTTTCTGCGCTTGGTAGCATAACGGACGGATTTGATAGAGACATCAACAGCCTCACCTCCGCAGCTGGAAAAAATCGCATACTGCATACCCGGAGTAGAAGCTTTTACAAGTTTCTCTGCCAGATAACCACGTGTCACGGAACCAAAATGATGATTTCCAATATCAAACTCCTCGGAAGCCTCCAGCAAACGCTCCCTGACCTCCTTATTTCTGTGTCCCAGATTAAAGGTACCGCCATTCAAATGCAGGTTCATATACCGTTTTCCGTCAACATCCCAGAAATAATAGCCCTCTCTTTTTCCAATCATGATGGGGATATCCTCATCATACCAATACTGGGTTCTGCTGGGATTCCAATAGGTCAGACATCTCTCCTTTGATTTCTCTTTGCTGTATTCTTCATTATCCAAAAACATGTTATGCTTCCTCCTTTGCATCATATACACATTGTCCATTTACATAGGTTTTCAAAACTTTGGTATCCTTAATTTCCCTGCCCGGGATGTGGAAAATATCTCTGTCTATCACAATAAAATCTGCAAGTTTCCCCGGTTCCAGTGTTCCTTTGATATCCTCCTCATAGGATGAGTAGGCGGCATTTTTTGTATACATACACACTGCATCATACACAGACAGGCGCTCCTTGGGCTGCCAGCCGCCTTCCGGCAGTTCATTTCCGTCCTGGCGCATTACTACAGAATAAATGCCCCAGAAAGGATCCACCGGTTCTACCGGTGCATCAGAGCTTGCCGTCAGCATGATTCCGTTTTTCCTCAGGGTATTCCACGCATAGGACAGTTTCAGCCGGTCTTCTCCCAGGCGGTCAATAGACCACCAGATGTTGGTGTTGGATGTATAGCCCGGCTGAATGTCCACGATCATTGGCAGCTTCTTAATTCTTTCAATCAGATCCGGCCGCATAACCGTGCCATGTATCAGACGAAATCTCACATCCGGCTTGGGATTCTCCCGGTAACAGGTCTCCATGGCATCAACTGCAATTTCGATTCCTTTGTCACCAATGGCGTGAATTCCCACCTGCAGATCCTGTTCATAGGCCTGTCTGCATAGTTCTGTGATACTTTCTTTCGAATAATTCAGAATCCCACATTCCCCAGGTGCATCCGAATAGGGTTCTGACAAAGCAGCATCTCTTGTCCCCAGGGAACCATCTGAATATATTTTGAAAAAACCATATTTCAGAAAATCATTTCCGAATCCGGTCTTCATACAAAAGGAAGGAAATTCATCAAAATTAAGATAAACCCTTACCGGAAGGCGGTTTTCCTCATATAATTCCTGATACAGATTGGTATATTCCATTGCTCCCACAAATTTTCCCTGTATGGGATGAATGCCGGTAATTCCAAAAGAAGACATCTGCTTTAATGCCCGGAACAACACTTCCTTTTTGCTGTCCTTATCCGGACATTTCTCTGGAATCAGTTTTAATACCTGCTCCATCCTGGTCTCTCTGACTACGCCGTCTGGACAGTCTGTGATCCCCGCAAGCTCCAGAGCTTTGGAATTTACAACACAGATATGCATACAGTATCTGGTAATTATAATCGGTTGTTCACTGCTCACTTCATCCAGATCTTTTACCGAAGGCAGTTTTTTATCCGGAAATTTCTGCTCATCAAAGCCAAAGCCCAGCAGCCAGTCCCCGTTACCCAATTGATTTTTACTTTTGGTAATTCTAAGTTCTTCCTTTATCTGCCCGATATTGGTACACTTTTTCAGATCAGCCTCTAAAAGCTTTTCCGCATAATGAAAGGTATGCTGATGGCAGTCAATCATTCCCGGCAGTACAATCCGCCCCTGAAGATCAACCTGTTCTTTTGCATGAATACTTTTAATTTCATCATCAGATCCCACTGCAATAATTTTACCGTCACGTACAGAAAAGGCAGTTTTAAACTCATTTTCATGGGTCATCTGATAAACAATACCATTAAAATAATTTACATCTGCTTCATAAATTTTCATTTTATCTACCACGCTTTATCTAAGATATATTTCACTTTATCTTCCGTTAGCGGAACAGGATTACAGTCCAGCAGACGATATGCCATGGTTTCCCTGACAATCCGCGGCACCATCTCTTCCGTTAGTCCCAGCTGCCCAAGCCCTTTCTCCATTTCATAATCCTTCAGCCACTGCTTTACGATTGTTACTGCATCCTCGGCTGCCTCTGCGCCATGGCGTGTACTCCCAAGAAGCTTTCCAATTTCTGCATATCTCTCCGGGCATCCCGGAATATTCATCTCCATGACATGGGGAAGCAGCAAGGCATTTGCCAGTCCATGGGGAATCGGCAAGAGACCTCCCACAGCTTGGGAAATTCCATGCACCGCCCCTAAGCCTCCATTAGCAAAGGCAGCTGCAGCCATCATGCTGGCGATTTCCATGTTCCTTCGGGCTTCCAGCTGATCCGGATTCTGTGCAGCAACGGGAAGATTATGTGCGATCAGCGTGATGGCCTCCTTTGCGTACATATCACTGAAAGGATTGGCGCGTTTAGAAGTGTAAGCTTCAATGGCATGGGTCAATGCATCCATCCCGGTTGATACCGTCACCGAAAAAGGCATCTCACGGTGCAGTTTTGTATCTACAATAACCATCTGCGGAATCAGAAGCCGGTTTGTAACCGAAAGTTTTACCTGTCTTGCCTCATCTTCTATGACGGCGGCAGCTGTAACCTCACTGCCGCTTCCTGCTGTCGTTGGAATTGCAATCACAGGTACCGGTGGATTTTCAACACTTTTGCTCCCACCAAATAAATACTCTCTGATGCCTCCCTCATTTGTTGCCAGCATTGCTGCCGCCTTCGCCTGATCAATAATACTGCCGCCACCGATTGCCATTACAATGTCACAGGCCTCTTCACGAACAGCCTCCGCAAGGGCATCTACGCCTTCCACCGTGGGCTCCGCCTGCGGGCTGATATATGTCCTGCAAACAATCTGCTTCGACGCAAGGGTCTCCATAATCTCCACAAAATAAGGTATTTTCGATACATGCCTTCCTGTAATAACAAAAATCCTTTTTCCCTTAAGTTCCCTGCAGCAATCTGCAACAATCTCTACCGTATCTGCCCCACAATAGATTCTGCCCGGCGGCTGAAATACATAACTGCTCATCATGAACCTCCCTGCTAAAAATCTGTTCCATCACTTTCCACATACCGCTTTGCCATCCGATATGTCTGTTCATAATAATTGTCAGTAACCTTCTTTACCGTATCATTCTCCATATGGGAGGCAATCCATCCGATTCTCACGATTTTTCTCATCACAATGAAAGTAGGTACCATGGATCTGTCTGTTTCCGTAAGCTTTCGCTCTGTCTCATAGCCCTTTAACCATGCTGCCATTTTATCCCGGATTCCCTCATCATACTCCAGCACCGAAGTACTGAGATCGTACAAAAACCAACCGAATCCGCAATCGTCAAAATCCAACACCTGCACCTTTCCCTGATCCACCAAAACATTGTTGATATTAAAATCCGAATGGATCAGACCATAGTTTTCCGGGGTCTTTCCATACTGCTTTAATTTGTCCCCGATGATCTGCTCTGCTTTCTCATAGACACTTCGCTCCTCTTCCGACAGCCGGGGGTGTTTCCTCCAATCGCCTACACGGGCATCTTTGCCCAGCAGATCTTCATAATTCCAGGTAAATCTTACAATATTTTTTACTCCGGGCCATTCCTGCACCTGTCGGTGAAGCTTGGCAGTAATCTGACCGATTTCCTGCAGATATCCAAGGAGTTCTTCCCCTTCTATTCCCCGGAGGGTTGTCCCGTTCAAGAAGGAAAACATGGTACAGTAGTATTCTTTTATCTGGGTCAAAAGCTCTCCCCGGTGGTTCTTTATTACAACCGGCATCCGGATATCCGTGCTTTTCTCCAATTCCTGAATCCACAGCAGTTCGCCCATTAATTCCTCTGTCGTATGATATCCGGGTCTGCATAGCCGCAGTACATATTTTTTGCTGCCGGTCTGTACCAGCCAATTATAATTCTCCGAGTATTTCAAAAGAGAAATTTCACAGGCAGAACCCAGATCATAATGTTTGCCCAGTTCTTCCTCCAGCATATGCTTTAATTCTTCATCTTTCCGTTCGTTCATAAGCAGTCTTCATTCTTTCGTTATTTCGTTATCTCGTTTTCGGAGTATCCCTTTAAGGCATAGGAAATCACATTCTGCATGGTCAGCTCGTTTAAAGATTTCATTGCCAGATCCGTGTAAAAGGCAATATGGCTCGTATAAATCACATCATCTCTGCCACACAGCTCCCAGAAAATTTTGTCCTGGTAATCCGGGTTCTTTGTCCGTATGTAGTCATCTTCTTTCTCATATACGTCAAATCCATATCCGGATAATTTTCCGCCCTTAAGTGCTGCCAGTACGGCCTCCGAATCTACCAGTCCGCCTCTTGCCGTATTCACAAGAATGGCACCGGTCTTCATCTGGCCTATACTTTCCTCATTGATCAAGTGGTAGTTTTCTTTCTTTAATGGACAATGAAGCAAAAGGATATCACTCTCTTTTAACAAAGTGTCCTGATCCGTAAAGGTTACCAGATCATTCACTTCTTTCTTCTCATGGGGTGTTGACACCAGAATTCTGCACTGGAAACCACTGAGCATTCGAATGGTGGAAATTGCTATCTTTCCGCAGCCAATAATTCCTACTGTCAGGGCGGAGAGTTCCTTTCCCATTACGTTTTCTAATGTGAAATTTCCTCTGTCCGTATTCTTCATACTGTACTTCAGCTTTCGCAGCAGGGCAAGCAGCAGTAACACCGTATGTTCACTTACCGCTCCTGTGGAATACACAGGTACATTTGCTGCGCATATTCCATTGTCCCGCAATGCCTGAACAGACAAGTGATCGGTTCCGGTAGATCTGGTCACAATGTATTTCACACCACATTCAGCCAGTGCCCTGGCTTCTTTTTCCCGGACAATACTGTTGGTAATAAGCCAGATAATTTCATATCCCCGGGTGGAGGAAACCGTATCCATATTTAATACGCCCTCCGCAAAATCCACCTGTTCAAGTCCATGTGTACACAGATATGTTCTTATCTCATCCCGTTCCGCCGGTTCTGTACCGAATATCAGAATTTTCATTCATCTCTCTCCTGTTTCTTATAGAGAATCCTCAAGTTTTTTCACCTCTGGTTTTGGCAGACGATAAATCGTCCAGTCTGACATAGGAATTGCTCCGAGACCTTTATAGAATTTAATCGACGGCTCATTCCAGTCCAGACAGAACCACTCCATTCTTCCACAGTCATGTTCATTTGCAATTTTCGCAAGGCATGCAAAAGTCGCTTTACCCAATCCTTTTCCCCGTACTTCCGGGTCATAGAAAACATCCTCCACATAGAGATTGGATTTGCCGAGGAACGTAGAGAAACTGTAGTAATATAAAGCAAAGCCCACCGGCTTTCCATCCAGTTCCCCGATCAGGCACTCACAATAATGTTTCACAAAAACGGAATCATAGATATCTTCTTCCGTAGCTACAACTGCATCCAGCATTTTCTCATAGGTTGCAATCTTCTTAATGAATTCCAGAATTAATCCGGCATCCTTCTCTTCTGCTTTTCTCAACTGAAAGCCTTCGATCTTTGTCTCATAATATGTACTCATAATTCGCACTCCTAACCTGCCATAAATCTTGATAAAAATTCTCTTGTATAACTGCTTCTTGGGTTGTAAAAAATCTGCTCAGGAGGTCCCTGCTCTACCACAGCTCCCTCTTTCATATATATGGTTTTTGTTGATACATCCCGTGCGAAGGCCATTTCGTGGGTCACAATCACCATTGTAGTTCCTTCCTGGGCAAGTTCCTTCATAACCTTTAAGACTTCTCCTACCATCTGGGGATCCAGCGCACTGGTAGGTTCATCGAATAAAATCACTTCCGGGCTCATACATAACGCTCTCGCTATGGCTACCCTCTGCTTCTGTCCACCGGAAAGCTGATGAGGCATGGCATTTACCTGAGGCAGCATATTTACCTTTTCCAGATATGTACGTGCGGTCTGTTCCGATTCTTCCTTTGACTTTTTCAATACATGCTGCATGCCAAAAGTACAATTTTCCAGCACGGTCATATTGTTAAAAAGATTAAATGTCTGAAAAACCATACCCATTTTAGCCCTGAATTTCTCTACCTTGGAATTGTATTCCGTGATTTCCTTATCATGAAAAAAGATTTTTCCTCCGGTAGGTGTTTCCAGCATATTTAAGCAGCGAAGAAGGGTGGTTTTTCCGGATCCCGAGGATCCGATAATACAAGTCACATCCCCCTTTTTCACGGTAAAATTTACATCCTTTAACACTTCATGCTTTCCAAAGCTTTTTTTCAGTTCCCTGACAGTAATAATTGTTTCTCTTTCTTTTTCCACAGCTACTCCTCCTGTTTCGCCACCGGCTCTAATTGATAATTACTGTTTCCATCCATCTTTTTCTCAACCTTGCGAATGATCTTGGACACTACAATTGTCATGATCAGGTAAATAACGGCTACAATAAAGAAGGATTCAAAATACTTATAATAAACGGAAGCCGCCGTTTTTCCCGCAAAGAACAGTTCAGATACTGAAATCACATTTAAAACAGAGGTATCCTTGATATTAATAACTAACTGGTTTCCAACCTGTGGCATAATATTTCGGAGAGCCTGCGGCATTACGATATATCTCATAATGCCAAAATGCTTCAGTCCAATGGCTTTGCCTGCCTCAACCTGACCTACATCTACGGAATCAATTCCACCACGTACTGACTCTGCCATGTAGGCTCCTGTATTGATAGACACCACCAGGAAGCCACAAGGAATTGCATCAATGGTAATCCCAAGCATCGGAAGTCCGTAAAAAATAACCATGGCCTGTACCATCATAGGCGTTCCACGAAATACCTCAACATATACGGTTGAAATCACTTTCAACAGCCATACGGTTATCTTCTTAAAATAGGAATCCGTGCTGATCACTTCAATTGTCTGAATAAATCCGCAAAGAAAACCCAGTATACAGCCAACCAATGTGCCAGCAACCGCCAGCAGTATGGTCCAGCCACAGCCTTTTAATAAAATCAAACCATATTCTTCAATTAAAAAGCCAACCCAGTCCCAAAATGTACCACCTGTTGGCACTGTTGCTAAAATACAATCCATAACGTGACCTCCCAGTCCCAAACTCCAATGTCTTCTTTAGTTTTCTGCTGGCTGGTTGCTGATTGCCTCATCCATCCAGGCCGCTCTCGTTGACTCGTCAATTTCCTTTAACTTACTGTTCATAGCATCCAGTCGTTCTGAATCACCTTTTCGAACTGCAATGGAAATAGAGGTAATGGAATCATCCACATCGTATCCTTCTTCAAAATCCAGCAATTTCAAATCCGGATTTGTGGCAACCGCTGCCAGACCCATAGGCTTTTCAACAATCGTTGCATCGATTCTTCCGGATGTAAGAGCCACAACCACACTTGACATATCCGGAAGAGCCTCCTCGATCTTTGCTCCCGGAATCTGAGATAAGGTGTCGTACATTTTTGTTCCCTGCTGTGAGGAAACAACTGCGCCATCCAGATCCTCCTTAGAAGCTGCATCTGCATACTTTCCGTCTGCTTTAACCAATGTCAGATACTCGGCTGTATAATAAGGATCCGTAAAATCGACACTTTCCTTTCTTTCCTCCGTTGGAGACATACCTGCAATGATGGCATCAATTTTGTCGGACTGCAGTGCCATGATCAAGCCGTTCCATTCGATTTTGTATACCTCTAATTTACAGCCCATGCTCTCCGCAATTGCCTTTGCCATTGTAATGTCATAACCATTGACATATTCATTTGTTCCCTCCACCTTAACAGCACCATTGCTGTCATCTGTCTGGGACCAGTTATATGGTGGGTTTCCACACTCCATACCCACTCGAAGTACTTTTTCTTCTGTCTTTGCTTCTGTGGAAGTTTTCTCATCACTTACGGCAGTAGTACTCTTTCCACATCCTGCCACTCCCATTACCACAATCATTGCAGCCAGCAGTACACTCAGTAATCGTCTCTTCTTCATAGTCTTGTTCCTCCTTTAGATAAGTATATAAGAAATAGCAGCCAAACACAGCTTCGGATCCAAATACAAAAGGCGCCAACGAGACTTCATCTCATTGACGCCTTTGTCCGACCTTCTGTATTTGTTAGCGTTATTATATGCCCGCATATGGAAACTGTCAATACTTAATTTGTGATTTTTTAGCAGTTTCTCTCATTTTTTTCTTTTGGCAGAAAAATCTTTTCGCTTCTCCATTCCTGCCAACCCTTTGATACTATTGACTTTTCCTTCTGTTTCAACTATAATTTTCTACACAAGGATGGAACATCTGGTCAGACCAGTTAAAGGAGCATGTAACAATGAAAACACTATTATATGATAAGATTGCCCAAGATTTAGAAGACAAAATCCGTTCCGGTTTTTTCCCTGAGAATACGAAACTCCCCTCCGAACGAGACCTCTCGAATGAATATCAGGTAAGCCGTACCGTGATCCGTGAAGCCCTGAAGTTACTTATTGAGAAGAATCTTGTATCCAATCATCCGGGGAAAGGCAACTATGTCTGCCATCCATGTGAAGACAGTCTGGGGAACCACTTTGAATCCTTTCTGGACTTTAAAGGGATTCCTCTCTCCGATTTGATTGACGCCAGAGAGGAACTGGAGATTATCATCGGAAAAAGAGCAATCCAGCATGTATCCTGTAAACCATTAAAAGAACTGGAACGCCTTTATGAAGATATGGAGGCTAGCATGAATGACAGTGTTCTCTACAATGAATATGATTATCAGTTTCATTTAAAGCTTGCGGACTGCTCCCAGAATGAAACCCTGAAAATCCTTTTTTTATCTTTTTACTCTATTACCGGTAAAAATATATTTTCATCCGTCACCAATAAATTTGAAACCCGAAAGCATGCACAATTAGAACACTATCATATGCTCTGCGCCCTTAAAACCCGCTCTCCGAGAAATATGACAAAGGCCATACAGGAGCACATGAACTGCATCCGGGAGCATATCCAGACATGATGTTTTATTTTCCCTGGTCATCCGCTTCAATGAAAGATCCAATTTCTTCCAGTGATTCTGAAATCAGCACATGGGAAAGTTCCCATCAATCCACTGTTGGCACCGCCATAAACCAGCGTGTGCCCATGCTCAGCAAGCCAGACCCCAAGAGCCATGGCACCGATAGTATAACTTTCTTCTTTCCCGGATGTGGATCCGCAATATACAGCTATGTTCATATTCTTCAAACCTCTTACACTGCCAAATAATTTATAATACTAATATTCCTTTGTAATAGTTTCAATGTCATACATCTCCATAAATGTCTTAAGATCTCTGTCGTTTCGAATCAGCATGACATCTTCAAATTTACCGGTATGGATATCCTTAAAACCAGCCACCGGCTCCCCGGTGCAGATACTGCAGTGGAGTACCGGCTTTTGGTTCACCTTATCATAAGTTTTCTTCTGTGGTTTCTTTCTCCCAAACATGGCATCCTCCATTCTTCGGAAATGATATGAAAGAATCTCGCAGTTCCTCACCCCAAAAGCCGCATACTCCTCGTTTGTTCATTCACCTTCTCCTTCCACCAGATAATACATCCCACCCACATGATAGAGTTCGATCATAATCTCCTTGATGGTCTCATCCTCATACAGATATCCGGAAAACTTACTCTGATAATATCCATAAGTCTCATCTACGATCTCAATGTCTGCCTTCTTATATTTCTTTATGAACTTCTTCAAGGAATATTTGCGTCCCTTAATTTTCCCATAGTTAACACCACAAGTTTTCATTACGTATACATTGGAAAAATCCAGATCCACCTGCTCAAATAAAATACTTCCCGGTATCGGATTGCTGTCTTCATCGCTTCTATATACCCCCTCCGGCAGCATAAAAGTAACATTGGCCATGAAATCATCCAACTGTTGCAGGCGAATCTTTTTGATATATACATCATGCATACTGAATGGGAGAAACGGCATGTCCTCCCGACGAATCTTTAAGTCCGCAGCTTCTTGTGTCACCATTCTATCTCCACTTCCTTCTCCTCCTTTTTTAACAAGCGGCACAAGGGCAGGAATTCCCCGCCCTTGTACTTCTCTTTCCTTTTCTACTGCTTATGTCCAAAGCGGAGCTGTTTTTGTATTTCCCTCTGCATCCGCTTTGGATTGTGGCTCCATGCAAAATCTCTCTTTTGATCCTTTCAGCCGGACTACCTACCGACTCTGCAGACAGTGGCTGCCGCCTAAGGCATTTCACGCTTATTTGATTTTATTGCGTTACCTTCACCTTCATTGTTACAGTCTTTGTCTTTTCGTTCATTAAAGTAACTTTTGCCTTGATGACAGCGGTTCCTGCATTCTTAGCAGTTACCTTACCACTTGCGCTTACTGTTGCAACGTTCTTCTTGCTGGTAGAATAGGTAATTTTCTTTACATTATCCATATCCAGCTTACTGCTCATCTGAACCGCAATTTTCTTTCCCTTCTCAACGGTGGCAGAAGTCTTCTTAACCTTAACGGTTGAAAGAACTGCCTTCTCAATTTTAGCTGCTTTTTTGGTGTCCATCAACTGATAGACTGCGCCCTCCTGCAGTGTCACTTTGACATTTCCTGCATCACTTACTGTATAAGTCTTGGCATTTACCAGAACATACTCACCTGTCTTCTCATCAATTGACATAACCTTCAGCTTTTTACCTGCGGTAATATCCTTGGTATCTGCCTTAACCGTGTACTCTTTCTCACCTGCAGCAACGGCCATTTCAACATTAACAGATTTCGTTTCTGCTGCCTCTGTAATCTGGGCAATTACAGAACCTGAAAGCGTTGCCTTTACACCGGACTTAGTGCCTGCCCCCTTCTTAGCAACTTTTGCCTGAGCGCTTATGATTTTACCTTCTGGATTCTTCTCTACGTTGACTGTAGCTGATGCACTTCCTGCAACTTTTTCAATGACAGAGGTCTCTGTAATTCCGGTAACTTTCCCCTTAGCATCCTTCACGGTAGTAATGGTAACCGCAACCGCTTTGCCCTTGGTATTTGTCTCGGTCTCTTTCTGAGTCTTCGTAGAAGAACCGTCTGCATTGGTAACCGTCTCCGTTGTCTTTACAGAACCATCCTTTGCAGTCTCAACAACCATCTCTGTCCTGGTTCCGTCCGTCTTCATCTCTACCGCTGTCTCAACCTTGGTTCCGTCCGCTTTGGTCTCCGTGCTGGTCTCTACCTTGGTTCCGTCCGGCTTGATTTCAGTTGTTGTGCTGCCTGTTGAGCCGCCGGTGGAGCCACCTGTTGGGCCTCCTGTTGAACCTTCGGATGGAGCGGTTGGAGTTGTATACTGGGTTAAAATATATGTTCCTGCTACTGCATTCGCATCCGTCACTGCTTCCAGGTTTGTTGTTCCTTCCGGAAGATATGCACGTACCGGATAAGTACCCGCAATGGCAGGTCTTGCCTTCACCCACTGCTTTGTTGTCTGACCCTTTTCGGATACTTCTACCTGATATTCAATTACTACAGCTGCTGTTGCATCTTCCGGGCTAATTGTTGCTTTCACACCGGATGGTGCCTGCGTTGTTTCACTTAAGTTCGATAATGTAATGTTTGGTGCCGCTTTTGAAATTGTAAATTCTTTCGTAGCTGTTCCGGTATAATTGCCGGTACCGGTGATTGTTAAGGTGTAGGTTCCTGCATCCTTCTTCTCATTACCGGAAACCTTATAATCCGTAGATGGGGTTAATACCGTATCACCAATCTTAACACTGCTGACCGTCTGAGTCTGAGCAGCTCCATTGTAGGTCAGGCTTGTTCCCAGTGTAATCTCTGCATTCTCTATACTACTCTTTTGGATAGGTGTCTTTACAATCGTATATTTTGAGAATTTTCCTGTACTAAATGAAATTGCACCATTTTCTACAGTCGGAGGCAAAATGTCCTCCTGTCCATTGTGTTCACGAATTACGGTATAGTTATAATGCGTAGTATCAGCATTCTCAAACGGAAGCGTTACTGTGGCATAAGCATTTTCTCCTAAGTCCGTCAAAGGAGTGTCCCAGCTTCCTCTGTCTCCTCCCTTGCTTACTACATTCTTAAGTGTAATGTCATAAGCAGCAAGAGCCTCTGAGCCAGAAGAAATATTACTACTTGCATCTACATTATCAACCTTCATCTCCAAAGTACCGCTTGCAGCTTCATAATTTGTAGATTCAATCTTTGCAGAAGAAGCAACATCTGCATTGCCTGTTACCTTGTTGTCCACTTTTTCAAATTTTACCTCGAAATGGACATTGCCACCTTGCTTTACCTTAAATTCGAATGAACTAACCGCCTCTGCAGCAGTAAAATCGTTTAATAGAGAATCCGTCTCGTTTTCGTTCGTATAGATATTGGTAAGCTGATATCCAAAATCCGGAATAAATTTAAAGTCAATGGATACCCCTGATACGTCTGGTCTGATAAAGATATCTCCATCACTTCCACCAATTCCATATTTCATCAAAGGATCTTCATAACCAGATTCAGGATTATTCTCTTCTTCTTCTGTTTTTTGACGGAAGATAGTATCTTCCATGGAATAGATCTTATCTTCCTCGCTAGCATTATACTCGCTTGCAATTGAAGAATAAGTGATATCTCCAATATGAACACGTTCTGCATATACCTTACCATTCTTGGTTGTTAAGTTTGCAGAATTGCCATAGGACACAGTATACCAAGGGGCATCTCCTCCTCCGCCCCCTTCTGCAGGTTGTTGATTTGTCACCCATCTACTCGATGTCATATCCCAATTAAACTCAACCGGTCCATCTCCATGATTTGAAAAGTCATTGTTGTTATCACCAGAAATCTTTTGATCTTGGTAATATAACGCTATTCCATTGGAAAACGCACCGCCTGCAAAGACAAGTTTTGATGACGCTGATGTTCCAACAATTGATGCACTGTCTTTTACTGCCAACTGATGATCAATTCGTAAGGAACAACCATCAATAGTAAGAATCCCTGCATTTACAGTCACATCATTCATAGTTAAGTCGCTGGAAATTGTGGTGTCTGCGTCATAGGTAACATCATGATCACCTGCCCCAGGTCCCGACTCAGACCCCCTGAAACGAGCCTCTATGTGAACACAACCATATCTCTGGTTACCATTCTCATCTGTATCCGCCACTTTCGTATTATCCGGCTCCCAGCGATAAGCCTTAACATCCCCTTCTTTAAGAGTATAGGTATAGGAACCATCCTCTTTCGGTGTAAAGGTTTCGCCCTCAAAACTCTCCTCCACCATGATTTGGTTTGTATACCGGGTATCACCAATCCGGAACTCCTCCAAAGTGTTGCCGCCTGATGGTGTAAATGTTAGGGTAACTCTATTCTTAAGCATACTAACGGCAAAGTTATACTTCTCACCATATGTCTCATGTTTGAAGGAATCCCCCTCTGTCGGAGTTGGAGAGAGGCTGATTGAGCCACCATTCTCATCATTCTGGACACCCATCTCTATCTGAAACTGTTCCGTATCATTATAAGAGAATGCATCATAATCGCTCCAGAAAACCTCTATATTATCACCAGCTTTATAGGTATAGGTAAAATGCCAGGTTGTGTTGTCTTCATCTGCACAATCATCAATTTTATTTGCTTCCTCTGTTGCATCTACCCGATATTCAACTGTGTCATCACCATTTCGCACAAATACAACCGGCTCGGCTCCTGCACGCCAGCCATATCGGTTCTCTGCATCAGTCCCCCATTGGTCAAAATTATCTGGATACTCCGGCTTTTCTGTTAAATAGATATCATAAACACCGTCTGCTTGCCCCACAATATCTTGATACGGATTTAATGGTGTCGATTCCTCGGAACCCTGCAGATTCCAGCTCACTGTTCCATTCCAATCATCATATCCGAGCCAGACAGAATCACGCATGTCTTCCCCATGATTAACCCAAACATCTGTGCTGTCCTGCCGATAATTCGTAACACGCTCTCCATTTTCTTCATATGTTTCTGTCACATAGAAATATACACGTACCACATAGTCAGAGACGTTGCCACTCGGATTATTCCGAATGGATATCTTGCCGCTATCGCTGTCATAGCTTATACAATCCGAATAATTTTCTACTACTTCATCCTGTTGTGCCTCATCATTCCACTGAAATCTTGCAGCAATCAGCGGACTGCATTGCTCTAGCACCGGGTTGCCATTGTTATCCGTGTTTACACGTCCGTCTTCGTTGTAGGTAAGCTTTCCAAGCGATGCATTTTCATCAGATTGCTTCAAATAAAACCCAGTGTCCGCTGCAATATCCTGATAGAAATATTCTCTTAAGGGAGTATCTGTTATTTCATCTGTCTCATAGAAATCCCATGCGCGGTGATTCATAATCAGATAGCAGGACTGCTCCTTTTCATCCACAGTATAAGTAAACTTGTATGTACCTGTTTTGTTTAAGTTATACCATGATACAGGAATGTTTGAATTCTGAATATAATTACCACCGCCTATTTCTTTTATTGCCCAGCTATTATAATCTTCTTCCGACAGCTGACACTTTGTCATCTGTCCCTCTGCCAATTCTGAAAAGGGCAACGACGATGGTTTTTCCTCATCATACCCCGTGGAATATGTAACTTCAATCTACGACATATCTACGCTTTGATATGTTGTACTTTCTCCCTCGTTTGTAACAGAAACTAATACAACTCCGGTATCGTCCGGGAGATTGCAATATAATCTGTCACAAAGACGATTCATCGATTTATCGTTCCAATCCCATTCTGCAAAATAAAGCCCTGCTTCGACACTGCCTTCCTCGGCCTTTACTGCAGTTACCGGCATCAAACCTACAACCATTACAAATGTAAGCATATACGCCAGTATTCGTTTCAATATCCTTGAATCTTTGTGTCGTTTTTTCTCCATACTTTTTCCTCCTGTTTGCCTTTATTTCTTTGTGGTCTTGCTTACCGCACTGCTCCACTTACCTTCCGCTGTAACCTTCTGTCCCAATTCGTCCGTGTAATTCTTGTATGCACGGATTGTGATATAGTATTTTTTGCTTCCCTTCAGGTTCTTGATGGTATAACCGGTCTTACTCTTAGAAACCTTAATGGTTTTCGCAGAAGCAAAGCTCTTGCTGGTACTGTACTGAACCTCATAGCCGCTGATGGAAGAGCTCTTCTTCCAGGTCAGTTTCAGTGCCTTGGACTGAGCTGCTGCTTTCAAACCGCTCACCTTGCCAACCTTAGGAACGGTTACCGTACTGCTTTGCGAATTTGCAAATGTGATTCCGGCTACCGAAAAGCCGTAAGCCTGATTGGCAGCAACCGGATCATCCTCCGCGTGATAGATCAAAGTAACCGCTACCCGACCATCTCCCGGAACCGATGCAATCTCAAGAGGATTTCTACCCTGGCTGTCCTTTGCCGTTGACTTGCTGCCTACATTTTTAAGCTTATTGCCATTGACAGATTCTACCCAAAAATCCAAATCCTTCAAATCGAAATCTCCAATAATGGTAGATCCGTTTGTAACATTTTCGTAGGTCTTGCCCCCGATACGAATGGTCAGTGTCGTTTCTCCCTCCGTCTCGGCAAATACCGTTGCCGGAGCGAACAGACTTACCAGGCAAACACATAGCACCAATAATAAACTCCTCAATTTTTTTTGCATAAAAACTACCTCCTTCTTGTCCATGCAAAATTTTCTTCCGACAATAAATTCACGAATTTTTGTAATAATTGTCGAATACAGGTCTCAAATATACATTAATTATCATACTTTTAACCTATTCCGTAAATATAATTGCCACAAATGGCATTTGCTTATTTTGGCAAAAACTATATCCAAAGCGCCATACTTTCTGATACAATGGTAAACAAATCGTAACTGTTCATGGTTCTGAACAGTTACAACAAATCATACAAAGGAGTTTCCACCATGAAATTTGGCGAATTATTAGATCAATACATGAAAACGCTGGGCTGTACCGGCAAGGAATTATCTGACTGTTCCGGAATATCTTCTTCCATCATCAGCCGCTACCGGAATGGCGAGCGGGAACCACAGATGAATTCTGAAACTGTAATCGCATTAGCTCATGGGTTAGCTGCCATTGCTGCAGAAAAAAGCATCGAAAATATGTCGGAGGAAACGATTCTTTCTGCGCTCAAAGATGTGCCGGCTTCTAAATCCAAAGATTATGAAAGCTTTTTGCATAAATTTAATACCTTGTATGAAGAAATGCACCTTAACATGAAGGAAATCTCAGCCTTTACCAATTTTGATACGTCCTTTTTGTACCGTATCAAAGCCGGAGAAAGAAAGACTTCCGATCTTCCATCGTTTTGCGATAAGATTGCGAAATACCTTGCCAACTCTTATACCTCCTATGAAGATAAAGAAAAGATGGCCGGCTTATTAGGAGTGAACTATAACAACATTACCGAATCCAACAGCTATTACTCAGCCATCTACCAGTGGCTGCTGGACTGTGGCCAATCCCCGGCTCCATCAAAACCGACGAAATCATCTGAAAGTGACATTTCCCAGTTCCTGGTGAAAATGGACGAATTTGATCTGGAGAACTTCATCCGCGTGATCCATTTTGATGAGATTAAAGTTCCGACTTTACCGCTTCATCTTCCTTCTACGAAAAACTATTATGGAATTGAAAAAATGCGTGAAGGGGAGCTGGATTTTTTCAAAACGACGGTAACCTCCAAAACAACAGAACCTATTTTTATGTATTCCGATATGCCTATGATCGACATGGCAAAGAGCAATGATTTTAATAAAAAATGGATGTTTGCCATTGCCTGCTCCATCAAGAAGGGACTTCATATAAACATCATCCACTCTTTGGATCGGCCATTTAAAGAATTACTGCTAGGGCTGGAGGCATGGATTCCCATCTATATGACCGGGCAGGTTTCCCCATACTATATCCCGGATCAGGCCAATCCGGTGTACCACCATCTGAATTATGTATCCGGCGTTGCTGCCCTGTGCGGGGAATCCATTGAAGGGGCACCTTTGGACGGAAAATACACCCTGACCAACAATAAAGAAGATCTTGCGTATTTTCGTAGAAAGGTAAAGCATATTCTTTCCCATGCCAAGCCATTGATGGAAATATTCGACAAGGCCCGCCCTGATGAATATCAGGAATTTCTTAAAAAAGATGCCCAAGTCCCGGGCAACCGGAAAAACATTTTGTCCTCCCTGCCAATATATACCATCAGCGAGGAATTGCTTAACCGGATTCTTGCTGCAAACCATGTCAATGGTTCTGATGCGCAGATGATCCGTGACTACCGGGCGTCTGAGGCAAAACGCATGCAGCAAAAACTCGAACACTGTACCATTACCGATGAAATTGCCCCGCCATCTGAGCAAAACTATAAGGAACATCCAATGCATCTGTCGGTCTCCGGCTGTTTTTATAAATCTCCTCTGTTGTATTCTTACGAGGATATGATGAACCATTTAAAGGAAACACAGATGTATGCCAAAACCCATAAAAATTATCATCTCAAACTGAATGAGATATCCGCTTTCCGGAATATTCAGATTGAGATCATGCAGGATCGGTATGTGATTATTTCCAAGATTAAATCACCGTCCATCCACTTTGTCATTGAGCATCCAACGATGGTGCATGCATTACAGAATTTTACGATTCCGGTGATTGAATAATTGTATTATAAAAAGGGAGCACTTGAAACCGAACTTCCATGCTCCCAATTGTTGAGCCGGAGGAGTCCCGCCCGCAGGACAGGCCTTTTCTCCGGCTCTCCCTATGAAGTTTTCTGCAGAAGAGTGTGCAAGAATTATTTATTCCCTTCCTATGTGACCACAAACATTAAACGCTATCGAATAAAAAATAACACAATAATCACAAACCGAATCCATAAACCATATTCTTTCCTTCGCTTAAAATTTAAACCATGTAGATTATAAACTCTCCCTGCACGGAAATCTGCGCTTTTCAGCAGAAGTTACACCTTCACCTCAAATTCAAAGGTCTGGTTATATTTATCCAGCGCGATCTGCATTTGGGCAATCTGACTGTCGACCTTTTCATACTCTTTCTTGATCAAATCCAGATCATAGTTGATATACTGATACTCCGGCGCTGTCTTCCGGTTCTGGTAAAAACCGGAATTGATTCTGGTTTTCGGCTGCTGTTTTCTCAGAGAGTCAAGCACATTTTTTCTCCCATTGAGCTGTGCCATCCGCACCAAAATCTCATCGATGGTCATTCTCTCCGTTCCCACCAGAATAGAATTGGTCACGTTATTGACGTTAATGGCATGCTTGATGCGAACGATCTTCGCGTCAATTTCTGCGATGTTCCCTGCCACCTCCGAATAGTCGTAATCCGGAATTACCGGTTCTTCATCCAGCGCGGCGATGTAAAAAGTGCCCTCCTGCTCCTTACTCCGCCAGAACGCCTTGTCCTCCTGCAGCTTTCTTAAAACCTTATTTGCATATGCCGATGTCATCTTTGCCATTACATTTTCCTCCTATACCTGACATAATCAAAAGAAACTGTCTATCGCGTCTCACTGGTGTCAGTATAGTACAAATCAGCACTGCTGTCATTGAACGCATCGTTCAATGCTCAATATGGTCAGGCAACATTCTTACGTGGTCTGCTTCCTTGCTGCTCTTGTCTGCTGCTTTCCTGCTCAAAGGAGATAATTTCATGATCGCTGATAATGTCCTGCAGGTCTGCCTCATACAACTCCATCAGTGCAAACATGGTATCGGTCTGGGGATAACCTTTACCCCGTTCGTATTTATACACGGCCTGTACGGAACCCAGCCGCAGATATTCTCTGACATCCTCCACGGAAAGCTGCTTCGCTTCACGCAGCCTTCTTAAGTTGCTTCCGATTACTTTCATATCATATTCCGGTCTGTACTTCACTACTTCCTCCTTTGTACTCGTTTCGCGAGCACGCGGTGCCAAGTCTGTCAGCATCTGTAGCTCTGGCGCCTTTCTCCGCCAGGCGAGTATTTTAATATACCATGTATCCTGATAAGTTGCAAGACTTTTTTCCAATTGCAGTTACTATTCACACTTTTTCTAACTAATCTTCATCATTTTTCCACCTCACATAACGAGCTATTTCGCTTATAAAAAATGCTGCTTTTCCTTGAAAAATCAAGGATTTCTAGCATTTTTTTGTTGCATTTTATATCTTTATGTGTTATAATGTACACATAAAGATAAGGAGGTATTTCCGTGGGAATTGTATATCAAACTGACAAACGTTCAGGCATTACTTATGCTTATGAAAATCAATCTTTTTGGGATCCAGAACTTAAGAGATCTAAATCTAAAAGAAAACTTATAGGTCGAGTAGACCCTGAAACAAATGAAATAATTCCAACTGATGGCAGATGTAAAAAACGCAGTCCGTCATATGTGCCTGGCAATGAGGAATACCAGATGCCTAAGACTGTTAAAGAATTAAAAGAAGAAGTGATTCGTCTTCTTAAAGAAAACGCTGAGCTAAAGCAACAGCTGGTAGATACCAAAAAATAATTCCCTGGGGTTGATGTTATGGATTTAAAGACAGCTTTCTACAAACAAAAAGATGAACTCAATCAGCTAAAACGCGATTATGCCAAGTTTGAAAAGAAGCTAATAAAAGCGATAAAAGAAAATGCAGCTGATGAACGTGTACAGGAGCTTCTTAAAAAAATCCAAGGCTTAAACAACAAGATTGCTGAAGTAACAGGAATAATGAATCGCTATAAAGCTCTCTATGAACAGAAACAAAAGGTTATAGAACAGCAGGAATTAATTATCTTTGATCTACAAGAACAAATAAGAAATTTACAGTGGCAGTTAGACTGTCTCAACGATACACGCTCAACTGATGGTCTTACTGCCGCTGAGGAAGCAAAGGCAAAAATTGCTGCGCTCTCAGATGAGGTTGCAAGGCTAACAGCTAAGCTTGAGGTCAACAGCTCCAACGCTGGCATATCAACTGCCAAAACTGCTATAGGTCAGGAGAAACTAATTCCTAATTCCAGAAAAAAGACTGATTTAAAAAAGGGTGGACAACCAGGTCACGAAAAGCATGAAATGGCTCAGTTCAATGATGATGAAGTTACTGATATTAAAATACATGCGCTTGATACTTGTCCTAACTGTGGAAGCCGAAATCTTGAAGAGCAGGACTATACTATAAAGGATGAATACGATTACAGAGTTGTTGTAAAAAAGATTCGTAATAGATTCATCGAATACAAATGTATAGACTGTGGGGAAATCGTAAGGTGTCCTTATAATGGCTTGGTTGCAAAAAATCAGTATGGAAATGTTATTCAATCAATGGCTCTTTCTCTAATGAATCTTGGTTTTGTAAGCATTAATCGAACCCGAAAGATACTTACAGGCTTCACTTCTGATGATATCACTCTTAGTGAAGGCTATCTGGCAAAGCTTCAAAAGAGATATGCAAAGAATCTACTTACCTTTGTTGATGAGGTGAGAACGAGAATGAAATCTCTTCCACTGCTATACCGGGATGACACAGTCGTATTTGTAGATACTTCGCGAGCATGTATGCGATTCTATGGAGATGATAAGCTTGCTCTGTATACCGCTCACATGCATAAGGATTTAGAGAGCCTGATTGATGATGATATACTGCCGTCATTATCAGCCGGAACCGTTGTAATGCACGACCATAACACTATTAACTATCATCAAGGTTTTGTATTTAGAAACGTCGAATGCATTCAACACCTTGAACGAGACCTGCAGAAAATAATAGATGTTGCACACCATACCTGGGCGTCTGATTTAAAAGAGCTGATTACATCCTGGATGCACAAAAGAAAAGGTTTAATTGCTGATGGAATATCTAGCTTTTCTCCTGTTGAAGTAGGCGATTTTATAAGTAAAGTCACTAGCATCCTAGAGCGGGCTTGGACAGAATGGTCCATAGATCAGAGTAGATATTTCAGCGGTGATGAACGTGCTCTCATATTTAGACTTGAAAAATATAGTCAGAATTACTTTGAGTGGGTTAAGGATTTTTCTATCCCTACCACAAATAATCTAAGTGAACGTTCGTTGAGGTTTGTAAAGACCAAAGATAAGGTCTCTGGCCAGTTTCAAAGCATTGAGTACGCTAGCTATTTCGCTGCCATAAGGACTTACCTAGAAACCTGTGCAAGAAATGGTGTAAATGAATTCACAGCACTATTGCGTCTTACTCAGGGAAATCCTTTTACTACAAAAGAACTATTAGGCGAAGCATAGCCTTCGCCACTTTAGAGCGCATTAAAGAAAGGACACAATAAACATGATATTAACAAACAATGATGCTAAATATTTTTATGATTTATGGATTCCACTTTTAGACTACGTTAACAAGAAGTATAAAATTTTACCTGAATTGTACGGAATGAGTTCTCCAGCAGGACTTCCCATACAGAAAATCGCAATTATTACCAATAAGTTATGGGAAGATACCACTCTAATTGACGAGTACAT
This sequence comes from uncultured Lachnospiraceae bacterium, assembly GCA_900316805.1. Taxonomy (GTDB): domain Bacteria; phylum Bacillota; class Clostridia; order Lachnospirales; family Lachnospiraceae; genus Roseburia. The sequence continues at coordinate 34,827 of ONEJ01000022.1, forward strand.
ATCTTCTTCAGATTCACTGAATCAAAATGACAAAGCCCAGATAATGATGTGGAAAGATTATTCTATCCATGACAAATTTATCGTCGACCGCCACCTAAAAGATGGCTCAATATTTATTTCTCTACAAACAGAGAAAGTATATCTGGTAAAAGGGATTTATTCATCAATAAGAGAAATGTTGGAGGGACTTCCTATGCCACAAGTTGTCATGGCAACGCTAATCCCATTTAAAGATGCGATCATTCACGATGGTATTGTAATGCCTTACGGAGTAACATTAGGAAAAAATATGTCAGATCAGTCAAAAGAAATATATCGTTCCGCCAAAACTAATAATGAAATAATAAAATCTGTCACTCAAGAAAAACCGTAGCAATCGCTACGGTTTTTTTACCTCAATTATTCTGTGAATAGTAACAATTGCACCTAGTACCGGAAAATATTAGTTACTGCTCACAGGTAGGTATTTTCGGAACCGAAAATACCGTATGAAAGTCTATCGTGTGCAGTTTTGGGCAATTTTGCATGCGGGAGCATTGC
>ONEJ01000006.1 GCA_900316805.1 uncultured Lachnospiraceae bacterium
ACTTTCCTTAGAGTTTCCTCCACCGGCCGTTAACCGGCATCCTGCCCTGTGAAGCCCGGACTTTCCTCACCTGCGGTCTTTCGACACTTGCAGCCGCGATCACCTGTCCTGCATAATGCACCGCTACTATATCATATTTTTCCCATATTTGCAAACCGGATATTGATAAACAAACTATAAAATTTATCTTAAAAGAGTGAAGGTCGCTTGACGATGGTAACTGCGGGGGGTAAGATATTTTACAAAAAAGGTGACTTGAATAGAGCCAACGGATAGGAGTCTCACATGAGAGAAAAAATATATCGTTTTATGTCCGGCAGAAACGGTGTGGATGATCTTGCCAGAGTACATTCATGGATCATTCTGATCCTGCTATTGCTTGGAATGTTTACCAGACTTGGGATTTTCAGTGTTCTCGCACTGGCGCTGTTGATTTACATGTATTTCCGGGTGTTTTCCCGAAACACAGCAAAGCGTTACGAGGAGAATCGGAAGTACCTGAATTTCCGGTATAACCGGACGGTTTCCTGGAACCGGTTTAAGAAGCGCATGGGGCAGAGAAGGGATTACTGCTTTTTCAAATGTCCCACCTGCAGGCAGGAGGTGCGTATTCCAAAGGGACATGGTAAGGTAGAGATTACCTGCCCGAAATGCCGCGAAAAGTTTGTGAAGAGGACATGATACGATGTTTGGCTATATCAATGTAAACGGTAGGGAACTGTCGGAGGAGAGTAAGCAGATCTACCAGTCTTATTACTGTGGGCTCTGCCATGCTTTAAAGGATTTCTGTGGAAAAAGGGGCCAGGCGCTCCTGAATTACGACATGACATTCCTGATCGTACTTCTGACGGGACTGTATGAACCCAAGACCAGCAGCCGGGAATTTACCTGCATGGTGCACCCCATGAAGAAGAGGACACTTCGTTCCAATGAGATTGCAGACTATGCAGCGCAGATGAATGTGCTTCTTGCCTATTTTAACCTGGTGGATGACTGGAAGGATGAGAAGGATTACAGCAAAAAGACACTGGCGGCCATGTACGAGAAGGATTATCTTCGGGTGAAGGAAAATTATCCAAGACAGACTGCAGCAGTGGAGAATTACATCGCAAGGCTTTCTACCTACGAGAAGGCCGGGGAGAAGAATATTGACATCGTGGCGGGGCTCGCCGGGGAAATGCTGGGAGAAATATTTGCATGGAGGCAGGATGAGTGGTATGATGAACTGAAAACGTTTGGATTTTACATGGGTAAATTCATCTATCTGATGGATGCCTATGAGGATCGGCAGAAGGACGAGAAGAAGGATGCCTACAACCCATTGAGGTATCTGAATGCATCCGATGAGAGGGAATACGAGACTCTCTGCCGGTTGATGATGACCAGTATGATTTCGGAATGCGCCAAGTCCTTTGAGCGGCTTCCGATTCTGCTTAACGCGGATATTCTCCGCAATATTTTATATTCCGGCGTTTGGTCGAAATATGAGTACATCCAGCTCAAGAAGAAAAAGAGGAAGAAAGAATGACGGATCCATATCAGGTGCTTGGTGTTACCAGAAGCACCTCCGATGAGGAAATCAAGAAGGCCTACCGCAGTTTAAGCCGCAAATACCATCCCGATGCCAATGTGAACAATCCCCACAAGGAGGAGGCGGAGGAAAAGTTCAAGCAGGTGCAGCAGGCCTATGACCAGATTATGAAAGAAAAGCAGCAGGGAACATCCGGCAGTTATTCCGGCGGATACGCCGGCAGCAGTGGAACTGCAGGGACAGGTGCCGGATCGGGCAGCTACCAGAACGGCCCCTTCGGCGGTTTCAGCGGCACCTATTATTATGGCAATAACACCTCCCGTTCCCAGAGCCGGTCAGAGTCTCCAAAGCTGCAGGCGGCAGTCAATTATCTGCGCAATCAGTGCTATGGGGAGGCTCTCAATGTGCTTGGCACCATACCATTTTCCGAGCGGAGCGGCCGGTGGTATTACTACAGTGCCGTGGCCAATGACGGAATCGGCAATACGGCTACTGCCATTGAGCACATTCACCGGGCACTGGATCTGGAGCCTTCCAATATGGAATACCGCCAGTTTCAGCAGCATCTGGAATATGGCGGTATGTGGTACAGCAATATGGGGCAGAATTATGACAGGCCTTACAGCAATTACAGTAATTTCTGCCTGGATCTGCTCTGCGCCCAGGCGTTGTGTACCTGTTGCTGCAGACCATGCTAAATAGCGCCCTTTCTAAATTACCAATTTTGAAATTTGCTGAAGACAGTGTCCTGAATCAATTACTTATGATTGGCTGCACTGGTTAGTCTTACATCAGATCATCCAGGTCAATGTCTCCTCCGTGGGCACCGATATCCATGGTGCTTAAGGTGCGCCGCTTCAGTCGGGCAGCCTCAGAGGCCTTCAGAAGGTAGACCTTGATCTCTTTTGCGTGGCGGATATGTACCAGCTTCAATTCCGGATTGGTTACATCGCCGGTATAGCAGGTGATGGTGGCAAGCCCAAAAATCCGCTCTATCAGTGATGCGTTTAATTTCACATCCTGAACCTTATACATATAGCAGTCATCCTCGGTGGTGTTGAATAGACCGCTGTCTACTGTCAGAAGGCTTGGTGTGATAGTATATTTGGTAAAAGTCCACGGAAGTCCAAAGAAAAGAAGCCGCTTCCGCTCGGTAAACATGACAGTGTCATCATCAGCCATAATAGTCTGTGTGTTTTTGTTATCTTCCATTGTATTTCTCCTTTATTAAAGTGAAAATCATCCTCCCATTTTATTGTAGCGGAAAAACTTTAAAATGCAATGGATTTTGTATTGAAATCTGAAATTTATTAGTATATGATGGTACAGGATTTAAGGTCTGTGATACATCTTCGATGTACCACAAAGGGTGGCCCTTCGCCGAAGGCGAATGATACATGGGCCGATGTTCAAGTGAAGGAGGAGAACGATGCGACATTTAATGAGTCCGCTGGACTTCTCGGTTGAGGAGCTGGATCAGCTTTTGGAACTGGCCTCAGATATTGAGAAGAACCCGAAGAAATATGCCCATGCCTGTGACGGCAAGAAGCTCGCAACCTGTTTTTACGAGCCTAGTACAAGAACAAGACTTAGTTTCGAGGCCGCCATGTTAAATCTTGGTGGTTCTGTATTAGGCTTTGCCAGTGCCGATTCCTCATCGGCCGCCAAGGGCGAAAGCATTTCCGATACCATTCGTGTGATTTCCTGTTATGCTGATATATGTGCCATGAGACACCCGAAGGAGGGTGCGGCTCTGGTTGCTTCCCAGAAATCAGGAATTCCTGTGATCAATGCCGGTGACGGAGGACACCAGCATCCCACCCAGACACTGACAGATTTAATGACCATCCGGTCTTTGAAGGGGCGCCTTGGCAATATGACCATCGGTCTGTGCGGGGATCTGAAGTTTGGTCGTACCGTCCATTCTCTGATCAATGCCCTGATCCGCTATGAAAACGTGAAGTTTATCCTGATCTCTCCGGAGGAGCTTCGGATTCCATCCTATATCAGGGATGATGTGCTTCGTGCCAACAACATTGAATTTGAAGAGGTGGAGCGGCTTGAGGATGCCATGGAGAAGCTGGATGTCCTTTATATGACGAGAGTGCAGAGAGAGCGCTTTTTCAACGAGGAAGACTATATCCGGTTGAAGGATTTTTATATTCTGACGAAGGAGAAAATGGAGCTTGCCAGAGAGGATATGCTGGTGCTGCATCCCCTGCCGAGAGTCAATGAGATCTCCGTGGAGGTGGATGACGATCCCAGGGCTGTTTACTTCAAGCAGGCCCAGTACGGTGTGTATGTCCGGATGGCACTGATCCTGACGCTTTTGGAGATTACGGTTTAGGAGGACGATATGTTAAATATAAGTGGAATTCATGAGGGCTTTGTGCTGGATCATATTCAGGCGGGCATGAGCCTGCAGATTTATCATGATTTAAAACTGGATAAGCTGGACTGCTCCGTTGCCATCATCAAAAATGCCAAGAGCAGCAAGATGGGCAAGAAGGATATCATCAAGGTGGAGTGCCCCATCGAGGCGTTGGATCTGGACATTCTGGGTTTTATTGACCACAATATCACCGTCAATGTCATCAAGGGCGATACCATTGTGGAGAAGAAAATACTAAAGCTTCCGAAACAGGTGAAAAATGTCATCAAATGCAAGAATCCCCGCTGTGTGACTTCCATCGAGCAGGAGCTGGATCAGATTTTTGTGCTGACGGATGAAGAGAAGGAAGTGTACCGCTGTAAATACTGCGAGGAGAAGTACACGAATCCCAACCGTCGGAAGATCAAATTTGATTAGATGAGACAAAATAAGAACAGACGGCATCTGGTTTTTCAGTCATTTGCCGTCTGTTTTTGGATGACTTTCGATCCTTTTCTGTTCTCATAGCACAGCAGCCGCTCAAATAAAATGCCAGCCAGAATCCAAACCGGAAAGTAATCCAGCCGCACCAGTCCATTGATATTGTTGGGAGTCCCTGCATAGTTCCAGGGGCAGACCCCGAAAAATCTTAAGATGCTGCCGCTTACAAATTCCCCCACCATAATGATTGCAGCATACAGACAGCCTCGCAGCAAAAGTGGAAGACTATGGATTTTCCGGTAAACCGGATAAAGGAGTACCGCCATTCCGTAAATTGGAAACATCCAAAGGGAAGTATAGCCCACCATAAGAGAATCACCCCGCAGCAGGGCTCCGAAGGCGGTAAACAGAATTTCCATACACCACCCTGTCAGCCCGCATATCACAAAATTTTTTAGATTCATTCCGGCCTCCTTCCAATTTTACTTAAGTATCAGTTAATGATCGTTCTCTACTACCAGAAATCTGCGATTAAAACAAAAATACCATGATTAAGGGGAACGCATTTCCGAAAGGAAAATAATTCAAAAATTTACGAGTTCATAAACCGTCAATTTCAGCATTTCATTGAGTTACATTTAGTATTTCCGCTGGAATCTGTCGGATATACTTGCAAAATCATGGAAGGAATTATATTATTACTAATTATGGCATATTTTCCGATGTTTATAGAAATTGAAAATAAAAACTGCCTGATAGTGGGCGGAGGGACAGTTGCTCTCCGGAAGGTGCAGGTGCTTCTGGACTTCGGTGCAAAGGTTCATGTGGTGGCACCTGAGATCCTGCCGGAAATATGCGCAATGGAAGTGATGGGGGTAAGTCTGCATCCCAGAGCCTTTTGCGAGGAGGATCTCAACGGCTGCGCACTGGTGGTGGCGGCAACGGATGATGCTTTACTCAATCATCAGGTGGCAGAATATGCGAAGAACAGGCACATTCCTGTGAACGCCGTGGATCAGAAAGAGGACTGCAGCTTTATTTTTCCTTCCTATGTCAGGCAACAGAATGTGGTGGGAGCCTTTTCAAGTGGTGGGAACAGCCCGGTTCTGACCCAGTACCTGAAGAATGAGATGAGGAAGGTTCTGACACCGGAGATTGGGAATGCCAATGAATATCTGGGCAGCATCCGCGACAGGGTGAAAGAGCAGGTGGATACAGAGGCTTCGAGAAAAAGGGTATACCGCAAGGTGCTGGCACAGTTGCTTTCGGATATCGGGGAGGGAGGCAATGGCAGCGGGATTTCCGATGATGAGCTGGAGAAATTGCTGCAGGGGTTATGAGGCTCACTTTTCCGCTATATACCCATTTTTATATTTTCAGACTGTTCCTCGGGGAGAGTTTATGGGCGGCAGAGCAACGAGATATGGCCTATCGCCCAAAAACATAAAATAGCAGCTGACAGATGGAAAACAACAAATAAAACAGAAAGAAGTAAGAAAAATGGATCGGACAAGAAGACTAAGACAGACAGCAGTGATGCGGGATATGGTAAGGGAAAATCATGTGAGAGTAGATGAACTGATTTATCCGGTGTTTGTAGCAGCAGGGGAAAACCTGGCACAGCCGGTGGAGTCCATGCCGGGAATCTGCCAGTATTCTCTTGACCGGGTGGCTGAGGAACTGGATCGGGTTGTGGAGGCAGGGATTCCGGCAATCCTTCTTTTTGGAATTCCAGATCATAAGGATGAGGTGGGAAGCGGTGCTTACGATGACCATGGCATTGTGCAGGAGGCAGTCCGTCAGATAAAGAAGGATTATACCAATCTGCTGGTGATTGCGGATGTGTGCCTCTGTGAGTACACCTCCCACGGGCATTGCGGGCTGATAAAGGATGGGATAATCCTAAATGATGAGACACTTCCGCTGCTGGCAAAGACGGCAGTCAGCTATGCCAGGGCAGGAGCAGATATTATCGCTCCCAGTGATATGATGGACAAGCGGGTTTCGGTGATTCGAAAGGCATTGGATGAGGCTGGTTTCACCTATACACCCATTATGGCTTATTCAGCAAAATTTGCTTCCGGTTACTATGGCCCTTTTAGGGATGCAGCTCATTCGGCACCGGGCTTTGGAGACCGGAAAACCTACCAGATGGATCCCGCCAACGGCAGGGAAGCCCTGCGGGAGGTGGAAGAGGATATTGCAGAGGGCGCAGACATGATCATTGCCAAGCCGGCAATGGCTTATATGGATATCATTAAGGATATCAGCAATTCCTTTAACATCCCGATCGTGGCTTACAATGTCAGCGGCGAATATGCCATGGTGAAAGCTGCGGCATCCAACGGCTGGATTGATGAGAAAAAGATCGTGATGGAAAATCTAATCGGTATGAAGCGGGCCGGTGCCAAGATGATCATCACCTACCACGCCCTAGACGTCGCCCGGTGGTTAATGTAATAGGTTCTCGGAGAGAACCTATTATGCAGCACCAGCCCATTTGCCGCAGGCAAATTCTGCATGGGCTGGTGTACCCGAAATGTAATAGGTTCTCGGAGAGAACCTATTATGCAGCACCAGCCCATTTCCCGAAGGGAAATTCTGCATGGGCTGGTGTACCCGAAATGTAATAGGTTCTCGGAGAGAGAAAGGATACAATAATGATAGATAAAAATTCAAAAGTTTTATATGACAGAGCCATAAAACGTCTTCCGGGAGGTGTCAACAGTCCGGTGCGGGCCTACCGTGCAGTGAGCCGGACTCCCCGCTTTATTGAAAAGGCAAAGGGAGACCGTATCACGGATGTGGACGGCAATGAGATGATTGACTATATCTGCTCCTGGGGGCCGGGGATTTTGGGTCATGCGGATCCGAGAGTGGTTCAGGCGGTACAGGCAGCCTGTGAGGATGGGCTTACTTATGGGGCACCTACGGAGCGGGAGGTGCAGATGGCGGAGCTTCTTGCGAAGCTGGTTCCTTCTATGGAAGTCAGTCGTCTGGTAAATTCCGGTACGGAGGCCACCATGAGCGCTATTCGTGTGTCCAGAGGATTTACCGGAAGAGACAAGATCATCAAATTCCGGGGATGTTACCATGGTCATTCTGACGGGCTTCTGGTAAAAGCCGGTTCAGCGGCTCTGACTACATCGGTGCCGGACAGTGCCGGAGTGCCGGCGGATTTTACCAAAAACACCCTGGTGGCTGAGTATAATGATCCTGCCAGTGTGGAGGCATTGTTTGCAGCTAATCCGGGAGAAATCGCAGCGGTGATCGTGGAACCGGTGGCTGCCAATATGGGGGTGGTTCTGCCGAGGGAAGGTTTTTTGGATTTCCTGCGGGAGATTACAAAGCAGCAGGGGGCATTGCTTATTTTTGACGAGGTAATCACGGGCTTTCGTCTGGCTCTGGGGGGCGCTCAGGAATATTATCATATCACGCCGGATCTTTCCACCTTTGGCAAGATTATCGGTGGTGGTATGCCGGTGGGAGCATACGGTGGCAGAGAGGAAATCATGCGTTTTGTATCACCGGACGGCCCAGTGTACCAGGCGGGGACTCTTTCCGGAAACCCGGTGGCAACAGCGGCAGGGCTTGCAACCCTTCAGATTCTGGAGGAAGACAAGGGGATTTATGACAGGCTTCAGAAGAAAACAAAGATGTTGGCAGATGCTGTTCGAACTGCCGGCAAAGGCCGGGTAGTGGTAAATCAGATCGGATCTTTGATGAGCATCTTTTTTACGGACAGGCCGGTGGAGGATTATGCTTCCGCCACTACGGCGGACACCCGTGCGTATGCAGATTACTTTGGATTTCTTCTGGATCACGGAATCTATGTGGCACCATCCCAGTTTGAGGCAATGTTTGTGTCGGATTCTCATACGACTGAGGATATTCGGCAAACGATAGCAGTTACAGAGGAGTTTTTCGCCCAGTGACTGTCGGAAGAATAACATGTCCCGTTCCTCCATTATGTGGGGAAGGATTGAGAAGGGGAAAAAGATTATTTTAGAGCGCATTACAGGAAAGATGAGATCATGGAATTTGAATATATTGGAATTAACTATAAGGATGCAGGTCAAGACATCAGAGATCATGTGTCTTTCACCGACAACCAGAAAATAGATTTTCTGCAGAAAACCATGGAGGCGGGAATCCGTCAGTGCATGGTACTGTCTACCTGTAACCGCAGCGACGTATTTTTTTTCTCACCGGAGCCGGAGAAAAAGGAGCAAGATCAAGGGATACTCGTAGCGGAGTTGGAGAAAATGGGACAGAATCAAAACACACCCGCATCAGAGTATCTAAATAGAACAGAGGAAACCAGAGCAAAAGAAAATGGAGCCGAGGAAAACGGCGCAGCGGAAATCGGCGCCGAGGGAAACAGAACAGTAGAAATCGGATTAGCGGAAAAAGGAGTGAGGGGAACGGAAGTTCCTGCCTCCCGGGTCGTCATCCAGCTGTATGAGGAAATGTTCCCTGAACTGGAGGGGGCGCAGATGACTTCATACCTTCGGGAAAAATCGGGAGATGAAGCGCTTTCCTATCTGTTTCGTGTGGCAGCAGGTCTGGAATCCATGGTGCTTGGGGAGGATCAGATCTTAGGCCAGGTGAAGGAGGCCTTTGAACTGTCCAAGACTCTTGGCTGCACCGGAAAAGAACTCAATAAGGTGGTCAGGGATGCCGTCACCTGTGCCAAGAAGATGAAAACACAGCTGCACATCAGCGAGAAACCTCTTTCGGTGAGCTATGTGGGAATCCGGCAGGTCAAAGACCAGTTTGGAATCGAAGGCAGGCGGGCACTTGTGGTGGGCAGCGGCAAAACAGCCGTGCTGGCTCTCAAATATCTTTATGAGTACAAAGCGGCAGCCGTTACGGTCTGCAGCCGCACCTTTTCCCATGCAAGGGAACTCCTAAAAGATTTTCCGCAGCTAACCATCATTCCTTTTGAGAAACGCTATGAGGCCATGAAAGAATGCGAGATTGTTGTATCGGCTACGTCATCTCCCCACCATGTGATCCGGAAAAATCAGGTGGATTTTTCCCACCCAAAAGTTTTTCTGGATCTGGCATCGCCCCGGGATGTGGAGACTGCCATTGGGCAGGAAGCAATGCTTTTTAATCTGGACAGCCTTGGAAAAATCGTGGAGTCCAACCGGAAGGAACGGGAGGAACTGGTGGAAAAAGGCCAGGAGATGATTGATGAGTCCCTTGCAGAGACAAAGGAGTGGCTGGAAGTTACCGGCGTGGATGCTACCATTGAATCCATGCAGCAGCGCTGTGAGGAAATCGTTGCGGACAGTTTTTCCTATCTGAACCGGAAGCTGGATTTAAGCCCAAGGGAGCAGAAAATATTAAAGAAAATATTAAAGGCTTCCCTGCACCGGCTTGTGCGGGAGCCGATTCTTGAACTGAAACAGGCCAGGACGAAGGAGCAGCAGGAAACCTATGAGCGCACGCTGCAGGAGCTGTTTCACTTGTAAATAACCGCCTGCAGCAGACAGGAAACATTGGAAAAGGAGTAGAGGGTGCAGATCGTAATCGGAACAAGAGGATCCAAACTGGCAGTGGCCCAGGCGGAATATGTGAAAAATTGTCTGAAAGAAAAATATCCCGAGGATAGTTTCTCCCTGAAATTGATCAAGACCAAGGGGGATCTGGTACAGGACCGGTCCTTAAGCGTCATTGGCGGAAAGGGCGTTTTTGTCCGGGAAATAGAGCGGCAGCTTCTTGAGGGGGAAATCCAACTGGCGGTTCACAGCATGAAGGATATGCCCGGGGAAATCCCAAAGGGGCTGGTTTTTGCAAAGGCATGGGGAAGAGAGGATCCCCGGGACGTACTGGTTCTGCGGGAGGCACACGCACTGGAGGAACTTAGGCGGGGGGCAAAAATTGCCACTGGCAGCAGGCGGAGGGGCATTCAGCTGAAAATGCTTCGGCCGGATCTGGAAATAGTGGATATTCGGGGAAATGTGGAAACCAGACTGGCGAAGATGAAGGAGCAGCAGTTGGACGGCATTGTGCTGGCAGCGGCTGGCTTGAACCGGCTGGGAAAATCAGATCTGGTGACCCAGTATCTGACACCGGAGCAGATGGTTCCGGCTCCGGCTCAGGGAATTTTGGGCATTGAGCTTCGGGGAGACCGGAAGGAACTTCTTCGTAAAGTGAATGCTCTTTCCGATGAGAATACAGACAAAATTTTACGGGCAGAAAGGTGTTTTGTACGGGAGATGGGAGGAGACTGCAGTCTGCCCATTGGTGCATATGCAAGCCTTCTGCCGGAGGGTGGGATCTCACTTCTTGCCGCTTTTGGCAGAGAGGATTCAGAATCTCTTCTGCGGGTGCAGACGGTGGGAAAAGAACCCGAGGAAGCGGCAGAGCTTGCAGTACAGAGGATGAAGGAACATTGTGCCAGGGCGGCAGCTGTGGAATAAACGTTACGTTGGAACGTATTTTTGTAAGATTTCGCGTAAATGGTATCGAATGAATTGGCAGCGAATAAAAAAAGGAAGCGACAAATGAGTGGAATGGTATATCTGGTGGGAGCGGGACCGGGGGATCCGGGGCTTTTCACGGTAAAAGGATTAGAATTGATTAAAAAAGCAGACTGTATTGTGTATGACAGGCTCAGTTCCCCGGAGCTTTTGGATTATGCCCGCCAGGACTGTGAGTGTATCTATGCAGGCAAGGCAGATTCCCATCACACCATGCCCCAGGAGGAAATCAATGGACTTCTGGTCAGGAAGGCGAAGCAGTACCGGCTGGTGGTGCGCCTAAAGGGCGGAGACCCTTACGTGTTTGGCCGGGGCGGCGAAGAAGGATTGTATCTGATGGAGCATGGAATTTCCTTTGGGGTGGTGCCGGGGGTAAGCTCCGCCATTGCGGGAGCAGCTTATGCCGGAATTCCGGTGACCCACAGGGGGATGGCAACTTCCTTTCGGGTGATTACTGTCCATAGGAGAGCGGAAGAGAAAGAAGCTTTGCATGCTGTGGTTGACGGAGAGTATATGCTTGGTCAGGGGACTTTACATCGAAGGAGTGGCGAGGACAGGAAGCAGCAGATTTCATCGAAACTGTCACAGGAAATGACGCAGGAAACGTACCGGGAAACAGAACTGCCGTTGGATTACAGCACCATGCTGGATGAAAAGGAAACCCTGATTTTTCTGATGGGGCTTCGCAGAGTGGGACAGATTGCAAAAGGCCTAATGGCGGCAGGACGCAGCGGGTCTACCCCGGTGGCAGTTATCTCAAAAGCCACCACACCGGAGCAGAAAACCTGTGTGGGAACTTTAGCTGACATCGAAGGGCGGGTATGGGAAATGGGGCTGCCATCCCCCGCCATGATCGTGGTGGGGTCCGTGGTAAGCCTGCGGGAATCTTTGAATATCTATGAGAAAAAGCCTCTTTTCGGGAAACGATATCTGGTACCTAAAATCGGGGAGGAGCCTTCCCGCCTGTCGCAGGCCCTCAAGGATAGAGGAGCATTTGTAAAGGAAGTGATGGTGGGACGGATCACAGGTATTTCCGCCCGCTACACTCGTCAGGAGCTTTCCGGGGTGGATCTATTGATTTTTACCAGTGCCAACGGAGTGAAGTATTTTATGCGTAACCTGTTCGCCTCAGGACTGGATGTCCGGGTCTTAAGCCGCATCAGGCTGGTGGTGATCGGACAGAAGACCGCTGAGAAGCTACGGGAGTACGGCCTCACCGCAGACCTGATCCCGGAAAAATACGACAGCGATTCTCTGGCAGAGGAGATTAGGGCAGATCTTACGGCTCATCCCATTGAAAACAACGATATTTTCCACCGTCCCATTGCCTGGTATCCCGCAGCGAAAAATGCAGGGGATGATCTGGTGGATGCACTGCTTTCCGTCTGCGACTGTGGACGGCTGAATGTGTACGAGAACGTGGCCTGCGGCCTGCAGGGACATGGGACTAGTATCATCGGGAAGAATGATAAGGCGGAAAATATTGCAGGGAAGGCTGCAGATCATTTAGTGGAAGACATTTCAGGGAAGGACACAGATTACTTTGCAGGAAATATTAGAGAGGTAGCAGAAGAAGAATTGATGTTCTACGATGGGATTTTCTTTACCTGTGCCTCCTCCGCAGAGCGTCTTTTTGCAGGCAAAAGTTCGGAATTTTTAGCCCGTCTGGCTGAGAATACGAAGCTCTATTCCATTGGCCCCAAGTGCAGCCATGCCTTAACCAATATGGGTGCCGCACCTCTGGTAGAGGCGAACCCTCACACCTACGAGGGGCTCCTTCATCTTGTAAATTAAGTTCCTTTATTCACTGCCAAATGAACTGTTAGTGGGGGAGAGTAATGAACAATAAATCAATTTACTAAAACTTCCCACATGGATTTCCCAGCGGCCCCCGCCTGCCACCTGGATTCTCCGGGGATGGATAGCGGAACGTTTCGCACAAATTGCGTAGATTTGTCAGGTATCGGATTTCGGCTCTAAGTTCGTGTACATTCGCCAGCTGAACTCTTCCGGCCTGGA
>ONEJ01000012.1 GCA_900316805.1 uncultured Lachnospiraceae bacterium
GGCAGTATTGTGCTGCAGAGATTCTGAACAATGCCATTGAGCATTCCCGGGGAAACAGACTCGGCATTGTGGTGCAGAGTAACGCGTTGAATACCACAGTGGTAATCTCCGATGACGGGGCTGGAGTATTTTCTACTCTGATGGAATTTATGGCGGGAAATGGCTGGGAGAATCCCCGGGTCGAGGATGCGTTGGTGGAACTCTACAAGGGTAAAATAACTTGTGACAGCAGGAAGCATTCCGGCGAAGGAATCTTTTTTTCCTCAAAGATGATGGATTCCTTTGTGCTGTGGTCGGATTCGCTGATTTTGAAGCGGGGATGTCAGGAAGAGCCGGAGGTTTTGCGGTCCCATCTGGCGGCCTACGCAGCAAGAATATGGAAGGAGAGAACCATGGTGATGATGACATTGGAAAATGAAACGGAACGCGAAGCAGGAAAGGTGTTTGACACTTATGCGGATGTGGACGAGGGCTTTATAAGAACACGGATACCGGTAAAAGATGCCTGCATTACCGGTGAGCCAGTGGCACGCTCCCAGGCAAGACGGATTTGTCACCGCCTGGAAGAGTTTCGAGAGGTTGTACTGGATTTCTCTGACGTAACGATGATGGGGCAGGGCTTTGCCGATGAAATGTTCCGTGTATATGCCACAGAGCACCCGCAGGTTCAGATTCGACCAGTGAATATGCTGCCGCAGGTGGAGCGGATGATCCGGCATGTGGGGCGGGGACAATCTGCAGAGAATATTATTTTCCAGTAATTTTAGCTTCTTTTATTCCCATCATCTTCAAAATTATCTTTCAATGCCTTTTCCACTGGAAGGATCGAACCGATTAGTGTAAGTACTTGAACCGTTTCTATCACGATTGTTATAAGGCCAATCACATCATCACTGCTTTTCGCAAAAGGAATCTGGGCGATGATGGTTGGGATTAGCAGTACGAACCCAACCATTAACCAGAGACGCCCACAATAATCATGGGCAAATTTCCAGGTATCCTTATTTTTCCGAGATCTTTCCGTCCGGTATCCAATCAGACCATTGATGTCTTTCGGCGGATGTTTGTACATCATATATCCTGAAAAGACCATAATGAGTGGAATCAGCATATTACACAAGAACATTCCAATAAAAAATCCCATAGTACATACCTCCATTCTGAATATTTGGCTATGTTTATAAATCTACATAAATTGCTTCATGGTGAACCGCCGGCAGAAACTTTTCCATCAGATCCTTTGTGGTAAGTTTCATACTTGAAGTATTGATGCAGGGGTGGCAGCCTAAGTATTCCTCCTGCAAAAGGTCCCGGTCCATCAGAAGCTGTACGCGGTTTTCCTTGTCATTCATCAATCCCATAACACTGACGGATCCGGGGGTGATATCGAGAAACTCTTCCATAAATTCCTCCGGAGCAAAGGAAAGTCTTGCGACGCCAAGCTGCTTGGAGACAACCTTTGTCTGGAACTTCTTCTCTCCCGGCATCATCAGCATATAAAAGGCGGTCTTTTGCGTATTGCACAAAAACAGATTCTTGCAGACATGGATGTCCAGCCTCGTATCAACGTCATGGCAGGCTTCAATGGTGGGGAGTGCCTCATGGTCAATGCGGACGTAGGGGATGGAAAGGGAATCCAAAAGGTCGTAGGTGCGGATTTCTTTTTCCAGGCGGCCTCTGCAGTCCTCCGGACGTCCCTGATAAATTGGTGTGTGTAAAATATCCATAATGTAATCTCCTCGTTATTATTCTATGTGCCAGCGACTATGCAAAGTGCAACTTCCCTGTTCTAATTTCGTAACAAGTCTATGTTCACAGTCCATTTCAAAACTAGCCCTATTATCATTTTGAATCAAATCATACTTCATCCCTTCATTTGCTCCATGGAAGTACAGCTCTACAATATTATTGTCGACTTTCATTCCAAAATTTAATGGTAAAATGTAAGGATATCCGTTATTATTTAATGCAATTCTACATACATCACATTTTTCCATAATTCTAATTATGATATGAGGGGCAAAATACCTTTTGACCCTCATATCATCTAATACAACAAAATTCATATGTGCTTTCAACTCTTCACAAAGCTGAAATTCATCTCTGACAAATACTCTTTTCAGTTCGGTTGCATCATCAATATCATCATACTCCATATCTAATAGCTGACAGTTCATAATAAAGTCTTCATTTATGCCAGAACATCTAATAAATTCTAAATCAGCCATATTCAGCCGTCCTCCTACGTTAAGTAAATAATTAAAACTTCCCACATGGATTTTCCCGCAGCCCCGCCTGCCGCCTGGATTCTCCGGAGATGGATAGCGGAACTCGCATCA
>ONEJ01000082.1 GCA_900316805.1 uncultured Lachnospiraceae bacterium
CTATATATAGTACACTTTGCCAATAAAAAGAAGCCCCAATGGGACTTCCTTAAAAATCAGATATGAATCAGCTGTGAATAGTAACTATGTCATTCCTCACAAGCAGATAGTCACTTGACACAGACAAACAGTCACAAATCTTAATCAGCGTTGGGATCGAAGTACCTACCACACCGCGCTCCAGATCCGAGACATACTGAGGGCTGACATCTATCACATCTGCAAGATTCTCCTGTGTAAGACCAGCAGATTCACGAGCTACCCTTATACGCTCACCCATAAGGATATTCAGTTGTTTTCGCTCTTTCATTCCACTCACCTACTTTCCTGCTCAAATGATGCTGTGAAAGCAGTCCAGATCTCTTATATATAAAAATCAGGGCTACCTACCACAGATTCATCGCATAAAGAATGTCTGTTCGCATTCACTCAGGATCGTCACACCATGTAGCGTGCACCAAAACGGCAGAAAAAATCCAAAAATCAAAATTATATTATACAGCCTTGTTGATTTTTGCTTTATAAGGTGATACAATTAAATTTCAAGGTGTCACTATTAGTTTGGCTCCGGAATGAGACATGAACCGATGATATGGTTTGATTCCAGTGACCATCGACATTGAAATATTGCACATTTGAAATAGGAGTGTGGGAAATCGAGAATGTTAGAACGGTTAGACGGAGCAGACTGCTCAATGTGACACATTGAGTTGGTTCAGAGCATATTGATAAAGCATGTAAGTTGCTTTAACTGGGCTTCGTTCAGCCGTACTGTTGCTGAAAGGAGCTCTTTTTGTGTTTCAGTAAGAGAAGTCATTTCATCCTCTTCTGAAAAGAACTGAGAAAGGGTGATCCCAAATGCCACGCATATCTTCTCTATGGATGGAAGCGTTGGGGTCAGTTCCTTTCTATACCATGAGTTGATGGTAGATTGCGGAATTTCGGATTTTTCTGCTAACTCGTATTCAGTCCATCCTCGGAGATTACGATAGTAGGAAATCCGTTCAAGCACATTTATCATGGTGCCACCACCTTTCTGTGATTATATCGTTAATTTTATACGAGAAAGCGTTGTGGCTTAATAATTCAAGTCGTATAATAATAACGAGTATTCGTTATAAATATTGGCATATTAACCCTATCAATGACTATTTAAAGCTAAGGGGGAATGATTCTATTGAAAAACAAGATAAAACTGCTGCTGATAGCGGCATTAACCACAACAACAGTAATATTTGCTGGATGTTCTTCTGCTCTACCTAAAGAAGCATCTCAAACCTCCCCATCCACGGAGAAGACATCTGAAAGCAGTTCAACTGAACAGTCATCAGAGGATGCCATATCAAATGTAGATGCGGCGATCCTGTCTGCAGAAAAACTTATCAGCAAGGAAGATTACGAGGGAGCACTCAAAGCTCTTGATAATGTAAAGGAAGACAGTGCTGTGAGGGATATTCTTCTCAGGGCAAGATACGGCTATGCCACAAAACTGTTCGATGAAAAGAAATATACGGATGCTATCGAACAGTTTTCCATGATCCAAGATTATCAGGACGCAAGCGATTATATCAGCAAATGCAAGCTTGGCGTTAAGTATGCAAAACTTGACAATGTTGTTGATTGGGATGATGAACCAGGACGCCATTTAGATGAAAATGGTAATGTTCGCGAACTTACAGACGAAGAACGATGGGGGCAGGCAGAGCTGTTAATGGGTTCCTGCTATGGAACTTGGTATTCATCAGATACCTCAGAGGACGGCAATAGCGATAGAGAATTGGGGATTGAATTGCTAGATGGGAAGGAATACGGGATAACATCCATCTCTAATACAGAGACATTTTCGTTCATTTGGTATTACCTTGATGATCCTGATACCAATTACAAGTGGGAAATCAGTTATGATACTTGGCTACATGATACATACGGTCATGACATGTGGATTGCTGATGCTGAAAACGGTACTTACCAAAGCCTAAGCGTAGATACAGTAGATGAAATAATTGCTACCAACGAAAGATTAGACCAGCCTGCAACAAACAATAGCGATCAGCCTCAACAACAGCAGAACACAGCCAGCCAGAAGATGACAGATGCTGAAATCATCGGCATGTGTGCCCCTTATGTCAGCGAAGTTATCAGCAAGAATACAGGATCAACTGATGCTTATATAGAGTTTATACGATGGAAAAGCACAAACGAATTTACTGATTCATTGTATGGACATACTATTCAAGCAAATTTTGAAGCAAAGCGTGTGTCTTCTAATAGCGGGGCAGCAAATTACGAAACTTTATCTGTAAAACTGTTTCAGGATTTTGATGGAAGATGGAGATTACGAAGCTGACCAGTAAAGAAAGAGGTTGTAATGGATGAATACACTTGAAAAGGATTATTACCTAATCCTTGGAATACTACCTGATGCTTCCGAAGAAGATGTGAAAAGAGCGTATAGGAAGCTTGCAAAACTATATCATCCCGATTCCTTCAAGGGAAATAAAGAAAATGCTGAAGAATACTTCAACGATATTACGGAAGCTTACGATGTTCTTGGCAATCAAGAGAAGCGAAAAAAGTACGATTTTATGCGTACTGAAGTTATGCAAAAAGACACTCGAAAAGATTCTGGCAATACTGACTACCAGACAAATGATAATCGAGATAGCCAATATTCAACCTCACAACAGCATTCTTATGATGGAGAAGCTGAAAATAGTGCTCGGAAAAATAAGCCTTCAGCAACACGCAACGATAAAGGAGTACATAAGCACGGTAGCCGCTTCTGGAAAACAATCATCATCATAATGATTGCAATAATATGTTTCAGAAGAGCGAGCGGTTTAACATGGAGCGAATCGGTAGGAATATGGGGCGATATCGAAAACCTGATATTATCTTCTGATGATGAAACTGTGGAAACGAGCCTTAGTAATTATTTTACAGCTATACAAAACGAAGATTTAACTACAGCAAACACCTATACAGATAGCAATCTGACAAAGTATAACGAGGCTGTCATTGGTCTTCTTAACAGCGGTACTGACAACATCATGTATGGTCCTCTATTTGAAAATGCCCATGATTTTACTTATCAAATCATAGATAAAAAAAGGGTCACAAAAAAAGAAACCGTTCGCATCATAATAACCAATGTTGATTGCTACGAAGTCGTAAATACAATTATTGAAAACTATGATAAAGAATATCTTGAAAAATTGGATGATACAGAGGTTGCAGAACTGTTTATCTCATATATGAGGGAATCCGATTGCAGCATCTCAAATGAATATGTATTGACATTATCCAAAAGAAAAGGCATATGGAAAATCACTAAAATTGATGATGTTAAAGGGTTTTCAAATACTCTGACTGGGTATATCAGCAGATTGGATGAATTAACACAGTAAAAGGAGGTAAAAACTCATGAAAAAAACGATTTCCCTATTGGGTCTTCTATCTACAGTATTATGCTGCATTTTATTTGTGGGTTGTTCTGGAGACAGCGCATCTTCAGTAACGGATGATGTTAAAGATATGATTAACGAAGAAGACCAGTCAGAACAAAATGAGGAAAAAACAGGCGCACAATTTAGTACAGATAATCTGCAGTTGTTTGAATTGGATGTACAATGTAAAGGTGGGCTATTTAATGATAATGGAGATATTACCATTTCTTTAAATGATTATGATTTTGGAGAAATCTTTGACGAAGATGTACATTGCTTTATGATGTATATAGATCCTGGCGAATATACCCTTTCCATGAAAGAAGATGGCAAAAAGGCTGTCAAAGAGAAAATAACTATTCCAGATTTTTCAGGCGGTGTTTTTGATCCAGCCGTGATTGTGCTCTATAAGGATGGCAAAATTACATGGTTAGCAAACGATGATGAAAACTATCAGTCCGTAGATGCCGAAACAGAAGATTTCATCATACTGCCAGGAACATCAGAAGCAGTAGAAAAGATACGAAATGGAGGTACTGTTGAGACAGACGATACAGATTCGACTTATGAGCAGCAGAGCGAAATGGAACGAGAAATGCTTGACTATTATGACGACTCTGATTTAGATACCACAGAAGGTACAGAGGTAAACTCTGGCGACACAATCAAAATTGAATATGTTGGGAAAATGGATGGGAATGTCTTTGATGGTGGTTCTGGAACTTCAGATTTGACGCTTGGTTCTGGTCAAATGATTAGTGGTTTTGAAGATGGTTTAATTGGTCATACAGTTGGCGAAACTGTAGTGTTAAATCTTACATTCCCTGAAAACTATGGATCTGATGATTTTAATGGTAAGGATGTGGAGTTTACAGTTAAAATTCTTGGAGTATATCAGCTCTAACCAATACCAAATACCCAAAGAGGAGGTAACAAGGATGGGTTCCAGAGAAGAAGAAATCCGAACAGATTTGAAAAAATGCGATGAATTTCTTGCCATGACCGAAGACAGTTTCCGAGAAGATGTAGAAGAATCTCAGAAGCTGTACTACGAGGCTTGCGAAGACATCGAACGAATCAAGCAGGAATACCAACAAGAACTGCAGCGTGCAGAAAAAGAGCATTTCAACAGCGACCAAATGAAAAATCTTCACGCTGTCTATCGTGATGAAATCAAAGATGCTGAAGAATATGCAACAGAGCAAGGGAAAATCCTAAAACGAGAGCAACAGCGACTTGAACAATATCCGGCCCTCGTTGAACAGGCAAAGAAAGATAAGGCAAAGCTTGAAAAAGAACTGTCGGAGATACCACAAATCAAAAAAGAAGTATCCTTTGAACTTACTATAGTCAAATGGGCAGTCATTGCCTTAGTGATACTCTTTATCTTAATGAAATCGGGTATCTTGTCCTGACTGCTTACAGGCAGAATTTGGAACCTATGGAAATCAAATATCCATAGGTTCCTTTTTATCTTTCGCTATCGTCCAAAAACTCGATCACGCTCTTTTTTTGTATCCGCCATATCTTACCAATTCTTGATGCTTTAAGCCGCCCTTCATTCACAAGCTCATAAAACAGGTTCTTTCCAATACCGAGTGCTTCCATCACATCTGCCGGTTTCATCACATCTGGATAATCTGCAAGCATTTCAAATCCATTATCTTCATAATCCATGATCGTCTCTCCTTCCATTCGTTGATATTGATTATTATAGCCCTTTACTGATTGTTCCTAACTTATATTCAGATATTGATTATATGTAGGAATTAGCTGAAAGCCGTCAACCATAGGCTTCCAGCCATGTATCACAATTTTCCAGATTATAAATAATAATTATGGAAAAATGCTTGCCAGTAAAGAAAGGAGGACAAATATGCTGGAAAAGGTATTCGCTTTGCTTCATGGAATTTTGTCTATGATGCTGATTGCCTGTACGATTCTTACCTTATAAAGAGGAGGAAATCGTATGGATCCAAACAACTTTTATGATTTTGAAGAAGATTATGGGGCTTATGACGATTATGAAACAATGCAAAACCATCTTGTGAGGGAAGAAAAGGACAAGCATGTTTTAACAGAGCTTATAACTCTTCTTCGCAGTGCTCTGAATATTTTGGAGCTGATCTACCGCCATTACAACAAGTAATGAAGAAAGGAAGGTGATCTATATGGCGGCTAACGTAGAAACTATGTTCTACACAGGAAGAGAAACACCCTGGCATGGACTGGGTGTAAGCGTCGAGACTGCACCCACATCAAAAGATGCTCTCGTGCTTGCAGGACTTGACTGGAAAGTAGTCCAGAAAAATGTTTACACTGACGACTGGAATAAGATTGACGATTACTTTGTGAATGTCAGAGACAAAGATAATCAGGTTCTTGGTGTCGTTACAGGACGCTACAAAGTTGTACAGAATGAGGAAGCGTTCGCTTTCACAGATGATTTGATTGGAAGCGGCGTGAGATATGAAACAGCAGGTTCGCTGAGGAATGGCAGAAAGGTATGGATTCTTGCAAAGCTCCCCCAAATGTTCAGAGTTGCCGAGGACAAGGTGATGCCATATCTTGTATTTTCTAACAGCCATGATGGAAGTGGTTCTATCAAGGTGGCGATGACACCTGTACGAGTAGTATGTAATAATACTCTCAATCTTGCGCTGTCAACCGCAGAGCGTATCTGGTCAACTGCACATACTGGGGATATGGATGCGAAGCTTGAAGATGCACGCATGACGCTCTTCATGGCTCAGGATTATATGAACAAGCTGTCTACTGAAGTTGATGAACTGTGCAAAAAGCGTGTTTCTGATGCTGCTGTACAGGAATATATCAGGCTCCTACTTCCTATACCAGACAATGCTACTTCTGTAACTGAGAGCAATATCATCAGGCTTCGCAGAGATATGGCTAAGAGATATGCCAATGCGCCTGACTTGAAGCATGTAGGAAAGAACGGCTATCGGTTCGTTAATGCAGTATCAGATTTCGCAACACACGCAGCACCTCTCAGGAAGACGAAGAACTATAAGGAAAACTTGTTCTTAAAGACCATGGAAGGAAACCCCATGATCGACAAGGCTTATGAGCTGGTGCGTGCAGCATGATACAAGAAAGGGTGATGCCTATGAAATGAAAAAGTGCTTCTATCTGCTGTGATTGCCATTGCAACTATAAACTTACCTCTTTTTGGTCTTAAAGCAAGGATAACATCATCACATACCACGGATGGCAGTCACAGCTTTGATAGGGGTGCTGGAAAGGTAAAAACTATGAAGAAACTAAATGACAACAATGGGTTCGGGGTCGTCGAAATCATACTGACGCTGATCTTGATTATTGTGCTTCTAACGATTTTTAAGGCTCCGATCACTTATGCAATCTCCAGAATGATAATACTTCTGCAGAATATCTTTATTGTGCAGTAGTCAGAAAGGAGCTGATAATACAATGTGCAAGATAATTGCAAAAACAAAGGATATGCCCCATGAGGAATGGCTAAAGCTGCGCCGTATTGGTATCGGTGGTTCTGATGCAGGTGCTATCTGTGGTGTAAATCCATATTCCAATGCCCTCTCGGTCTTTAGAGCCAAGACAAGCACTAAGATTGAAGAAGTGGATAATGAAGCTGTCAGGCAGGGACATGATCTTGAAGAATATGTAGCGCAGAGATTTTCAGAAGCAACCGGCTTCAAAGTCAGAAAAAGCAATATGATGTACCAGAGCGAGGAATACCCATTCATGATTGCTGATGTGGACAGGCTCGTTGTCGGTGAAGATGCAGGGCTTGAATGCAAGACTGCCAGTGCATATAACGCCGATAAATGGAAAGATGGGGATATACCTCTTCATTATCTTTTGCAATGCTATCATTATATGATCGTGCTTGGTAAAAAGACATGGTATATCGCAGCCGTAATACTCGGACAGGAATTTGTGTATCGAAAGATTGTCTGGGATGACCAGCTTGCAGCCAGGCTTATAGAGATTGAGCGTGATTTCTGGAATAATAATGTACTTATGAACCGTTTGCCTGATCCAGATGGAACAGAAGTCTCCGATGATGTGATAAAACAGTATTTCGGTACTGCAAAAAAGGAAAGCACAATCAAACTTATAGGCTTTGATGATAAGCTGGACCGAAGAACCGAGATACTGACAAAAATTAAGGAGCTTGAAACAGAACAGAAGAAAATCGATCAGGAAATAAAGCTCTTTATGAAGGAAAATGAACGAGCCGAGAGCGATAAATACCTGGTCTGCTGGAGCAATGTCGAATCGCGCAGAATCGACACAAAAAAATTCAAGGCTGAAAAGCCTGAGATGTATGATGAATACTCAAAGCCTTCTTCATCACGAAGGTTTGAAGTTAAAGCGGCTTGATATCAGCAAGGACTATCTTAGCGGTAGTTCTTGTTTTTATATTTTTCTTACGAGGTAACCACATGGACTTAAGATTTCTTCACTCACACAGGATAAGAGAGCCTTGCTTTTTTCTCTTATCCCAGATCATCAAGAAAGGAGGAAATGATACAATGGACAAAAAGATCATACGGCTTCTTAAAGCTGATGAGATCGAGTGCAGGATTGGAAATATCTCTGAAAAAGGAGTATCCATACTGCTCTACAAGGATGCCAGGGTGGATCAGAAGATTTTAGATGAAGTTTTCGGTCCTTTTGGATGGAAGCGCAGCCATGCATCCATAGATGGCAACCTATACTGCACTGTGTCAGTAAGAGATCCGGATACTGGCGAATGGATATCCAAACAAGATGTAGGAACGACTGGATTTACAGAAAAAGAGAAATCACAGGCTTCTGATTCTTTCAAGAGAGCCTGCTTCAACTGGGGTATCGGTCGTGAACTATACTCAGCACCGTTTATCTGGATTCCATCTAACAAAGTGAATCTCCAGCAGAAGAATGGAAAATACCAGTGCTATGACAGGTTCACAGTCACAAGCATCGGTTATAACGATGCAAACGAGATATGCTCTCTTACCATCGTTAATGACGACAATAACCAGACAGTTTACACTATGCAGAACAGGAACAACAGAAATCAGGAATCGGCACAGGTCTCACAGCCAACTGCAGGCAAACAGCCAGGCAGTAATATGAACGCTAGAACAAATCAGTCAAGCCAGGTTTCAAGCAAACTCTCTCAGGCTCAGCTTGCATCATTCAATGATGAACTTAACAGGACCGGTGTTACAATGGCTGCTGTAGAGAAGCGTTACAAAGTTCGTTCTCCTGAAGAGATGTCACCTGCAGTATATGAAAAGGTGATGCACGCTCTTTCTGTGACACCGAACGCTCATGCAGCATAAGAATATGTAACCCTTTTTTGGCAAGCATTTCAGCAGGATTGGACTCCCTCTGTATTATTCCAATCCTGCTTTTTTAGAATGGAGGCGAATAATAATATGAATTTACAGGAATTTGTACAGAAGATGAAAACAATGGTGCAGGAACACCTCGGATCTGGTCATGAAGTAATAAGCCAGCAAGTAAAGAAGAACAATGGCATCGTTCTTGAAGCCCTCACGATCAGGGAAGATGGTTCAAATATTGCTCCTACGATATACATAGAGCCGTTTTACCACGATTACATGGAAAACGAGCTAACACTTATTGAGGCTGCGAAGAATATCTGCGAAGCCTATCAGAATAGCAAGGTCACTACAGACTTCGATGTGAACAGCTTCTGCGATTTTTCACAAGTCAGGGACAGGATCATTTACAAGCTTGTGAACTATGAGAAGAACAAGGAACGCCTTGATGGTATTCCGCATGATGTATTCCTTGATTTTGCTATCATCTACTGCGTACTTATAGAACAGAAAGCAGAGGGATATACCGGAACTATCCTTATCCACTACAATCATCTTGTTCTCTGGGGCATTTATGAAGAGGATCTGAAAACATATGCGATGAAGAACACTCCTGCTCTTCTTGCAAGCGAGCTTCTTCCAATGAAGGATGTCATCGATCAGATGATTCCGTGTGAAGCCGAGGATAAAATCCCGTTCGATGATGCTCATGAAGTCCCTATGTATATTCTCTCCAACAAGTGCAAGCTTGACGGAGCTACA
Organism: uncultured Lachnospiraceae bacterium; assembly: GCA_900316805.1. Taxonomy (GTDB): domain Bacteria; phylum Bacillota; class Clostridia; order Lachnospirales; family Lachnospiraceae; genus Roseburia. The sequence continues at coordinate 9,542 of ONEJ01000082.1, forward strand.
TGTCTGCTCTACCCTGGGCTTCTTGAAAAGATTGCAACTGAATGGAACAGGGATTTCTATGTGCTTCCAAGCAGCATCCATGAAACGATACTGATTCCTAAGGATGATTCAGTGGATGCAAAGACACTTAGCAGCATGGTAAAAGAGGTCAATGATACACAGGTTATGCCTGCAGAGATTCTATCTGATCATGCTTATGTTTACTCCCACGCATCTAAGCAGCTTATGGCTGCGTAGAAAGGAGTTTGTCAAGTGGACTACAGAAACAGGATGCTTACAAAATACCAGTCTGAAGAAAAACAGTTTTTATCAAACGAATACGACTGCTTCGGTATCTACCAGTTGAAGGTGTCTGATGAACTCAGGCACCTTCATTTTGTCGGTATGGAATACCTCAGAAAAGGAGGCGATTTCCCAAGGAAGAGAAACTATGAATTTATCTTCTATGACAAGCTGAAAAGCGGAATGGATCTGGATAAGATTTTTGAAATATTAAATCTTTACAGACCAGAAAGCTTTGTGGGCCATTCGCTTTCAGTCAGCGACATCGTAGTTTTACATAAAAATGGAACTAATACAGCATACTATGTCGATATTGTGGGGTTCGTGAAACTGGACTGGCTGTCCTCATGGAAAAATTTATAGGAAGGAGTTGGTTCTATGATGAAGCGTGAGCTGCATACTGATTCAGTTAATACTCTTCTGGATCGGCTGTCGCAGGAACACGAATTATTTTATTTCCAGATGATTTCAAGGACTCCCAAAGAGGTATATGAGAACTGTGGTATTATTCGATTCTACGATTCCCTCTGGGAATATTTCCAGTACAAAGAAAATCTGGACAAAGAACATGTGAATGCTTGCTTGAAGGAATCTCGAATACTCCCTGCTCTCTATAACTTGTATCTGAAATATGAACATTTCAAGATAGGAACATGGGACGAGATTGAAGAGCTTCTTGATAAGGAAGCTGATATCTGGAAACAGCGCGAGAAAACAGTTCTTTAAAAACTGCTCTCATGGTCAAAACTCAAAAGTTCTGACTATGATTTGGAAATGCTTTATTTACGGCATTCTTTCATAGTCAGAACTTATGGTCATAAATATCACCCGAAATATGGAGAATATCTCTTCGATTTCGGGTATTTTTCTTTTGGAGGTATCAAGTATGAGCGATGAAACGTTGGAACTCTTATGGAGTATGCTCACGAATGAGCAGCTTATGAAAATCAGGGAAAAAGGTGCTATGGATGACCGCACCATGCAGTCTTTCAAGACTGAACTCTTCAAGAGATGCCTGATCGAGATGGACGAAGTGATGTGTGCTTTTTATGGAGAGGGGTGATCATTTGAAATATGGTTATGCAAGAGTATCAACGAAAGGTCAGGCAAGAGATGGGAACAGCCTTGAAAGCCAAGAAAGGGCTCTTAAAGAAGCTGGTGCAGAAAAGATTTTTACTGACGCATTCACTGGAACAAAAGCACACAGGCCTGAGCTTGATAAACTGATAAAGGTTCTTTCTGATGGAGATATGCTGATCGTTACCAAATTAGACCGAGTTGCAAGAAGCACGATACAGGGCATCGAACTCATAGAAAACCTTCTGGATAAAGGTGTGATCGTCCATGTGCTGAATATCGGAATCATGGATAATACACCGACAGGACGGCTGATAAGGAATATCTTTCTTGCTTTTGCAGAATTTGAAAGAGACATGATCGTTGAGCGCACCCAGGAGGGGAAAGCTATAGCAAAAAATAACAAGGACTTCAAAGAGGGACGACCAAAGAAATATACCAAAGCACAGATGAACCATGCGCTCTCCCTGCTTGATACGAACTCATATAATCAGGTAGCAGAAATGACTGGAATATCTGTAAGCAGCCTTGTCCGTGAAAAACGGAGAAGGACAGAAGTATCATAGAAGAAATGGAGGTTGATGGAGCATGGGCTTACTGTCAGGCTTATTGCATTCAGGCAATACACTCAGCAAAGCTAGGCGTGTGATCGAGGAAGTGATACTCGAAGCACAGGCATCACGAAATCCCAATGCCACAAAAGAATATGAGGACGGCTGGGATGATGCGATCAAAACGCTTGTGAAGATAGGGCAAAGAAAAGCAGGCGTGAATCTCTGGTAGGGATCATCACGCCGACGTCAAAAAGAAAGGAAGTGGTTCATGTATGGCTGCTAACAAAAGCACAAAGATTACGCAGATGAAAATGCTCGTATCAAAGCTGTCTGAAGCTGATACAGCATATTTCAAGTACGACAATCCCATCATCAGCGACAGGGATTACGACATCATGGTTGAGAAACTGAAAAAGCTGGAGAAAAAAACAGGCATCGTCCTCTCCAATTCTCCAACACACAAAGTATCTGGCGAGATACTGAAAGAGCTTACGCCGGTTCGGCACACAAAACCGATGCTCTCAGCAGACAAGACAAAATCAGCAGATACTCTGGTGTCATTTGCTGACAATAAAGATGTACTGCTCTCATGGAAGCTGGATGGTCTTACTCTTGTTCTCCGCTATAAAGATGGAGTACTTACTCAGGCTATCACTCGTGGAACCGATGGCATCATCGGCGAAGATGTTACTCATACAGTCAAGAATTTCCTGAATGTGCCTCTATCGGTTCCAAGCAGACAGCCATTTGAAGTAAGGGGCGAGGGAGTGATCTCATGGAAGAATTTTGAATCCATAAATAAAAAAATGGACACCCTGTACTCCCATCCCAGAGGGCTTGCAGCAGGAAGTGTCAGAAAGCTTGATTCTACAGATTCTAAAGAGCGTCGGTTAGAATTTCTGGCATTCGAGCTCATACTGCCGGATGACAAATTTACTAACAAAGCTTCGCATTTTGACTTCCTTGAAGCGAATGGTTTTGATGTAGTACCACATATTTATATCAAGGCTGATGCAGATAAAAAGAAAATACTGGATTCAATCGAAGGTTTTAATCCTGCTAAATATGAATATCCAGTAGACGGGCTTATCATGGAATATGCTGACATTGCATATGGGAAAAGTCTTGGTGCAACAGGTCATCACGAAAACAGAATGATTGCGTTGAAGTGGACGGATGAACTATATGATACAAGATTTATTGGAATTGAAACAGCCGTTACCAGAAATGGAATGGTCAGCATCACAGGAATATTTGAGCCTGTTAATATTGAAGGTACTGTCGTGAGCAGGGCTTATCTTCACAATATAGACATTTTTCGTAATTTAAGGCTTGGAAAAGGAGATATTATTTCTGTATATAAGGCAAATAAGATTATTCCACAGATTGCCGACAACAAGACCAAAAGCGGTACATACAGAATTTCAATGAAATGTCCGTGTTGTGAAAGCAGACTTATGATCCATGAATCTAACGGTGGTACAAAGCAGTTATTTTGTGATAATCCTTCCTGTGCAGCAAAGAGAGTAAGACAGTTCGTGCATTTTTGCGAAAAAACAAGAATGAACATTGAAGGTCTGTCTGAAAAGACGCTCACTAAATTTATTGGAAAGGGGTGGATACACAACTTTGCAGATCTTTATCAACTTGAACGCTATAAGAATGAAATTATCAGCACCGAAGGATTTGGGGAGAAGTCTTTTGCGAGATTACAAGCATCTATTGAAAAAAGCAGAAATTGCAATCTTGCAAAATTCATAGCAGCTATGGGAATACCGCTTGTTGGAAGAACAGCAGGAAGAACCATCAGCAGATATTTTCATGGTGATTGGATTGCATTTGAAAACGCTCTGCAAAGTCATTTTGATTTTACCAATCTTGAAGATTTTGGGGCAACAATGAACGAGTCACTCTATAAGTGGTATTCAGATAAAGAGAACAAGAGGCTCTGGTATCCGCTTTTAGAAATATTAACATTCAAAAAGGAGGAAGTAACAATGAGTGCAAAAGGAAACATTTTCACAGGAAAGACCGTAGTGGCAACAGGTAAACTGGCTAACTACACGAGGAACGAGATTAACGACAAGATTCTCTCTCTTGGTGCGAAAGCTGGTTCATCTGTCAGTAAGAACACGGACTACTTAATCGTTGGAGAGAAAGCAGGGAGCAAGCTTCAGAAAGCACAGGCTTATGGGGTGACAATCCTGACGGAACAGGAGTTTGAGAAGATGATCGCATGACGACCATCTTCTTTTTCTGTCAGAGAAACAGGGGGTATGATGAGAATGTTTTCATACCCTCTGCCGGCAGAGAGTAACAAAGCATGAACAGGAGGAATATTATGAAGGTTACAAACCTTATATCAGTCAAAGGCTACAGTGCTGGGACTGCTGGGAATATGCTCATATCACTTGATGATGAGCTTATATCAGATCAAATATACAGAGTTGGAAATAAGGAGCTTGGCTCTACGGAACTTTTACTATGCGTTGCATATGTAAATGATCCTGACGAAGAAAGAATTTTGGCGAAATACGTTGATGATACGTCGATTACACCTGTTGATAAAGTAATTGTGGTGAGCAGGAAATTTATGTCTCTTAGGAATAAGACACAGATTATATTATTGGAACGACATAACAGGCTCGAAGATGATGTTGTTATTTCTTGCAATCAGGATAGAAACAGCAGAGCAAATATTATGACCATATCGCAGTATGGGGCATTCAGATGTAAAAGGGCTTTCGCTATTGAGACAAGAATTAGGGAAAAATCTGAGTTAAAGATAGGGAAAAAACTTGGAAAGGCGACAAGGAAGCATATCAAACAGATGAAGCGAAGCTGTGCTGATGCAGAAATGGAGCCAGACCTTTCAGAACTTCTTCATCCAAAGTCAGATACTAAAGAGCCGTTAAAGGAAGAAAAAACTAATAATGCAGCAAAACACGAAGGGAGTAAATGCTATGCTTAAAATGGCATCTGCATACGCCAGTAAGTTATTGAAAAAGCTGACGGACGAACGTAACTATCTGGCAAATATCGAAAATGACCGCAATGTATATTTTGTTGATGAATGAGCAACGCCAATCATACCTGATTACGATTATCAGGTAACAAAGCAAAAAATCTCTGACCTGAACGAAAAGATTATGAAGATCCGCCATGCGATAAATCTATCAAATACTACAACCGTCCTTCAGATTGGAGATAAGGAGCTTACGGTTGATTCTATTCTGATTAGAATGCCACAGCTACAGGCTGTGAAGGACAGGCTTGATGAAATGAGAAAAAACTTTCCCAATGGGGAATTAGGGTATGGTGGTTCGGTTTCCATACCCTTTTTAATGTGTTGATTATGGAGCTTGGAATTTTTTACAATAAGACAGTAAGACAGTATTTTATGTAACTCATTAGTTTTTATGCAAAAAATCTGAAAGTTAAATAAGCATTGTGTACTGTCTTTTTTTTGTTATAGATTGCTTTCGTTTGTGTTTATATAGAACACTTTTGGCATATTATAAGCCATTACCAATTAAAAATCGCAATAATAGTCATTTTTTCTGTCTTACTGTCTTATTTGTACATGTGCCAATTTTATTAAGATACATTCTGGCTTAATCACCACTATGCTCAATGAGAAAAAGAAGAAGTTGTATTAGCCGGGATTCATTGATTGGTGTAGTAGTGGCAAGGTCTATAAGCTTTGCTTCCATATCTCGAAAAAAGGCATTAGCATTTTCTGAAAATGATCTCTGGTATAGATAGGGAGTATCTTTATACCATTTCAGTAAACTATTATTGTCCTCAATGTCATCAGCAATAGAATTGATGATGCTTATTATTCGCAATTCAATATTATCTAAATAGACTTTGGCAAGTTTTTTTTCATAATAGCTATCAAGATAAGGTATAAAGTCTGTAATTACATAATAATATGTGCAAGGCAGGGAAAAATCAGTAAAAAACATAGGTGTGTTATTTTTGTCTTCTTTACGAGTGAGAATAAGGAGGGCATTGATCCATCCAGTAGCTTGGTTCAATAAATACAAAGTTTGCTGATGGTTAATATATTTTTCCCAACCATTACCTTCCTGTGGCGGCAATTTCAAAAAATTAAAAAAGTTAATCATACTTTCCCCAAGGGGGATTGCAAATGGCTTATGCCTGTCGTTTATGGAAAAGCTGGGGTAGTTTTCTATGTATGAAGAGTAAATCTGTTGCTTTCTTTGGCTTCTTTTGTTTTGTTGGTTGTTGTTAATCTTTTGAAACTTCTGATACCTACGGGAAGAAGATTCTCTTATTTTATTTTCTTCGACATTTGCTATTGATGATTTTTTTCGGATGATGTCTTCGTCTATGTGGTATGGATCATCAGATAAAGCATCTATGGCTGTATCCCAAGAATCTTTGGTCGATGTGTGCGTATCACCATTATCTGAATCTGTGTTTTGATATAACATTTCCGATAAGCCGTCCATAATTTTTTTGCCATTATCTATAGCGTTGTCTTTGCTTGCTGACGGATTTGCAGAAAGCAATGAAAACAGGTAATCATCTTCGTACTGTCCTTTTATAATATCATTAAAACGTTCTTGGAGGGTGGCGGTTTGTTCGGCATTTATAGAGGAACTCTTACCGTGTCTATAATCCACATCACAGCAGTCAGCAAACATATAAAAGTGATCTATCAATATAAACACTACCAATGGAAACGCATTATAACATATCGCTGGTGATTGCTGTTCAAAGATGTTAAAAAGTTCCCAAAGGAAATCCCTGTAGGTTTCTATATTTATTTCGGCTGATTTTATCCAGGATTGACAAAATAACTTACAGGCATTTATAAAATCACGCTTCTTTTTTAATGCGGCCCGGTCATCATCAGGTGGTGTAGTGAGAGTGTTCAGTTCGTGGGATGTTTGCATATCAAAAAAGATACACCGAATTATTTGGTGATACTTCTCATGTATGATATCGTATTCTGGACATAATTTATAATCTTCTGTTGAAGGCGGAATATAAAACTCAGGCGATAATGTTTCCTCTAACGTCTTGGGGCATAATGAGGCTGGGTTCAAATGAAACGATGTATAATCATGGATTTCCTTGCCGTATTCTTTTTCAATCATATCATCTATTGTTAATGGTTTCATATATAAAAATCCTTCCTTTTTTGAAATGTCAAGTGCTTTCTTCTTCAAAATTCAAATAAGTTGGTGTTACATTACGGAAATGCAGATGTTGATTTTCCAATCGTAACACTCAGAATATGTCCATAGCGTCTGTTTCATTCTTGATAGTGCAAAAATATCCATTAAAATATAAAGTGTAAAGCATCGGTGCAAAAATAGCAATAGAGACTTGCCGAACCGATCATTCGATACAGGTCTCATAAATGGGCAATTATAACAGGAGGAAAGAACTGATGAATGAATTCAAAAATAATGCACAGGTAGATATTATTAGAGAAGAATTTGACAGAAACAGAGTTAATTATAATCACAAGGTATATAAAATCTATTTTCCTGCGAGGAATGGATCTCCAATCATTATGAGTGGACCGGCAGGATACCATCAGATTATTCGCATGGGAGTACATTATTTCAATGGTAAGAACAATCGCTTTATCGTTAAAGAAATGGGGGATGGAGATGTTATGTCTGTTATGGATATGGGGAGAACTGTGCAGACATTGAACAACGAATCTATCATTGTAAACATTGATAGCAAGTATGGGGGAATGTTTTACGAAGAAGATGGCTTTGTTTCCAATGCTGCTGATGATGGCAAGTTTCTTATCGTTATAGAGGCGATTCCTAATATCAATGCGCAAATGACAGCTTACTTTGTGATTTACAAGAATCCTGAGATAGCTGAGTCGTCAGGGGATGTGAAGTTTATGAAAATTGATCAGGAAGAATTTGAAATTTTTTATTCTTTGCTTAATGCATTGGATACAGGGGTGGTTGTATGAGAGAACTATTGAACATGGATATACTGATTGGAAATGCCATCTCTGATCCACTTATGGATGCACCGGCACGTAATCATATAAATTCAGATGGTTTTGATAATTGTATATCGCAGCCATTTGATGCTCTCTTGGACGCTCCGATTCACCGTCATAAGTGTGTGCGTTTTAGTGATCCGCTTTTTGATGCACCAATTAAAAATGTAGAAAAATCTGCAGAAAGAGCACTTGACGGCTGGGAAGGATTTAAGTTAAGCACAGACGATTCAGAAGATAATGCAATCGTAGTTTCTCCGGCTACATTATCCTGTTTGAAGGAACGAGGCGATATGCAGCTCGCATTGACAGAAATTGCTGATAAAGTGACAGCTTTTTGGAAACTCAAGAGAGTGGGCGACAATATATACTACTATAAAGCACCTATTTGGAGAAAACTTTCTGGCTATAAGGAGCTGCGCAAGATAACAGCATCTTGTCTGGATTGCCATGATTTATTAAAGACTCAGCAGTTTAAGGAAATCTACAATATTCTTCAGGGAAGAATTGAGAAATATGACTACCTGAACTTGAATGATGAGAGATATCAGAACTTCATCTGCTTTAATAATGGAATCTATGATGTGATGAGTGATACTATGTTAGCCCATGAATACAAATACCCATTTCTTAATTACATTGACTTTGACTATATGCCAGGGGTAGCAGGAGATGGACCAGTTTTTGATGCTTATTTAATCTCCGTCAGCCAAGACAACAGCAATGTTCGTAAGCGAATTTTGCAGTGGATGGGATATGTAAGCTGCCCTCTTCCTAATTTGAAAAAGATTGCACTGCTTGTTGGTGAACGAGACAGCGGAAAGACAACTTTAGCAAATGTTATGGTAATGATTATTGGGGAAGAGAATGTTCAGTCTTTTAACATGGAGCACATAGGCAGGTTTACAAATCACGCTATGTTTGGAAAACTGTTAGGTCTTTGTACTGATCTAAGTGGAAAGAGGTTAAAGCCTGAAGCAATGGAGTGGCTTAAAGAGCAGACTGGTGGTGACCATGTGAGTGCTGAGGTTAAATTCGGTGATCAATACTCATATGTTAGCAACTGCCGATATATTATAGCTTCTAACTTTAGACCGAATTTAGGAAATGATGATGCTCTTGAAAATCGTTTTTTGACAATTCCATTTCCGGTATCAGTGCCGGATGAGGAAAAGAATGTCCATCTATTAGAGGATATAAGAAGTGAAATGCAGCATGTATTCTACCTGATGTTTGAGGAACTTCGAGAATTTATCCGAAATGGAATGAAATTCGCTAATATAGGAGAACTCGAATATTACGTTCCGCAGAATTGCATGGTTAAGCATGAATCTGTGATGGACTTCTACGAGGATTGCTGCCTCATAGAAGCTGGAAGCAAGATTGGAGGGACAGAGTTATATAAGTATTATGTTCCTTACTGCCATAGCATAGGTGCAAAACCAATATCTGAAAGATCCTTTTGCACGCAATTTAAGAAGATTGCTGATTCTAAAGGAATAAAGGAAGATCGAAATGATACTCGTGGATACAAGGGTTTGTCTGTGAGAGATATTCTTGTGGACAACAAGTAGTCGAATAGTTGTATATCACGTTCCCATATTATTACTCCGTGGGCAATAATATGGGAACGATACTACAACTATACTATTAGAGGAGGATTGTAAATGGCTAATATAATGAATCAAGCAACTGTTGCGGATGCAATCGCAGCAAGACAAAACAAAGATTATGATTTTAGCAGTGAAGTTAATGTATCGAATGCCAGTGAGGAGAAAGCGGTTTATACGCCGGAAGAAATAAAAAGCATACTTTCAATGAGCCGCGCAAAAACGTATTCTTATTTGGCTGAAGTCGCAGAGAAGCAAAAACCCTTTAGGGTGCTAAAAATTGGCAGGTTAGTCAGGATTCCAAAGATTGATTTCGATAAATGGCTTGCTGGAACGCAGGAGGAGGCTGGATAAAATGACAAAACGAAGTAAAGGAGCTGCTTTCTTTGAAGGCAGCTCTTGGAAGCACAGGGTTAAGATATTGAAGCCTGATGGCTCTATTGAATATACGAAGCGTGGTGGTTTTGCTACACAGGATGAAGCGGAGAAAAGCTACAAGCAATATGAAACGACATTCCAAAAAGCTTATAGAGATCGCCAGATGGAGCAAGGTCTTGGTGCTGACATGGGGCTAAAAGAGTATCTGGAGTATTGGTTTGAGAACGAATTTAGCAGCAGAATAGAAAGCACTACCCGAATGGTGGGGAGCTATACTTTATACAATCTGCTTCTTCCTCATTTAGAGCAGGAAATCAAGCTTCGACATCTTAACAGTGGTTATTTGGATGCTCTGTTACTGGCTGCATCGAAAGCCTGTCCATCAGCAGGTAATAAATCCAGAGAATTTTTGAACATGGCTCTGAGCGACGCTGTTCTTCATGGATATATAAGCAAGAACCCAGTGAAAGATACGAAGCCCTATTCACGACCAAAGCCCAAAGTACGCATTCTTTCAAAGGAAAAGCTTAAAATATTCATGGAAGCCGCCTATCATACGAACTGGTATCTTGAAATTTTACTCGCAGTTACTTGTGGACTGCGAAAGGGCGAGATATTAGCTCTCTCATTTGATAGTTTTGATAAAAATGAAATGTCGGTTACGATAACAAAGCAGATTACATCAAACCCAATAGTTGAAAATGGGGGATTTAAGATTATGGAATATGGTGCTGTAGAGAAGTATCCTAAGACCGCGGAAAGCATTAGGACAATCAGAGTGCCACAGGCAGTATTGAACGAGCTGGTAAAACGAGAGAATGTTATAAAGGGTGACAAAATTAAATTTGGATCGGATTACATTGACAACGGTTTTATTTCTTGTCAATCCAATGGAATGCCCCATTCTTTATCGGCTTTCAATCAGGCATTAACAAGAATTTGTGAGAGACATTCGCTGCCACATATTACCCCGCATTCTTTAAGACATCAATACGCAACAATACTGATGGAGAATGGTGTTCCAATACCAAAAATTTCAGCCCTGCTTGGGCATAAATCTGTTACAACCACTTATGATTACTATTGCGAGGTAATGGACGAAGAGGAGCATATCATTGATTTTCTTAACGCATCATTTATTCCATAGAAAGAAGGGAGATGAGAGAAAATGGAAAAAGGGCTATCTGAGTATGTAGATTTTTCCGTGTATAACGTTACTACGATAAAGAATGGTTACGGTTATCGGGTGGTGCTAAAATATGCGGATGGCACAAAGAAAACCCAGCAGAAATCTGGATTTTCGAGCAAAAGGGAAGCCCAGAAAGCTAGGGAGAGAACGATTGCGGAGCTTTATAATGGTGAGTATATCGTTCATGCAGGTATCAGTGTAAAAGATTTTATGTGGCTCTGGCTCGAAGAAGATATCAGAAATCGGACAGATAGTGACGATACCTATTCTACATTCAAGGGCATCGTAAAGAATCATGTGGTGCCAGAGATTGGAAATAAGCAGATGTCGATGGTTACGCCTGGGGATATACAGAAGCTATATAACAAGAAAGCGGAGTATTCTCTTTCTGTTGTGCGACTGGTGAAAGCGGTGCTTTGCATCGCTTTTCGTTATGCAGAAGATAAGAAGATCATATCACATAATCCAACAAAAGGAGTGAACCTTCCCAAACATAGTGTCGAGAGTAAGCCGTATCATACAAGAATAATTGATACGACAAAAACGCTGGATATGGAGCAGATTATGTTATTGCTCGAAAAGAGCAGAGAAACAAAAATACATATGCAGGTGTGCTTCAATGTCCTTATGGGGCTTCGCAGAGGCGAAATCAATGGAGTTAAATATTCAGATGTTGACTATGTAAACCATACTCTGACGATTGAGCGTCAGTTGGGTAAGGTGCTCGGTGCAAAGAAAGAAGACTATGCTCTCAAAACGCTGACAAAACAGGAAATTGATGTTAAAACTGAATCCAGCCACAGAGTGCTTCCGATTCCGGATTATGTATTTGAAGCAATTCAGGAAGAACGAAAGAGGTATGAGGCGAACAGACGACGCAGAAGCACGACTTTTCAGGACATGGATTATATCTGCTGCTCCAGTTATGGAAGACCTCGTAGTAAAAATTATCACTGGACGCATTATAAGCAGCTCCTTGCAGACTGTGGACTGCCTGATATCAGATGGCATGATCTACGCTCTACGTTTTGTACGCTTCTAATCCAGAATGATTTCTCTCCGAAAGCAGTATCAAGGCTGATGGGACACGCACGAGAAATCATTACGCTGGATGTTTATAGTGACAAGCAAAAGCTCATAGCCGATTGTATTCCAGAGATTAGTGATTATCTGGAGGAAATACTTCCAAAAGACGATGACAGTAGTGAGGCTAAAAATCTGACAGATGTAGAGCTTGACTTTAGTGATATATTGCCTTATGGGAGTAATGCAGATGATGCAGGATAATCGTTTTTTGGAAGGGTTCAATCGTTTGTGATTGGTGTTGATGGAATGACCGCGAAGCGGGTATTTTCAACATTTTTTGTCTGTCTGGATATAGACTTGCAAAGATGTGTATGGTATAATTTTTGGTAATTGTGCCCCTCTATATAATACTGTCTAATCCATGTAGTTACAGGCGGTATTGGGGAGTTTCAAAAAAGAGAGTTTGTGACCAGCATTCGTATTCTGCTGATTTTGGAAGAAATCAAGGATTGCTCAGTACGAATTTGTGGCGAATAGACGAACTTTTTTACTATGACAAACAGGAGGTGGTTTTGTGCAAGATGGACAAAATCTGTTCAAGCTTCATGCACCATACCAGCCCACAGGCGACCAGCCTCAAGCGATAGAAGAACTTGTAAAAGGCTTCAAGGAAGGCAACCAATTCCAGACTTTACTAGGTGTTACAGGCTCAGGCAAGACATTCACGATGGCTAACGTGATAGCGGCTTTGAATAAGCCCACTTTGGTAATATCTCACAATAAGACGCTTGCTGCCCAGCTCTATGGTGAGATGAAAGAGTATTTTCCTGAAAATGCCGTTGAGTATTTTGTCTCATATTACGACTACTACCAGCCGGAGGCCTACGTGCCCCAGTCGGATACCTATATCGCCAAGGATTCCTCCATTAATGATGAGATTGATAAGCTGCGTCTGTCGGCCACCGCTGCCCTGTCGGAGCGGCAGGATGTAATTATTGTGGCGTCCGTATCCTGTATCTACGGTCTCGGAAGCCCCGATGAATGGCTGGGAATGAGTCTGTCCTTAAGACCGGGGATGGAGAAGGATCGGGATGAGGCAGTCCATGCCCTGATCGACATGCAGTACAGCCGTAATGATATGGACTTTAAGAGAGGAACTTTCCGGGTACACGGAGATGTGCTGGATATTTTTCCGGCAAACAATTCAGAAACGGCGATTCGCGTGGAGTTTTTCGGGGATGAGATCGACCGGATCACGGAGATTGATGTGCTGACAGGAGAGATAAAGTGTACCCTGGAGCACGCCATGATCTTTCCCGCTTCCCACTATGTAGTTTCCCAGGATAAGATCAACCGGGCCTGTGACAATATCGAGAAGGAACTGGCAGAGCAGGTGAAGTTCTTCAAGGGGGAAGATAAGCTGATCGAAGCCCAGCGGATTGCAGAGCGGACGAATTTTGATATAGAGATGATGCGGGAGACGGGCTTTTGTTCCGGTATTGAGAATTATTCAAGACACCTGAATTTCCAGCCTGCCGGAGCACCGCCCATGACCCTTTTGGATTTCTTCCCGGATGATTTTCTCATAATCGTGGATGAGTCCCATATTACGATTCCCCAGGTGCGGGGCATGTATGCGGGAGACCGCTCCAGGAAGCAGACTCTGGTGGACTATGGGTTCCGGCTTCCGTCGGCACTGGACAACCGGCCGTTGAATTTCGAGGAGTTTGAGGGGAAGATTGACCAGATGCTTTTTGTGTCCGCGACCCCTAATGAATATGAAGATACCCATGAACTGCTTCGGGTAGAGCAGGTGATCCGCCCTACCGGACTTCTGGATCCGGAGATTTCCGTTCGTCCGGTGGAGGGACAGATCGATGATCTGATCTCTGAGGTCAATAAGGAGACAGCCAAGCATCATAAGGTGCTGATCACCACATTGACCAAGCGGATGGCAGAGGATCTGACCCAGTATATGAGCGAAGTGGGGATCCGTGTGAAGTATCTCCATTCGGATATTGACACCCTGGAGCGGTCAGAAATCATCCGTGACCTCCGATTGGATGTTTTTGATGTGCTGGTGGGAATCAACCTTCTCCGTGAGGGACTGGATATACCGGAAATTACATTGGTTGCGATCCTGGATGCGGATAAGGAAGGCTTCCTGCGTTCGGAGACTTCCCTGATCCAGACCATTGGCCGTGCGGCCCGAAACAGTGAGGGACATGTCATCATGTATGCTGAAAAGATCACGGATTCCATGCGGGCAGCCATCGATGAGACCATGCGGCGCCGTAAGATTCAGCAGGATTACAATGAGGCCCATGGCATTGTTCCAAAGACCATCCAAAAATCCGTGCGTGATTTGATCGCAATATCCAAGAAGGTAGCGGCGCAGGAGGCGAAGTTTACGAAGGATCCGGAATCCATGAGCCGTGAGGAACTGGAGAAGCTGGTCGCAGATATCCAGAAGAAGATGAAGAAAGCAGCTACAGAGCTGAATTTTGAGGCGGCGGCAGAGTACAGGGATCAGATGATATCCCTCAAGAAGATGTTACAGGAAGAGAGCAGATAACATGGCAAAGAAGAAAGAAAGAAAATATATTAAGATACGGGGTGCCAGTGAGCACAATTTAAAGTCCATTGATATTGATATCCCCAGAGATGAATTTGTGGTGCTGACGGGATTGTCGGGATCGGGAAAGTCATCCCTTGCCTTTGATACCATCTATGCAGAGGGTCAGAGAAGATATATGGAGTCTCTGTCCTCCTATGCAAGACAGTTTCTTGGGCAGATGGAGAAACCCAATGTAGAATCGATCGAGGGACTTCCGCCGGCCATCTCCATTGACCAGAAGTCCACCAACCGCAATCCCCGGTCTACTGTGGGAACGGTGACGGAAATCTACGACTATTTCCGTCTTCTGTATGCGAGAATCGGAATTCCCCACTGTCCCAAGTGTGGACGTGCTATTGAGAAGCAGACCATAGATCAGATGGTGGATGCGGTGATGCAGCTGCCGGAGCGGACGAAGATTCAGGTGCTGGCGCCGGTGGTAAGAGGCCGCAAGGGAGAACACCAGAAGCTTTTCGAGAAGGCCAAAAAGAGCGGCTATGTCCGGGTGATCGTGGATGGAAGTATGTACGATCTGTCCGAGGAAATCCCCATGGACAAGAATATCAAGCATAATATCGACATCGTTGTGGATCGTCTTGTGGTAAAGGAGGGAATCGAGAAGAGGCTGACAGATTCCCTGGAGAACGTATTTGCCCTGACGGAGGGCAACGCTATCATAGATGTGGTGGATGGACAGCAGATGAATTTTTCCCAGAAGTTTGCCTGCCCGGACTGTAACGTCAGCATTGATGAGGTGGAGCCCAGAAGCTTTTCCTTCAATAATCCCTTTGGTGCCTGTCCGGTGTGCTACGGACTTGGGTATAAGATGGAATTCGATGAGGAACTGATGATTCCGGATAAGAGCCTTTCCCTGGCGGAGGGGGCAATACAGGTGATGGGATGGCAGTCCTGTACGGATCCTTCCAGCTATACCTATGCAACCCTGCAGGCTTTGTCGGAGGGCTATGGCTTTTCTCTGGATACGCCTTATGGGGAACTGCCGAAGGAAATCCGGCACATGCTTCTTCACGGCGGGGATGGGAGAGTCCTGAAGGTCCGTTACAAGGGGCAGCGGGGCGAGGGTGTTTATGATCTGAATTGGGAAGGCCTTATTAAGAATGTGGAGCGGCGTTACCGGGAGACGGGATCTGACACCACGAAGCAGGAATACGAGCAGTTTATGCGGATTACCCCCTGTGCGTCCTGCCATGGACAGAGGCTGAAGCAGAGCTCTCTTGCCGTGACGGTATGCGATAAGAATATTTATGAGATGACGACCATGTCCGTGAAGGAATTGGTGGTATTTCTGGATCGGATGAAACTGACCGAGCAGCAGCAGTTTATCGGGAACCAGATCCTTAAGGAAATCCGTTCCCGGGTGGGATTTTTGCAGGAGGTGGGACTGGAATACCTGACCCTGACCCGTGCCACGGCTTCCCTGTCGGGAGGCGAGGCCCAGCGGATCCGTCTGGCCACCCAGATCGGCTCCGGGCTGGTGGGAGTTGCCTATATTCTGGACGAGCCCAGCATAGGGCTGCATCAGAGAGATAATGATAAGCTGCTTCACGCCCTGATGAACCTGAAGAATCTGGGGAATACCCTCATCGTGGTGGAGCATGATGAGGATACTATGCGGGCAGCGGATTTTATTGTGGATATCGGACCGGCTGCCGGTGTGCACGGCGGTGAGGTGGTGGTTGCGGGAACGGCAGCGGAGATCATGAAGTGCAGACGTTCTGTTACCGGAGATTATCTCAGCGGCAGAAAGAAAATCCCGGTTCCCGCAGAGCGGAGGAAACCTACGGGCTTTATCACCATCAAAGGAGCCAGGGAGAACAACCTGAAGAATATCGATGTGGATATCCCTCTGGGAGTGATGACCTGTATTACCGGTGTGTCAGGCTCCGGCAAAAGTTCCCTGACCAATGAGATCCTTTATAAGCATCTGGCAAGAACTTTAAACCGCGCCCGCTGTATTCCGGGGGAGCACGATGACATTCTGGGGCTGGAGCAGCTGGACAAGATCATTGACATTGACCAGTCTCCCATAGGGCGGACCCCAAGGTCCAATCCCGCAACCTACACCGGAGTCTTTGATATGATCCGGGATCTGTTTGCGGCTACACCGGATGCCAAGGCCCGGGGTTACAAAAAGGGCCGTTTCAGCTTTAACGTGAAGGGTGGCCGCTGCGAGGCCTGCAGCGGAGACGGAATCCTTAAGATTGAGATGCACTTCCTGCCGGATGTGTATGTGCCCTGTGAGGTCTGCGGCGGTAAGCGCTATAACCGGGAAACACTGGAGGTGAAGTATAAGGGAAAGAGCATTTACGATGTGCTGGACATGACAGTGGAGGAAGCCCTTGATTTCTTCAAAAATGTGCCCACCATTGAGCGGAAGATCCAGACTCTGTACGATGTGGGACTTTCCTATATCAAACTGGGACAGCCTTCCACAGAGCTGTCCGGCGGCGAGGCCCAGCGGATCAAGCTAGCCACAGAGTTCAGCAAGAGAGGAACCGGACGAACCATCTACGTGCTGGATGAACCTACAACGGGACTTCATTTTGCAGATGTACACAAGCTGGTGGAAATCTTGAGAAAACTGTCTGACAGCGGCAATACCGTTGTGGTCATTGAACACAACCTGGATGTGATCAAAACTGCGGATTACATCATTGATATGGGCCCGGAGGGTGGAGATGGCGGCGGCACCGTGATCGCCAAGGGAACACCGGAGGAGGTCTGCCAGGTTCCGCAGTCCTATACGGGACAGTTTTTAAAGCCGTATCTGTCCTGAGTTTTTCGTGGATATCCGATAAAATCATTACCAAAAAATGGCATAATTCTTATATTTTTATGAAATCTACCCGGCAGGGAAAAAAATGTTTGAAAAATGGAATTTATTGTATATAATGTTACTGTATGTATAAAATATGATTAACTGCGGTTTTTTGGCTTATCATTTGAAAAGGGTTTCAGATGAGAGCGGGGACAGATTCGCAAGCAGACAGATTTGGAATAGATGTAGATAAAATTATAGGAAGGGGTATTGTTTGGAATGATCGGATCAGATATCGGAATTGATTTAGGTACGGCCAGTATTTTAGTATATATCAAAGGAAAGGGTGTCGTGTTAAAGGAGCCGTCGGTGGTTGCCTTTGACCGCGATACCAATAAGATCAAAGCAATTGGTGAGGAAGCGCGTCTGATGCTTGGTAGAACACCGGGGAATATCGTGGCTGTTCGTCCCCTGCGCCAGGGCGTAATTTCTGATTATACCGTGACAGAGAAGATGATCAAGTACTTTATCCAGAAGGCACTGGGAAAGAAGAGCTTCCGTAAGCCAAGAATCAGTGTCTGTGTACCAAGCGGTGTCACGGAGGTGGAGAAGAAAGCCGTTGAGGACGCTACCTATCAGGCAGGAGCCCGAGAAGTAGAGATCATCGAGGAGCCTATCGCTGCTGCCATCGGCGCCGGTATTGATATTGCACGGCCTTGCGGAAATATGATCGTGGATATCGGAGGCGGTACCTCTGATATTGCAGTAATTTCTCTGGGAGGCTCTGTTGTCAGCACTTCTGTGAAGATTGCGGGAGATGATTTCGACGAGGCTCTGGTTCGCTATATGCGTAAAAAGCACAATTTACTCATTGGTGAGCGTACCGCTGAGGATATTAAGATTAAGATCGGTACCTGTTATCCGCTGGCTCAGAATGAGACCATGGATGTCCGTGGACGAAATCTTGTGACTGGACTTCCTCGTACCATTACCGTAAGCTCCGAGGAGACGGAGGAGGCACTGCGGGAGTCTACCCTTCAGATTGTAGAGGCGGTTCATTCCGTATTGGAGAAGACTCCGCCGGAGTTGGCAGCAGATGTGGCTGACCGCGGAATCGTCCTGACCGGAGGAGGAGCCCTGCTTCGCGGACTGGAGCAGCTGATCGAGGAGAAAACAGGCATCAACACCATGACAGCTGAGCATCCGATGACCTGCGTGGCCATCGGAACCGGTAAGTATGTAGAATTTCTTTCCGGAAAAAGAGACGATGATTAATCGTTTCCTATAAAGCATTTGGAAAAAGGACCGATATACAAAATAGATATTTGTTCACACAGAGCACATTGCGCGAAAGGGGTGCAATATGGTAAAGGGATTGTATACCGCCCATACGGGCATGGTCAATGAGATGCGGCGTCTGGATATTCTTTCCAATAATCTTGCGAATGCAGACACCACGGCCTATAAGAAGGAGGGGACAACCTCCCGGACTTTTGCGGATGAAATGTCTGTCCGTATGAAAGACAGTTCCAATTATGGCCAGCCCAAGAAGCTTGGGGAGATTACCTATGGGGTTCATCTGGGACAGGTATACACCGATTACAGCACCGGAAGCTTTAAGGTAACAGACAATACAACAGACTTCGCCCTTGACGGTGAGGGCTTTTTTGCGATTGCTTTTACTGATAAAGAGGGCAATACCTCTGTGAAATATACCAGGGATGGAGCCTTTACCGTGAATACGGAGGGCTATCTTGTAACCAAGGATGGTGATTATGTTCTGAACGCCACAGGCGCCAGGAACGGGGATCCGGATGAGGAGAATTTTATCCGCGTTGACCCCAATGCAGCCATTGCGGTGGACAAGATGGGATACATTTCCCAGAATAATCAGATCGTAGGGACTTTGGGTATCGTGGACGTAGATAATTACGATTATCTGGAAAAGTACGGAGAGAATATGTACAATCTGCTGGATGGGGGCAACCGGATTGCTTCGGGTGCCAGAATAGAGCAGGGGGTTCTCGAAACCTCCAATGTGAATGTGATTAATGAGATGGTAAATATGATCACGATTCAGCGGGCCTATGAGGCGGGACAGAAGGTAATTACCTCCATTGACAGCACTTTGGACAGAGCGGTGAACAGCGTTGGCAAAGTACAGTAATTTTCCGGATGAAATGAGGAAGGAGTAAGAGCCCTATGATGCGAGCACTTTATACTGCGGCAACAGGAATGATTGCGGAGCAGACCAATGTTGACACCATCGCCAACAATTTAGCCAATGTAAATACAAACGGTTATAAGACCGAGCGTACAGAGTTCAAATCTCTTTTATATCAGACATTACAGACGAAGACCACTACCGCCAACGGTGAGTACAAGCCGGTGGGAGCCCAGGTGGGGCTTGGTACCCGTGTGGCGGCCACCACCTCTATGTATACGCAGGGCTCCCTTCTGGACAGTGAGAGCCCCACGGATTTTGCCATTGATGGAAACGGTTTTTTTGCAGTCCGTGCAGAGGATGGACAGACCTATTATACCAGGAACGGAAGTTTTACCTGGAGTAAAACGGCAGATGGTGCCACGATCCTCACGGATCATGAGGGATGTCCGGTTTTGGATTCTGAAGGAGGTCAGATTGCTGTTCCGGAGGGAATATCTTCGGAGAGCATGATATTTGGACAGGATGGAAGTATTTCCTATCGTGATACGGCAGGGAATACAATTCCGCTGAATCAGTCTTTTGGTATTTATCAGTTTAATAATCCGGCAGGACTTGAGAAACTTTCTTCCAGCCGGCTGGGAGTGACCGCGGCGTCCGGCAATCCTATGCTTGAGAGTGCCAACCAGGGACTTAAAGCAAGCAAGGTATGTGTGGGCTATCTGGAAGGCTCCAATGTTCAGGTGGCGGATGAGATGGTCAATATGATTGCGGCCCAGAGAGCTTATGAGTTGAATTCCAAGGCAATCACCACAGCGGATTCCATGCTGGAAACCGCCAACAACCTGAAGAGATAATCTTTGTGTCCGAATTTTAGAACAGTGAGGTAAGAGTATGGATATATCCGGAATCAGTTCTATATATAATACGGCGAAAACAGATGCCTCGTCAGCAGCTTCCAACAGTCTGCGGAGTTCCCTTAAGAAGGTGTCTAAGGATTCTTCCGAGGATGAGTTAAAGGGTGTCATCAAAGATTTTGAATCCTACTTTGTAGAGCAGATGCTTAAGGAGATGAAGGACTCCCTGACTACCCAGGAGGAGGGAGACCAGTCCATGAACCAGTACAGGGATCTGTATATGGACAAGGCCATCGAGCAGATGGCAGATGTGGTTGTGGATCAGGTGGGAGAGAGCCTGACACAGCAGCTTTACGAGCAGATGAAGCGCAACATCGGAATGGAATAAACGTGCGTGATTTATAGGGAGATTATCCACAGCCATGGGTAATCTCCCTTTGTTAGGCAAAGAAGAAGGAGTAAGGAATTTTGGATAATACCCAGGAGACGATCAATGGATACGTGGATCATATCATATATCGCAAGGCGGAAAATGGATATACGGTGCTGGTACTGATCTGCGGTGAGGAAGAAATTACCTGTGTGGGGGTGTTTTCGGATATCGCAGAGGGGGAGAATATCGAGGCTCATGGATTTTACACGGATCATCCCACCTATGGGCATCAGTTTTCCGTGAAGAGCTATGAGGAAAAGGCTCCGGAGGATGAAGTGGCCATTGAGCGTT
The DNA here is from genome assembly GCA_900316805.1 of uncultured Lachnospiraceae bacterium. Taxonomy (GTDB): domain Bacteria; phylum Bacillota; class Clostridia; order Lachnospirales; family Lachnospiraceae; genus Roseburia. Next base: position 30,806 of record ONEJ01000082.1, read on the forward strand.
ATCTTGGATCGGGAGCCATCAAGGGCATTGGTATCGCCCTGGCGGCAAGAATCGTGCGAAGATTTAAGGAGGACACCTTCCGGATCATTGAGGAGGAACCGGAACGGCTGGCAGAGATCAAAGGTATCAGCGAGCGCAAGGCCATGGAGATTGCAGAGCAGGTCAATGGGAAAAAAGAGCTGCGGGCTGCCATGATCTTTCTGCAGAAATACGGAATTACCACAGCATTAGCTGTGAAGATTTACAATACATATGGGCAGGAAATCTATGGAATCTTAAAGGAAAATCCCTACCGGTTGGCAGATGACGTGGAGGGCGTGGGCTTTCGCACGGCAGATGAGATTGCTGCCCGGGTGGGGATAAAGACCGACTCGGATTTCCGGATCCGAAGCGGAATCCAGTACGCACTCCTGCAGGCTTCTTCGGAGGGGCACACCTATCTCCCCCAGGAGGAACTGACGAAGCGGGCTGTTGAACTTCTGTCGGTAAGCCCCGAGGCAATCGAGAATGAGTATATGAATCTGGCCATGGACCGGAAGATTATGATGCGTCAGTCAGAGGGCGTGACACAGATTTATGCAGCAGCCTTTTTCTATATGGAGGCGAATGCGGCGGCGATGTTAAAGCAGTTGGATGCGGGCTTTGATGTACCGGATATTGAGATCGAGGCAAGAATCCGGGAAATCGAAAAGCAGACCAAGATGGAACTGGAGGAACATCAGGTCGAGGCGGTCAAGGAGGCTGTCAGGAACGGCCTTCTTGTGATCACAGGAGGTCCCGGTACCGGAAAAACCACCACCATCAATACCATCATCCGCTATTTTGAACTGGAAGGCTATGACATCATGCTGGCGGCGCCCACCGGTCGGGCGGCTAAGCGTATGAGCGAGACCACAGGCTTTGAGGCCCGCACAATCCACCGGATGCTGGAGTTGAACGGCGGCGCGGAAGGAACGGCAGGTTTCGAACGCAATGAGCAGAATCCGCTGGAAACGGATGTGATCATCATCGATGAGATGTCCATGGTGGATATTTCTCTCATGTACGCCCTGCTGAAGGCAATCCCCGCGGGCACAAGGCTGATTCTGGTGGGGGATGTGAACCAGCTTCCCAGTGTGGGACCCGGCAGTGTTTTGAAGGATATTATCGATTCGAAGCTGTTTCATACTGTGGAACTTAAGAAGATCTTCCGGCAGGCCAGCACCAGTGACATTATTGTCAACGCCCACAAGATCAACCGTGGGGAAAAGGTCAGTCTGGACAACAAGAGTATGGATTTCTTTTTCCTTAAGCGGTATGATGCAGATAAGATCATCAACGTGACACTTCAGCTGATTTTGCAGAAGCTCCCGAAATATGTTAATGCTGCCACCTATGATATTCAGGTGCTGACGCCGATGCGTAAAGGCCTGCTGGGGGTGGAACGCCTGAATACGATTCTGCAGATGTATCTGAATCCGGCATCGGAGAAGAAAAGGGAGAAGGAGCATGGCACAAGGGTTTTTCGGGAGGGAGACAAGGTCATGCAGACTAAGAACAATTATCAGCTGGAGTGGGAGATCCGGAGCAGATACGGTCTGTGTATCGACAAAGGAACCGGAATTTTTAACGGAGATATGGGCATCATAGAACAGATCAATGATTTTGCGGAGACCATGACCATTTCCTTCGATGAGGGGCGCACGGTGGAATATTCCTATAAGCTTCTGGACGAGCTGGAGCTGGCTTATGCGGTTACGATCCACAAATCCCAGGGCTCGGAGTATCCGGCGGTGGTGATTCCGCTGCTTTCCGGACCACAGATGCTGATGAACCGGAATCTTCTCTACACAGCCGTTACAAGGGCAAAAAAATGTGTTACAATTGTAGGAAATGATGAAGCCTTCCGGCATATGATAGAGAATAATTCGCAGCAGAAACGCTACAGCGGACTTAAGGACCGCTTATTGGAGGATATGTGATGGATATAAGAATTTTGGAAGAACAGGAAATACCGCAGGCACTGACAATGGCCAGGGGAGTATTTGATTTCTGCATCGGCGGAAATGTGCCGGATCCGCAGCTGGTGAGTGGTTTTATGGAGTACTCCTCCACAGAACGGATCATGGCTATGGCGGCAGAGGGGAGCATTACCCTCTGGGGCGCTTTTGAGCAGGGACAGCTGGCAGGCATGTCTGCCATGCAGAAGGAAGGGCACATTACCATGCTCTATGTGCTGCCGGTATTCCAGAGAAAAGGTATCGGCAAAAAACTGCTGATCACTATGCGTACTTACGCCAGAACCAGATACGGCTATTCCGATGTGACGGTCAATGCCATGCCGGTATACACCGCCGCCTATTTCCAGAAGCGCAAATTTGAGCAGATGGGACAGGTGCCCATGGGCTGCCCCTATGTGTCCATGCGTGCAAAGACCATCGAGGAGGTATCCTACGAAAAGAAAGAAATTCCTGCCGGGTGGGCTATTGGCGCATCGGTTGGGGGGCTGGTACTTTGCGGCGCGATTGCGGCTGCTTTTATGGTATGTTATTTCCAGGGAATCATTTAGGGCGATTTTTCTCTGGAAATAGGTTGAAAAAAATGTCGTGTTATGATAAACTTTTTACAATTTAGGGAAAAAAAGAGTTCTACTCTTTTTTTTTGCCAAGATGCAGGAATGAGCTGGGAATTCAAAGAAAGGCAGGACAGAGAATGAAAGCTTTTTTGATACTTGAGGACGGAACCGTATTTGCCGGAACAAGCATTGGTTCCACAAAAGAAGTCGTCAGTGAGATCGTGTTCAACACTTCCATGACAGGTTATCTGGAGGTGCTCACAGACCCATCCTATGCGGGACAGGCTGTGGTAATGACCTATCCGCTGATTGGAAATTATGGAATTACACCGGACATGGAGTCGGAAAGACCGTGGCCGGACGGCTATATTGTGAGGGAGCTTTCCCGTATGCCAAGCAATTTCCGGTGTCAGGGAACCATTCAAGACTTTTTGAAGAAATATGATATTCCGGGAATCGCGGGAATCGATACCCGTGCCCTGACCAAGATTCTCAGGGAGAAGGGGACCATGAACGGTATGATCACCACCAACGAGAATTATGATCTGGAGGAGATCCTTCCGAAATTAAAGGCCTACAGCACGGGAAATGTGGTAGACAAGGTTACCTGTGCAGAGAAAAAGGTGCTGAAGGGTACCGGAAAGAAGGTAGCCCTGCTGGATCTGGGGGCAAAGAACAACATTGCAAAATCATTAAATGAGAGAGGCTGCGAGGTTACCATCTATCCGGCTCACACATCCGCAGAAGAGATTCTTGCCTCTCATCCGGATGGTATTATGCTGAGCAACGGACCGGGAGATCCGAAGGAATGCACAGAAATCATTGCTGAGATTAAGAAATTGTATGACAGTGATGTACCAATCTTTGCCATCTGCCTTGGACATCAGCTGATGGCACTGGCCACCGGTGCGGATACCCATAAGATGAAATACGGCCACAGGGGAGGCAACCATCCGGTGAAGGATCTTGCTACGGGACGGGTTTATATTTCTTCCCAGAACCACGGCTATGTGGTTGATACGGAAAAACTGGATCCTGCAATCGCAAAGCCTGCCTTTGTGAATGTCAACGATGGAACCAATGAGGGGCTTTCCTACGTGGGGAAGAATATCTTTACGGTGCAGTTCCATCCGGAGGCTTGCCCGGGACCGCAGGATTCTGCATATCTGTTTGAACGTTTTATCGATATGATGGAGCAAAGCACATGCAAATCTGCTGCGCAGAGTGCTTTGCGCAGGCAATGTGCCGATGGCACATCACAGACGATGGGGGGAGGGAATCAGTAATGCCAAGAAATAAAGAAATAAAAAAAGTATTAGTGATTGGTTCGGGTCCAATCGTCATCGGACAGGCGGCTGAGTTCGACTATGCGGGAACACAGGCCTGCCGTTCCTTAAAGGAAGAGGGCGTTGAGGTTTGTCTGGTAAACTCCAACCCGGCTACCATCATGACCGACAAGCAGATTGCGGATCAGGTATATATTGAGCCACTGACCTTGCCTGTTCTTAAGGAAATCATTTTGAAGGAAAAGCCGGACAGTATTCTGCCTACCCTGGGTGGACAGGCTGGCCTGAATCTCGGTATGGAGCTGGCAGAGTGCGGTTTCCTAGAAGAAAACGGAGTAAAATTGATTGGAACCACAGCGGAGACGATCTTTAAAGCAGAGGACCGTCAGGCTTTCAAGGATACCATGGAAAAGATTGGCGAGCCCTGTGCGGCTTCTCAGGTGGTGCATTCTGTGGAGGAGGGCATCCGCTTTACCAATACCATCGGTTATCCGGTGGTGCTTCGTCCTGCCTTTACATTGGGCGGAAGCGGCGGCGGTATCGCGAAGAATGAGCAGGAATTAATTGATATCTTAAGCAACGGACTTCGTTTGAGCCGTGTGGGTGAGGTTCTGGTAGAGCGTTGCATCGCAGGCTGGAAGGAAGTGGAGTATGAGGTGATGCGTGATGCTGCCGGCAACTGCATTACCGTATGTAACATGGAGAATATTGATCCGGTAGGTGTGCACACCGGAGACTCCATCGTTGTGGCACCATCCCAGACTCTGGGAGACAAAGAGTATCAGATGCTTCGAAGCTCTGCTCTCAATATTATCAATGAACTGAAGATTACCGGAGGGTGTAACGTACAGTACGCACTGAATCCGGATTCCTTTGAATACTGTGTTATTGAAGTAAACCCACGTGTATCCCGTTCTTCGGCACTGGCATCCAAGGCCACCGGTTATCCCATTGCCAAGGTAACTGCAAAGATTGCCCTGGGTTATACTTTGGACGAGATCAAGAATGCCATAACAGAGAAGACCTATGCCAGCTTTGAGCCTATGCTGGATTACTGTGTTGTTAAGATTCCGAGACTGCCTTTCGATAAGTTCCTGACAGCCAAGAGAACCTTAAGTACCCAGATGAAGGCTACCGGTGAGGTTATGAGTATCTGTGATAACTTCGAGGGCGCCCTGATGAAGGCAATCCGCTCCTTAGAGCAGCATGTGGACAGCCTTATGTCCTATGATTTTACAGAGCTCTCCGATGATGAACTGGAGAAACAACTGCATGTGGTAGATGACAGAAGAATCTGGGTGATCGCTGAGGCACTTCGCCGCGGCGTATCCTATGACCATATTTTTGAAATTACGAAGATCGACCGCTGGTTCATCGACAAGATCGCGATTCTTGTGGAGATGGAACAGAGATTAAAGAGTGAAGAGCTTACCGTTGAACTGTTAAAGGAAGCCAAGAGAATCGAGTTCCCGGACAATGTCATTGCAGAGCTGACAGGAAAGACCGAGAGCGAGATTAAGAATATGCGCTATGCCAACGGTATCGTGGCGGCTTATAAGATGGTAGATACCTGTGCTGCTGAGTTTGCTGCTGAGACACCCTATTACTACAGCGTTTATGGCAGTGAGAACGAGGCAGAGGAGACACATCCAAAGAAAAAAGTGCTGGTACTGGGCTCCGGTCCGATCCGTATCGGACAGGGTATCGAGTTCGATTTCTGTTCCGTGCACTGTACCTGGGCTTTTGCAAAGGAAGGCTGGGAAACCATTATCGTCAACAACAACCCGGAGACCGTTTCCACGGACTTCGATATTGCAGATAAGCTGTACTTTGAGCCTCTGACCGCAGAGGATGTGGAGTCTATCGTTAATCTGGAGAAGCCGGACGGCGCTGTGGTACAGTTCGGTGGACAGACCGCCATCAAGCTGACAGAAGCTTTGATGAAGATGGGCGTGAAAATCCTTGGAACCAAGGCGGAAGATGTAGATGCAGCCGAGGACCGTGAGCTTTTCGATGAGATTCTGGAGAAGACCGGAATCCCGAGAGCAGCAGGCGGTACGGTATTTACCGCTGAAGAGGCCAAAGAGGTTGCCAACCGCATTGGCTATCCGGTGTTGGTTCGTCCGTCCTACGTGCTTGGCGGACAGGGCATGAAGATCGCCTTCAGCGATGAAGAAATTGAGGAATTTATCGGCATTATCAATACCATTGCCCAGGATCATCCGATTCTGGTAGATAAATACCTGCAGGGTACGGAGATCGAGGTGGATGCCATCTGTGATGGCACAGATATCCTGATCCCCGGTATCATGGAGCATATTGAGCGTACCGGTGTCCATTCCGGAGACAGTATTTCCGTATATCCGGCTTACACCATTTCCCAGAAGGCGAAGGACACGCTGGTAGAGTACACCAAACGTCTGGCACAGGCGCTTCATGTGGTGGGTATGATCAATATTCAGTTTATTGACATGAACGATGAGATTTACGTCATTGAGGTAAATCCGCGTTCCTCCAGAACCGTGCCTTATATCAGTAAGGTGACCGGCATTCCGATCGTGGATCTGGCAGCCCGCATCATCATGGGCGAGACCATCCGGGGCATGGGCTATGAGCCGGGACTGGCACCTGCTGCGGACTATGTAGCCATCAAGATGCCGGTATTCTCCTTCGAGAAATTGCGGGGAGCCGAGATCAGCCTTGGACCGGAGATGAAATCCACCGGTGAGTGCCTTGGTATCGCAAAGACCTTTAACGAGGCTCTTTACAAAGCGTTCCTTGGAGCCGGCGTGGAACTTCCTAAGTATAAGCAGATGATCATGACCGTGAAGGATGCCGACAAGCCGGAGGCTGTGGATGTGGCCAAGCGTTTTGTGGCGCTGGGTTACAAGATCTACGCTACCAGAAGTACGGCGAAGTATCTGAACGAGCATGGAGTCGACGCCCTGCGCGTCAATAAGATTTCCCAGGAGTCTCCAAACGTCATGGATCTGATCCTTGGACACAAGATCGATCTGGTCATCGATACACCGACCCAGGGTAACGGAGACAAGACAAGAGACGGTTTCCTGATCCGTCGTAACGCCATCGAAACAGGCGTATACTGTATTACAGCGATGGATACGGCAAACGCTCTTGCCCTTGCCATGGAGACTGCCAGCGGAAAGCTGACACCGGTTGATATTGCCACCGTGAAAAATGTATAAAACCATATAGGAATACAGAAGGAATCAGCGGGGATTTTCGCTGGTTCTTTTTGCATATTGGCAAAGTGCACAAGAAAGAAAATTAGCTTTATACCTTTTTCACAAAGAAGCTTTGTTTTTTGTTTCGGACATGGAAATAGATTGATTTTAAGCGGAAAATGTGGTATTATAGACATTGTTAAAAAATTAACAGCGTCATTTGACGCGAGTTTGACTCAAAGGAGAACGTAAAATGGCAAAGAAAGTTGTATTAGCAGGTGCTTGCCGTACAGCAATCGGCAAGATGGGCGGAGCATTAAGCAATACTCCAGCAGCAGATTTAGGAGCAATCGTAATTAAAGAGGCATTAAAGAGAGCCGGCGTTAAGCCAGAGCAGGTTGACGAGGTTAAGATGGGCTGTGTTATCCAGGCAGCTCAGGGACAGAACGTAGCTCGTCAGGCTTCCATCAAGGCTGGTTTACCAATCGAGGTTCCGGCTATCACAATCAACGTTGTATGTGGATCCGGTCTTAAGTGTGTCAACGATGCAGCAACCATGATCATGGCTGGTGAGGCTGATATCGTTGTTGCAGGTGGTATGGAGAACATGTCTATGGCTCCTTACGCAATGACAAAGGCTCGTTTCGGATACCGCATGAACAATGCAACTATTATCGATACTATGGTTAATGATGCATTAACAGATGCATTCAACCACTATCATATGATGATCACAGCTGAGAATGTATGTGACAAGTATGGCATTACAAGAGAAGAATTAGATGAGTTTTCAGCAAACAGCCAGCAGAAGTGCGAGGCAGCTATCGCAGCTGGTAAGTTCGCAGATGAGATCGTTCCGGTGCCGATTAAGGTTAAGAAGGAAATGGTTGACTTCGTTACAGATGAGGGACCACGTCCTGGCACAACAGCTGAGTCACTTTCCAAGTTAAGATGCTGCTCCGGTAAGGAAGGCGGACTTGTTACAGCAGGTAACGCTTCCGGTATCAATGATGGTGCAGCAGCTATCGTTGTTATGAGCGAGGAGAAGGCTAAGGAGCTTGGTGTTACACCTATGGCTACATGGGTTGCCGGAGCACTTGGCGGTGTTGAGCCTGAGATCATGGGTGTTGGCCCGGTTGCTTCTACTAAGAAGGTACTTGCTAAGACCGGTCTTTCCATCGACGATATCGATCTGATCGAGGCTAACGAGGCATTTGCCGCACAGTCTATCGCAGTAGCAAGAGACTTGAACTTCGATATGTCCAAGGTTAACGTTAATGGTGGTGCTATCGCTCTCGGTCATCCGGTTGGAGCATCCGGCTGCCGTATCCTTGTTACACTGCTTCATGAGATGCAGAAGAGCGGAGCTAACCGTGGTCTTGCTACACTTTGCATCGGTGGTGGAATGGGATGCTCAACAATCGTTGAGAAGTACTAATTGCGGTTGAGCAAAATTATCTTTGCCAGATAAATGATATAAAATATTTTAGGAGGTACATAGATCATGAAGGTTGGCGTTATTGGCGCAGGAACAATGGGTCAGGGCATTGCAAAGGCATTTGCTCAGATCGACGGTTACGAGGTTGCACTCTGCGATATCAAGAAGGAGTGGGCTGAAGGCGGAAAAGACAAGATTGCAAAGGGATATGCAAGACTTGTTGAGAAAGGTAAATTGACACAGGAGAAGGTTGACGCTATTTTGGGCAGCATCACTCCTGGTCTGAAGGAGGATCTTTGCGCAGACTGTGATCTGGTTGTAGAGGCTGCTTTCGAGGATATGCAGGTAAAGAAGACTACATTCGCAGAGCTGGATAAGATTGTTAAGCCGGGATGCATCCTTGCTTCCAACACATCTTCTCTTTCTATCACAGAGATCGGCAACGGCATTGAGCATGCTACCATCGGTATGCATTTCTTCAATCCGGCAGACCGTATGAAGCTGGTTGAGGTTATTGCAGGCGCTAATACCTCTGCAGAGACTGTAGATACGATCAAGAAGATTTCTGAGGAGATCGGAAAGACTCCGGTACAGGTAAATGAGGCTGCCGGTTTCGTAGTAAACCGTATCCTGATCCCGATGATCAACGAAGCTGCTTTCATCAAGATGGAAGGTGTTTCCGATATCGCCGGAATCGATGCTGCTATGAAGCTTGGTGCTAACCATCCGATGGGACCTCTTGAGTTAGGTGACTTCATTGGTCTGGATATCTGCCTTGCAATTATGGATGTCCTTTACAATGAGACCGGTGACAGCAAGTACCGTGCATGCCCATTACTTCGCAAGATGGTTCGTGGCGGTAACCTTGGCTGCAAGAGCGGCAAGGGCTTCTACATCTACAATGCAGATCGTACCAAGACCCCTGTAGACGCACAGTAATAGCAAATCGAAAAGCCCGGTATTTTATCGGGCTTTTCTGAAATTATATAATGAAAATAAAGGAGTGTTAAAATCATGGATTTTACTTTAGACAAGAAACATGAGATGGCTCGCGGCCTTTTCAAGGACTTCGCTGAGACAGAAGTAAAACCTCTTGCACAGGAGACAGACGAGACAGAGCAGTTCCCGGCTGAAACTGTTGCGAAGATGGCAAAATATGGCTTCCTGGGAATTCCGGTTCCAAAGGAGTACGGCGGACAGGGCTGTGATCCTCTTACATACGTTATGTGTGTTGAGGAGCTGTCCAAGGTATGTGCTACCACCGGTGTTATCGTTTCCGCACATACTTCCCTCTGCATCGATCCGATCATGACCTATGGTACTGAGGAGCAGAAGCAGAAATATGTAGTACCCCTTGCAAAGGGCGAGAAGCTTGGTGCCTTCGGTCTTACTGAGCCGGGTGCAGGAACAGATGCACAGGGCTGCCAGACAAAGGCTGTATTAGATGGAGATGAGTGGGTATTAAACGGATCCAAGTGCTTCATTACCAACGGTAAGGTTGCAGATGTTTATATCATCATCGCTGTTACCAGCGTCACAGAGGACAAGCGTGGCAGAAAGAAGAAGAATTTCTCCGCATTTATCGTAGAGAAGGGAACTCCTGGATTCTCCTTCGGAACCAAAGAGAAGAAGATGGGTATCCGTGGATCTTCTACTTATGAGCTGATCTTCGAAGACTGCAGAATTCCAAAGGATGCGTTACTTGGACCGGAAGGAAGAGGTTTCCCGATCGCAATGCATACACTGGATGGCGGACGTATCGGTATCGCAGCTCAGGCTCTTGGTATCGCTGAGGGCGCATTAGAGCGTTGTATCGCATACACCAAGGAAAGAAAGCAGTTTGGCCGTTCTATCGCACAGCAGCAGAATACACAGTTCAAGCTGGCTGATATGGCTGCAAGAATCGAGGCTGCACAGCTTCTGGTTTACAAGGCAGCAAATGCCAAGGCTACACAGAAGGTTTACTCTGTAGAGGCTGCCAAGGCTAAGTTATTCGCAGCAGAGACCGCTATGGCTGTTACCACAGAGGTCGTTCAGCTGTTCGGTGGATACGGATACATCCGTGAGTACGATGTAGAGCGTATGATGCGTGATGCTAAGATCACAGAGATTTACGAAGGAACATCTGAAGTTCAGCGCATGGTTATTTCCGGTGCATTACTGAAATAATCGCGTTTGAAATCAAATTGAAGAAAAGGAGATAGATCATACATGAATATCGTAGTATGTATTAAGCAGGTTCCGGATACCAAGGGCGGCGTTAAGTTCAATCCGGACGGAACACTCGATAGAGCAGCAATGCTTGCCATCATGAACCCGGACGATAAGGCCGGCCTTGAGGCAGCACTTAGAATTAAGGATGAGACCGGTGCTAAGGTTACCGTTCTTACCATGGGACTTCCAAAGGCTGATGCCGTTCTTCGTGAGGCAATGGCTATGGGTGCAGACGATGCAATCCTTGTAACCGACAGAGTATTAGGTGGAGCTGATACATGGGCAACCTCTACTACCATCGCCGGTGCACTCCGCAACCTGGATTACGACCTGATCATCACAGGACGTCAGGCTATCGATGGAGATACCGCTCAGGTAGGTCCGCAGATTGCTGAGCATCTTGGTCTGCCGGTAATCTCTTACGCTGAGGACATCAAGGTTGAGGGAGACTCTGTAATCGTTAAGCGTCAGTATGAGGACAGATATCACGTATTAAAAGCTAAGATGCCTTGTCTGATCACTGCACTTTCTGAGTTAAACGAGCCAAGATATATGACTCCGGGCGGAATTTTCGAAGCATGTGACAAAGAAGTTACCGTATGGGGCAGAGCAGACTTAAAGGATGTGGATGATTCCAACCTTGGCCTTAAGGGATCACCGACAAAGATCGCAAAGGCTTCTGACAAGGTACCGAAGGGTGCTGGTGAGAAGGTTAACCTTGACCCGGCTGAGTCTGTAGCATACTTAATCGGAAAATTCAAAGAGAAGCACATCATTTAGAGAATGCAAGCTTAATGGAGGAATATCATGGGTTTAGAAGAATATAAGGGCGTATATATCTACGCACAGCAGGTAGACAACAAATTAAGCTCTATCGCCTTTGAATTAATCGGAAAGGCAAAGGAGCTTGCAAGTGATTTAGGAACAGAGGTTACAGCAGTACTTCTCGGTTCCAACGTAAAGAGCTTAGCAGATGAGTTAGGCGAGTATGGTGCAGACAAGGTTATCGTTGTAGATAATCCGGAACTGGAGACCTACCGCACTGAGCCATATGCACAGGCTCTGGCAGCAGTTATCAACGAGTACAAGCCTGAGATCATGCTGGTTGGTGCAACCGCTATCGGTCGTGACCTTGGTCCTACCGTTTCCGCAAGAGTTGCTACAGGACTTACCGCTGACTGTACCAAGCTTGAGATTGGTGATTTCCCAATTCAGGCAGTACCGGGCAAAGAAGATGAGCAGAAGCACAATCAGCTGCTTATGACCCGTCCTGCATTCGGTGGAAACACCATCGCAACTATCGCCTGCCCGGACAACCGCCCACAGATGGCAACCGTTCGTCCTGGTGTTATGCAGAAGCTTCCGAAGGAGGCCGGACGTAAGGCTGAGGTGATCGAGTTCAATGCGCCAATCGAGAAGAACGACCGTTTCGTAGAGATTCAGGAAGTTGTTAAGGCTGTTGGAAATGTTGAGAACATCATGGATGCAAAGGTTCTTGTTTCCGGCGGACGTGGAGTTGGAAGCAAAGAGAACTTCCAGATGTTACAAGATCTGGCTGATGTATTCGGTGGAATGGTATCCTGCTCCCGTGCCGTTGTTGAGAATGGCTGGTTAGCACCGGATTACCAGGTAGGACAGACCGGTAAGACCGTTCGTCCACAGATCTACTTCGCAATCGGTATCTCCGGAGCCATCCAGCACGTAGCTGGTATGGAGGAGTCTGATCTGATCATCGCCATCAACAAGGACGAGGATGCTCCGATCTTCTCCGTAGCTGATTACGGTATCGTTGGAGATCTCAACAAGATCGTTCCAGCTCTGACCGAAGCTTTAAAGGCTGAGATGGGCAAATAAGATTCGTTTATCATAGGAATAAAATCCGCCGCGGGTTTCCGCGGCGGATTTTTGTTATTATCTTTACATTTGTTGAAAATTGCACTATAATAATATTGTTTTTCGGCAGATCAAGCATGCAGCAGAGAAAACTGACCATGCATATGGAGGTTATTCACAAGCGAGGTGTTTGGTATATCTGTGGAGGAAAGTATAAAATACACTGTATTCCCATGAGGGAAACGGAAGTAGGAGGAAAATTACATATGGAAACAAAGAATTCAAAGAAGTCAAACGTTGTAGTGATGACGGAACTGGCACTATTGACGGCAATCGTGATTCTGATGGCATACACGCCGTTAGGCTATTTAAGAGTCGGCGCCATCTCAATTACCTTCATTGTTGTGCCGGTAGCAGTAGGGGCAGTTCTGCTGGGCGTGAAGGCGGGAGCTTTTCTCGGTCTTGTGTTTGGACTGACAAGCCTTGCGCAGTGCTTCGGTATGGACGCTTTCGGAACGATGATCTTTAATGCAAAGCCCGTTGCTACAGCAATCTGCTGCATTGTGCCACGTATTCTGGTGGGTATTGTTCCGGCACTGGTATATATGGGTTTGGCTAAGGTGTGCAAGAAAAGACCGGTGAATATTGCCATCTCCTGTGTTCTGGCTCCGATCACCAATACGCTGTTGTATCTTGGATTTATGACCGTTTTCTTCCAGGATTACATGATTCAGGCATACAGCTATACCGGAAAGACAGGAATCGTTTTCCTGGGCTGGCTTCTGGCACTGGTGGGTGTGAATGCCATTCTGGAGGCAGCATCCTGCCTCATCATTGGATCGGCCATTACCAATGTTCTTTGGAAGATTACAAATAAAGGAAAATAAGAATAGGGGCGGACATTGTCCGCCTTTTTCTGTACCATGAGGAGAAAACAATGTTAAAAGGAAAAACAGTAGTACTTGGTGTGACCGGAAGTATCGCGGCCTACAAAATTGCAAATCTGGCCAGTGCATTGGTAAAGCTGCAGGCAGATGTCAATGTTATCATGACGAAAAATGCGACGAATTTTATCAATCCCATCACCTTTGAGACACTGACGGGAAACAAATGTCTGGTGGATACCTTTGACCGGAATTTCCAGTTCAGTGTGGAGCATGTGGCACTGGCAAAGCGGGCGGATGTGTTTCTGGTGGCACCGGCTTCTGCAAATGTGATTGGAAAGATGGCTCACGGCATTGCGGATGACATGTTGACCACCACGATTTTGGCCTGCAAATGTCCGAAGCTGGTTTCTCCTGCCATGAATACGAATATGTATGAAAATCCAATCGTGCAGGATAATCTGAAAGTTCTTGAGAAATATGGTTTTGAAGTGATCGATCCCGCCAGCGGCTATCTGGCCTGTGGGGATACGGGAGCAGGGAAAATGCCGGAGCCGGAGACCTTACTCGCCTATATATTAAAGACCATTGCCCTCGAAAAAGATCTCGCGGGGAAAAAGGTATTGGTGACTGCCGGACCCACCCAGGAGAAAATTGACCCGGTGCGTTTTATTACCAATCATTCCACCGGAAAAATGGGCTATGCCATTGCTGAGAATTGTATGCTTCGCGGGGCAGAGGTTACCTTGGTAACAGGACCGGTTGCCATTGCACCGCCTCCTTTTGTGAAGGTAATTCCGGTGGTCACGGCAGCGGATATGGCAGAGGCTGTGAAGGAATGTTATCAGGAGCAGGATATTATCATCAAGTCAGCGGCTGTGGCAGATTACCGGCCGGAACATCCGGCAGAGGAGAAGGTCAAGAAACAGGATGGAGGTGCTTCCATTGAATTGGAGCGGACGGAGGATATCCTTGCATTTCTCGGTGCCAACCGAAGAGAAGGGCAGTTTATCTGCGGTTTTTCCATGGAGACAGAGCATATGCTGGAAAACTCCAGAGCGAAGCTGGAAAAGAAAAAGGTGGATATGATCGTGGCCAATAATCTGAAGGTGACCGGAGCCGGATTCGGTACGGATACTAATGTGGTAACCCTTATCACAAAGGATGACTGCAGGGAGCTGGAGATCATGAGTAAAGCGGATGTGGCAGCTGCGATTGTTACGGAAATTCTGAATTTCAAAGGATGATGAGCCAACTGAAACTTCTCACACAAAAGAGCCGCAGGCAAATCCGTGTGAGAGGTTTATATTCCTAAGATCATGAAAGAGCTGTCTGAAATTTTGGGCGGCTTTTTTCTATTGGCAGGGGGGTGTTTTCCATTGAATTCTGGACAGATAGATGGTATGATTAAGAGGTAACAAATCATAAGACTACTACATAATTACATAAGGAGGGAATACATGGCAAGATTTACTTTACCGAGAGATCTGTATCACGGCAAGGGCTCTCTGGAGGCTCTTAAGACTTTTAAGGGAAAGAAAGCAATGATCTGCGTGGGTGGAGGATCCATGAAGCGTTTCGGTTTCCTGCAGAAGGCACAGGAGTATCTGGAGGAAGCAGGAATGGAGGTTCAGCTTTTTGAGGGAATTGAGCCGGATCCATCCGTTGATACGGTTATGAAGGGTGCAGCAGCAATGCAGGAATTTCAGCCTGACTGGATCGTTGCAATGGGCGGCGGCTCTCCAATTGATGCTGCAAAGGCAATGTGGATCAAATATGAGTATCCGGACATTACCTTCGAGGATATGTGCAAGGTATTCGGTATTCCGGCTCTGAGAAATAAGGCACATTTCTGTGCAATTTCTTCTACTTCAGGAACCGCTACCGAGGTAACAGCATTTTCCATCATTACGGACTATGAGAAGGGTATCAAGTACCCGATTGCAGACTTTGAGATCACACCGGATGTGGCAATTGTTGATCCGGATCTGGCAGAGACCATGCCTCAGAAGCTGGTAGCACATACCGGTATGGATGCAATGACCCATGCCATTGAAGCATATGTATCCACAGCAAACTGCGATTTTACGGATCCCCTTGCACTGCACGCCATTAAGATGATCCAGAGCGATCTGGTGGATTCTTACAATGGTGACATGGCCAAGAGAGATTCCATGCACAATGCACAGTGTCTGGCAGGTATGGCATTTTCCAATGCCCTTCTTGGAATCGTTCATTCCATGGCTCACAAGACCGGTGCTGTTTTTGCTGATTATGGCGCACATATCATTCATGGTGCAGCGAACGCAATGTATCTTCCGAAGGTTATTGCCTTCAATGCAAAGGATGAGACTGCTAAGAAGCGTTATGGAGAGATTGCAGACTTCATGCAGTTGGGCGGAGATTCGCTGGATGAGAAGGTGGAGTTGCTGATCGCTTATCTGCGCAAGATGAACGATGATCTCAACATTCCGCACTGCATTAAGAATTATGGTTCGGACAGCTATCCGGCTGAGCAGGGCTTCGTTCCGGAAGAGGTATTCTTAGAGAGACTGCATGACATTGCAGCAAACGCACTTCTCGATGCCTGCACAGGTTCCAATCCGAGACAGCCAAGTCAGGAGGAGATGGAGAAGCTCTTGAAGTGCTGCTATTATGACACAGAAGTTGACTTTTAAATAGTGAAAAGGAATCCGAGACGGGATGTGGTTTTCTCGTCTCTTTTTCCTATGGTTTTCATAAAATAGTGATCACAGGTGTAAGATAATAGGGAAATCAATTGCAGGAGGTTTTTAATATGGGAAGATTACAGGATAAGGTAGCAATTATCACAGGCGGCAACTCAGGGGTGGGTGCAGCTACAGCTGTTCTTTTTGCCAGGGAAGGGGCGAAGGTGGTCATCAGCGCCAGACGTAAACCCCAGCTGGAAGAAGTAGCCGCAAAGATCCGGGAGGCAGGGGGAGAAGTTTTACCGGTGGTTGCGGATATTTCCAAGCCGGAGGATGCAGACCGGGTGGTGGCAGAAGCAGTTCAGGCATATGGAAAGCTGGATATTCTGGTCAACAACGCCGGGGTGCTGGAGGAAGGCTTAAAGCCTATCGATCGCGTGGAGGATGCAGATATGGACAGGATCCTTGACATCAATACCAAGGGAACCATGTATTGTATGCGTGCGGCTACGGCGAAGATGGAAGAAGCCGGGTGCGGCTCGATCGTTAATGTGGCATCTGTTGCCGGCGTTATGGGCTGCGGTGGTGCTGCATATGTGGCCTCCAAGGCGGCCATTATTGGAATTACCCGCCATACGGCATTGCGTTTTGCCGGAAAAGGAATCCGTTGTAACGCCGTGTGTCCGGGAACCATTGTGACTCCCATGGTGTCGGGGATGAATGCGGCTAATATGGATGCGGATATGTTTGGACAGATGGCAAAGCATGGGGATATGAAGGTTCCACCATGTATGCCGGAGGATGTGGCAAACATTTTGCTTTTCCTGGCTTCGGATGAGTCCCGTGCCATTACCGGTCAGGCGATCGTTTCCGATTTCGGAAGTACGCTGTAATATATGGGGCGGACCAGATGATGTATGCCGATAAGGATGATTATTACAGACGAAAATAGTACAAGGTCGGGTGTTTATATGGGAGGAGCTGTGTCATGAAATTGTTAATTAAGCAGAGAGTTTTTTCCTGGACAGACACCTATGATGTCTATGATGAGGCAGGAAATCCGAAATACTTTGTGAGAGCCCAGCTTTTGGCTCTGGGACACCAGATCCATGTGTACGACAGGTTCGACAATGAGATCGGTATGGTAAAGCAGAGACTGTTTACTTTTCTGCCTGCCTTTGATATCGAGATTGGTGGAAGATCTTTTGGAAGTATTCAGAAGCAGTTTAGCTTTTTCAAGCCGAAGTATGAGCTGGAATACAACGGCTGGCGGTGCGAGGGGGATTTCATGTCCTGGAATTACGATGTCTACTCCGGCTGCAGTGCTGTGGTGCATATCTCTAAGCAATTGCTGCACTGGGGGGATACCTACGTGATTGATATTCTGAATCCACAGGATGAAATCATGGCTCTTATGCTGGCTGTTGCCATAGATGCGGCGAATTGCACGCAGAATAATGACTGATACATTTTGTATGATCATTTATTGATGTATATCACTTATCGATGTATATTATTTGCCTGTTTGTATTATATGCTCATTAAATCATTTGTTCATTCATATCATTGACTTGATAATGGGGACGTGGAGAAGGTGATCTTTTCTGTTGTCCCCATTTTTTGTTTTTCAAATTACTGGTGGAGGCAAGGGGAATTATTCCTTTTTTCCGTTATCCTTGAGCTTATTAATATTCATGGAAAATGGGCGGTAGAGGCAATATTCTCTTCGTATCGCCCAGAATATGATAGTTCGCATGCGAAAAATGGGCGCCAGAGGCTGATTTGGCATGCTGTCACCCACAAGGAGATGTAGACAGGATGCTCATATCTTTGTCCACATGTATTTTCCCGCAGCCCCGCCTGCCGCCTGGATTCTCCGGAGACGGATAGCGAAACTCGCATCAAATTGCTGATTTGTCTGGTATCGCATTTCGGCTCTTTTGATAATTCATGTTCATTCGACAGCTGGACACTTCCGGC